>QKAK01000155.1 GCA_003247225.1 Spirochaetota bacterium | reverse complement strand
TGCTATACGAAAGCTGCGCGGAATGGAAGGTTGACAACGGGGCGCGTTCTGGCGTACTACTTAGCCTGTCGAGCGATTAGCTCATATGGATAGAGCGTCAGCCTCCGGAGCTGAAGGTGGCCGGTTCGAGCCCGGCATCGCTCAAACGCCGACGGCGAGTAACCGCGACCATCGATACGGCCCTAGGCCGCGAGTCGATCGTCGCGGTTTTCTTTTTCAGGCGTACAGGTCCAGCATCGTGCCGGAGCCGTCGTCCCTCGGCGCCCGCTCGGGTTCAGGTTCCGGCTCGGGCGGCCGCTCGACCGGAACGGTACGCTCGGGAATGGGCTGCGGCGGAAGGGTAGGAACCACTCCATCGACATCCATATATCGCCTCCCCGGCGCGATCGTCGCCGCGCCTCCTATTAAATATAACGCTTCCGGGCGATAAGGTAAAAAAAAGGCCGGCGCCACCTGCGCCGGCCTTCATGCGAGCCTCCGGTTACTTGCCGGAGCCGGACGAGGCGGAGTACTTCCGGAGGGTGGTGAGCAGGTCCTTGGCCTTCTGCCTGACCGGGGTGATGTAGGAGCCGTCGGCGATCTTCATGATGGCGCGGATCGCGGCCGGATCCTTGATGCCGCCGTTCGCCTCGGCGAGCGCCTCGAGCGCGACGAGGCTCTCGAACGCCAGGCTGTTGTCGGGGAACAGGATGTCGAAACGGTTGACCACGAAGGCGATGGTCTGCGTCACGTCGTCGCCGTTCATGATGCCGATCTTACCGATGGAGCGTATCGCCGCGGCGATGACCATCGGCTCGTTATCCGCCAGCGCCACCTTGAGCAGGGCGTCCTTGGCCTCCTCGGTCTTGATCTCGCCGAGCATCAGGCAAGCCTCGCGCCGTACGTCGGGGTAGTTGTTGAGCACGCGGCCGACGCCGCCGGCCCGGACCACGGTGGTGGAGCTCTCGAGGGCCAGGTACTCGAGCGCCTTGCGCACCTCGGAGCTGGCCCGGCCCTCGTCGAGCGCCTGGCGGATGTACTGAAGCGCCACGAGCTTCATGTCCTTGCTGTCGGAATAGGCCTGCTCGCGGATGATCATCGTCTCGAGCGGATCCTGCAGGTACGATTCCTCGACGGTTCGCTCCCCGCTCGAGGCCGTCTGGCTCCATACGGGCGCCGAGGCTAGGACGGCTAAAACGACGAACGTGCAAATGCTACGCTTCATGATTACCTCCAGATCGCGATCTTCCATGTATCGCCGATTTTTTCAAGGTTGTAAAGTACCAGGCGCTCGCCCTTGGCGTTGACGGTGATCGCGCGGATATGGGTGGCGTCTATGAACTCTATATCGTCGACCCTATCGTTCTGCCTCGACGGATAGACTACATAGATGAAGTAGTCCTGCAGGCTCCTCAGCTTGACGCCCTGTCGCTTCAGCACCGGCGCCTCGGATATCCTGGCCAGCGTATCGGAAGACGAATAGTACGATCGATAGGCGTCGGTCAGGGCCAAGGACCACGATTCGTAGTCCTGCGCCTGGATGATGGAGTTGAGGCCCTGGATGAGCGCCCGGACGTCGAAGAAGGTCGCCTGCTTCATCTCGACGCTGACCGAGTCCGGATCGAACGGAGCCGGCTGCTCGATCGCGACCGGCTCAGGGGACGGCTCGACGGACTCGACGGGCTCGGTGACGAGCGATTCGACTACGGGCTCGGGCGCATCGGCCGGCGCGGAGACGCAAGAGGCTATACCGGCGGCCGCAACGACGGCGGCCGTCAAGAAGCGCAGCTTTTTGAACGGGACTCGCATAGCAGTATAGTATACCCTCGCCGTGCTATTGTCAAAACGAGTCGGCAGGGCCGGGGCGCCCGCATAAAAAAGTATTTTTCATTGCTGGAGCCGCTTTTTTGAAGTATGATAGCGGCATTATATGAAGACTACTGTGGAAACGACGGATATCGCCCAACTGCATCGCTTGGAGTACGAAGCGTCACCCGACGTCGTCGTTTCAGCTCCCGGCTGTATACGCCTCATAGGCGAGCATACCGCCGAAAGCGATGGCCTCATGATCGCCTTCCCGATGGACAGGCGCATCTCGGTAGCCGTATCCGGCCGACGCGACTCGTCGATACGCTTCTACGCCGCCGACCTGAACGAGCGCAAGCGCACGAACCTGTCCAACCTTAAGTATAAGAGGGAGGACCGCTGGGCCAATTACGTCAAGGCGGCCCTGTACGCCTACGCGGGCGAGCCGTCCGGGCTCAAGGGCTTCAATATAACGGTCTCCGGCGACATACCCCAGGCCCTCGGCCTCGGGTCGGCGACCGCGCTGCAGTGCGCGGCCGCCAAGGCGGCCGCCCTGGTGGCCGGCTTCGATCCGTCGCCGGAGGAGCTGGCGCGCACCATAGTCCGTACCGACCGCGGCTATTTCGAGCGCGACACCAAGGCGGCCGCCTACCTCGCGACGCTCGCCAGCTCCGACGGGGCCATGGTCTACGTCGACGCCGCGGCCGAGAGCGGCGAGAGCCTTCCCTCGGTCTTCGCCGACGCGCGCCTCGTCCTGACCGACTCGAAGGTGCCGCGGCCGCCGGTCGACAGCGAGATGCGACAGCGCGGCGACGACTGCGCCAAGGGCCTGTCTATGATGGACGGTTCCGGCTCAAAGCGGCTCCGGGACTTCACGATCGACGACCTCGACGAGTATATGGGGCTGATGCCGGAGCGGATCAGGCGGCACTGCGCCTTCTTCGTCGAGGAAGTCCAGCGGGTCAAGGAGGCGAGGGAGGCCTCGCTGCACGGCGACCTCCACGCGTTCGCCAAGATCCTGAACAAGTCCCAGTCGGGCCTCAGGAACAGCTACGAGATATCCTGCCCCGAGATAGACTGGCTCGTGAAGCGCGCCGTCGAGATAGACGGCGTGCTGGCCAGCCGGATGATAGGCAAGGGATTCGGCGGCTGCACGGTCAGCGCGATGTCCGACCAGGCCTTAGGGGAGTACAGGTCGCGCCTCGAGGAATACGAGCGCATCTTCGGCTTTAAGCCGCACGCCTTGGAAATATCGGTCGGGGCTGGTATGATCGCCGTATAGCGATCGCCCGAACAGGGGACCAGGAGCTTCGATGAGAATTCTACTGACGAACGACGACGGTTACGCGAGCGACGGCATCAAGGCCCTCGCCGAGGCGCTCGGAGGCGAGCACGAGGTCTGGACGCTGGCTCCCGACTCGGAACGCTCGGGCATGAGCCACTCGATGTCGCTCAGGCAACCGCTCAAGATACGCAAGCTCGCCGAGCGCGAGTACTGCTGCTCGGGGACGCCGGCCGACTGCGTCATACTCGCGTCGCACGGCGCGCTGCCGTTCTCCCCCGACGTCGTCGTATCCGGCATCAACCGCGGCCCGAACCTCGGCACCGACCTCGTATACTCGGGCACCGCCGCGGCCGCGAGGCAGGCGTCGATGAACGGCGTGCCGGGCATCGCCGTATCGCTGGCGACCTATACCGGCCCGTTCCTCTACGAGGCCGCCGCCCGGATGATAGCCGAGCGGCTCGACTACTTCATTTCGCTGTGGACGCCCGACGTGTTCATCAACGTGAACGCGCCGGTCGCCCCTTCGGATCACCGCTACGAGGTCGTCGAGGCCTTCCCGAGCCGCCGCGTCTACAAGGATACGCTCAAATTCTTCGACGGCCCGGACGGGTACGCGTACTGTTTCTTCATGGACGGCCAGGTGGACACGCACCAGGAGGCCGGCAGCGACGAGGACGCGATAGGCAAGGGCCTGGCGGCGGTCACGAGGGTGCTGGCGTATCCGTGCGCGGCGGGCGGCGCGGCGTCGTGAGGAAGGGCAAGCCGTCGGGGGCCGGCGCCATCGCGAAGGCCGGTAACGAGTACCGGTCCGGGGACTACGAGGCCGCCATCCTGACGCTCGGCCAGGCGACCGTCGACGAGGACGAGTACGTCGACCTGGCCTACCTGCTCGGCCTCTCGTACGCGAGGCTCGGGCGCTTCGACGAGGCGCTCCTATACCTGGAGCAGGTCGTCACGCAATCGGTCCCGGACCGTCGGGTCGACCAGTGCCGCATGACGCTCGCCTACGTGTACGCCGTCACCGGGCGCGCGAAGCTGGCCGAGTACGAGCTCAAGAAGCTGCTCGAGGCCGATAAGAAGTCGCCGCGGGTATTCTCGGCGCTCGGCCACGCCAGCTGGAAGCAGGGGCGGCTCGACGACGGCATCGAATGGTACGCCAAGGCCCTCGAGCTCGAGCCGGAGAACCCTACGGCGCTCAACGGCTACGGCTACCTGCTCGCGTGCGCGGACCGCGACCTGCAGAAGGCCCTGACCTGCTGCCGCAAGGCCCTCGACGCCGATCCCGGCAACCCGGCCTACGCCGACTCGATAGGGTGGACCTACCTGAGGCTCGGCATGCTCGCCGAGGCGGGCAGGTTCCTCGGCCAAGCAGCCGCGGAGCTCGACGACGAGGAGATACGAGAACACCTCGAGACCTACGAGAAGGCGGTCGGATCCCGATGAGAAGGCTCGTCATTGCGTTGACTTTAGCCGTAGCCGTATCGGCCGCCGGCGCCCAGTTCGCCTACGATATCGACTCTCCGCTCGCGGCCGAGTCGTTCCGCACCGGCGTCGAGGCGTTCGGCAGGGGCTATTACGCCGAATCGCTCGCCCAGCTCGAGCGGGCCCTGTCGAGCGAGCCGCGCGATCCCCTGATCCTCTACTGGCTCGGCAAGGCCTACCTCAGGCTCGGCCTCCCGAGCGCCGCGTTCGAGCGCTGGAACGACGCCCTGGCCGTCGCCGACGGCTCGCCCTTCGTCGAGAGCCGGCTCGAGCTGGCCGGGGCGATGGCCTCGCCCGAGGGCCTGACCGAACCGACGCGCTACGTCCGCGTCGCGGAGCTGCCGGGAAGCAAGGGCGATACCGTCTTGTTCTCCAGGCCTTCTTGGATCGAGCCCCTGCCCGACGGCAAGGCTATCGTCGTCTCGCACGGCACCGACCGGCTGCTCGTAGTCGACGCGAACGGCCGCATCGTCGATACCGTGAATGCCGGCTCGACCGGCTTCGACAGGCCGTTCGCCTGCGCCCGCCTCGACGACGGCACGCTCTTCGTCACCGAGTTCCAGGCCGACAGGATAGCCAGGCTGTCGCCCGACGGCCGCGTGCTCGGCTACTCGGGCGACGAGACCGGACCGGGCAGGCTGTCCGGCCCCCAGTACATCGCCGCCGACGCCGACGGCTTCCTATACGTAACGGACGTCGGCTTCTCCCGCGTCGTCAAGTACTCGCGCGACGGCTCGATGATGCTGTCCTTCGGCGTCCGGGACCCGTCGTTCGACGGGCTCAGCCTGCCGACAGGCGTCGCCGTCGTCGGGGACGTGGTCTACGTCGCCGACGCGGCGCTCAAGGCCATCTTCTCCTTCGACCGCTACGGCAACTACCTCGGACGCGCGCGCGTATCCGGGCTATCGCGGCCCGAGGGCATCCGCTCCGTCGGCGACGGCCGGCTGCTCGTGGCCGACGGGTCGAGGGTGCTGCTAGCAGACCCCGAGAGCGGGGCTACGGTTGAGCTGTATCGATCGGAGAGGCGGAAGCCTCGCATACTGTCCGCCGCCTTCGACGCCAACGGCGAACTGCTGGCGGCCGACTTCGACGCCTCCGAGATAGCCTACCTGTCCGATCCGGCATCCAGGTTCGCCGGGCTTTCGGTCGAGGTCGGCAGGGTCTACTCCGACTCCTTCCCGCGCGTCAGCCTCGACATAACGGTCAAGGATAGGCGCGGACGGCCCGTCACGGGGCTAGGCTACCAGAATTTCTATATCTCCGAGCTCGTATCGACCAAGGAACGGCGCGTCGAGGGCGACAAGCCGGTCGATTACATCGCGTCGTCCATACGGCCCGCGGCGGAGCTATCGTTCGACGGCTCGCTCGATCGGTCGAGCGCCGTGGACCTGACCTTCCTTCTCGAGGGCTCGCCCGAGCTCGCGACGATGAGGCTCGAGGCGAGGGACGCCGCGTACGCCGTCTACGAGTCGCTCGGCGCCGGTACCGACTCGCGGGCCAGGCTCGTCGTCGCCGGGCGCGTCGCCCAGCCGCCGTCGGCCGGCGACGCCTCGGCCATCGGCCAAGCCGCGCTCGGCTACGAACCGGCCGCGGACTGGCGCTTCGATTCCGGCCTTCGCCTCGCCGCGGGCACCCTGTTCGGCTCCTCGAGGCGCAGGGCGGTGGTCTACCTAGGCACCGGCTCGGTCAACGAGGCGTACCTGGAGGGCTCGTCGCTCGCCGAGCTGGCGTCTCTGCTCGAGAGCAACGGCATCGCGCTCTACGCCGTCATCGTCGGCAAGGGCGGCCCGTCCGAGGCCCTGTCCTTCCTCGTCGAACGGAGCGGGGGCTCGATATACCGGGCCGATAGGCCGGAAGGGCTGGCCGTCGTCGCCGAGGACGTGCGGGAGGCTCGCACCGGCCGCTATAGGCTGTCGTACCTGTCGTCCGCCGACGACGGCTTCGGCAAGAGCTACCTGCCGTTCAGCGTGGAGGTCTACCTGCGCGATAGGTCGGGCAAGGACGAGAGCGGATTCTTCGCGCCGCTCCGATAGTTTTTTTTGCTCGCCCGGCTTGACGCGCTCACGATCGTTCTGTATAGTAGCGCTCGTTCGACGCCATCTTAGCTCAGTTGGCAGAGCGCGTGACTTGTAATCTCGAGGTCCCCGGTTCGATTCCGGGAGATGGCTCAAGAAAGTCCGGTGGCGATCGGATTAACCCTGGAGAGATTCCCGAGTGGTCAAAGGGGGCAGACTGTAAATCTGTTGGCTAAGCCTTCGAAGGTTCAAATCCTTCTCTCTCCATCCTACAAGGACCGCCGTTAGGCGGTCCTTCTTTATATGCGAGGAACCCGATGAACCAACCGTTCTGGCGCGAGGGGCTGCGATTCGAGTGCGTCAGGTGCTCCGCGTGCTGCAGGCACGAGCCGGGCTACGTCTTCCTATCCGCCGACGACCTGCGTCGCCTATCGGCCCGGTCGGGGCTTCCGTTCCGGGCCTTCGTCGACGCGTACCTGCGCGCCGTCGATATCGGTACGGGGATGGCGATTTCGTTGAAGGAAAAGCCGAATAATGATTGTATACTATGGAGCGACGGGGGATGCGCCGCGTACGGGTCGCGGCCGATACAGTGCTCGACGTACCCATTCTGGCCGGGCATCCTCGATAGCCTCGAGGACTGGCGGGAAGAGGCCGGCTCCTGCCCGGGCATCGGCAAGGGACCCGTCATCGGAGCCGGGGACATCGCCGAGCGGCTAGCCCGCAGGCGGGCCAACCGGACCCTCGTCATACCGTACGGCAAGGCATTGGAGACGATCGATGAAGATACGCTTTTGGGGAGCCCGCGGCTCGCTTCCGACGCCGCTGACCCCGGCAAAGCTACGGAGCAAGATATCCTCGATAGTCCAGCGCATAACGCCGGCTGACCTGGAATCCCAGGAGTCGCGGGAGATCTTCCTGGCGCGGCTGCCCGACTACCTGTTCTCGACCGTCGGCGGCAACACCGCCTGCGTCGAGGTGATCACCTCGGAGCCGTGCCGCCTCGTATTCGACGCCGGCACCGGCATCAGGAACCTCGGCAACGAGATCACCGCCCAACGGAAGCCGGCGGACGTGCACCTGTTCTTCTCGCACTTCCATTGGGACCATATCCAGGGCTTCCCGTTCTTCGGACCGGCGTTCGACCCGAGGACGAGGCTGCGCATGTACAGTCCCGACCCCAGGCTCCGCGAGATACTCGAGGGGCAGATGAAGGCGCCGTACTTCCCGGTAGGCCTCGACGACATGGCCGCCGCCAAGGAGTTCATACGGCTCGACGGCCGCGTCGACATAGGCGGCGTACGCGTCATGCACCGCGCGATGAGCCATCCGGGCGGCTGCTATAGCTACGCCATCGAGGAGGCCGGCAAGAAGGCCATCTACTCGACCGATACCGAGCTCGACCCTAAGGACTTCAACCGTACGCCCGAGAACGAGTCGTACTTCAGGGGCGCGGACGCGCTGATCATCGACGCCCAGTACACGCTCGGCGAGGCGATAGAGAAGCAATACTGGGGCCATTCGTCGTTCAGCCTAGCCGCCGACTTCGCCGCCTCGTGGAACATAAAGCGCCTCGTCCTGTTCCACCACGAGCCGGCCTACGGCGACCAGAAGATAGGCTCGATCCTGAAGTCGGCGTCATGGTACCTTAAGCATATCGAGGACCACGGCATCGAGGTGGTCCTGGCCAGGGAAGGCGTAGAGATTGACGTTTAAAACCCTATACGAGTCGAAGTTCTCCGTCGAGCTGGCCGGATCCGAGCTGGCGGGCCTCTACGTCTCGCTATCCGCCGCCGAGGAACGGCTTGACAGGAACCAGCGCCAGGCCCTCGACCGGTTCAGGTTCATCCTCTACGAGAACCTATCGGTAGAGGAGCTCGAGGGACTGCCCGGGCTGTACGCCGCTAATTCCGGCTCGGAGGAACGCGTATGACCCGCCGCGGCTCGGCCGGACCGGCGGGCGGGGCGGCCAAGGCCGCCAAGACCGCCTTCGCGGTCGTCGCTCTCCTCGTCATCGTCGCCGTCGCCCTCGGCCTCGGCGCCCTCGCTATAGCGGCCCGCTACGACGAGCCCACGGGCGCGGTCGGCGACGGCGGGACGCTCTTCACGGTCGGCCAGGGCGAGTCCGGCTCGGCCGTAGCCAGGCGGCTCGCCCAGGAACGTATCATACGCTCCGAGCTGCTGTTCAAGCTGATGATGAAGGCCCGGTCGCTCGAGCATTCGCTGAAGGCCGGCACCTATCGCGTCGAGGGCGACATGAGCGGCAGCCGCATCCTGGGCATGATAGCCGAGGGGCGGCAGGCGCTGCTCCGGCTGACCATTCCCGAGGGCGCAACCGTGCGCGCCGTCGCGCTCGCCGCCGAGGCCGCCGGCGTAGCCGCCGCCGAAGACGTCCTGGCCGCGGCGGACGACGCCGCCCTGGCCCGCGAGCTAGGCGTCGCGGCCGAATCGCTCGACGGTTACCTGTACCCGGACACCTACCTGCTGCCCCGCGACGCCGGCGGGAAGGCCCTCGTCGAGCTGATGGTCGGGACGTTCAAGCGCCGCGTCGCCGAGGCGCTGCCCGAATCGGCCGCCCTGTCGCCGGAGGAACTGCACGAACGCGTCATCCTCGCCAGCATCGTCGAGCGCGAGTACCGGGTACCGGCCGAGGCGCCGCTGATGGCCGGCGTCTTCATGAACCGCCTGAGGATAGGCATGGCGCTGCAGTCCTGCGCCACCGTCGTCTACGTCATAACCGAACGCCAGGGGAAGCCGCACCCGAGCAGGATATTCGACCGCGACCTGCGGATCGACGACCCGTTCAATACCTATAGGCGCCCCGGGCTCCCCCCGCGCCCCATCTGCAACCCCGGCATGACGGCCATCTCCGCCGCCCTGAGGCCGGCCGTATCGGACTACCTGTATTTCAGGCTCGTCGACGAGGCCGCGGGCGAGCACTACTTCTCAGCCACCCTCGACGAGCACGTCAAGGCCGCGTCGCTCGCCGTGAAGCCAGCGGGCAGATGAGGCGCATCCCGGAGCGCGTCGTCCAGGACATCGTATCCAGGACCGATATAGTCAGGATAGTCGGCGAGTACGTGCGCCTCGAGAAGCGAGGCTCGCGATGGGTCGGCCTCTGCCCGTTCCATAACGAGAAGACGCCGTCCTTCGGCGTCAACGAGGATCGAGGCTTCTTCTACTGCTTCGGCTGCAAGAAGGGCGGCGACGCGATCACCTTCGTCAAGGAGATCGAGAAGTGCGGCTACGTCGAGGCCCTCGAGACGCTCGCCGAGAAGGCCGGCGTCGCCATCTCGTACGAAGGGGACGACGACCCGGAGGAGGCCCGGGCCGCCAAGGAGCGCGAGTCGCTCTACGAGCTGTACGAGCGCCTCGCGGGCACCTTCAGGCATTTCCTCGTATCCGACCCGCGCGGAGCCGAGGCCCTCGCGTACGCCCGGCGCAGGGCCCTGCCCGACGAGGTGATCGCCTCGTTCAGGCTCGGCTACGCCCCGGCCGAACGATCCTGGCTGTACCGCTTCCTGCGCGGCAAGTCGTACTCGGCTGAGTTCCTGGCGCGTTCCGGCCTCTTCTCGAAGAAATACCCGGAGACCTCGATCTTCTCCGACCGGCTTATGTTCCCTATAGCGGACGCCAGGGGCAGGGTGGTCGCCTTCGGGGGCAGGCTGCTGCGCGGAGACGGCCCCAAGTACATCAACTCGCCCGAGACGGCCATCTTCAAGAAGCACGACACGCTGTTCGCCCTTCCCGAGGCCGCGCAGGCGATGAGGACCAGCTCGACGGCCATCCTCTGCGAGGGCTACATGGACGCGATAGCCTTCCACGCGGCGGGGGTCTCCAACGCGGTCGCGCCGCTCGGCACGTCGTTCACCGAGCAGCAGGCCGCGTTGCTCAAGCGCTACGCGTCGACCCTGGTCCTGAGCTTCGACAGCGACGGCGCCGGGATCAGCGCCGCGGAGAGGGCTATCGGCATAGCCGAGGCCAAGGGCCTGAGCGCCCGGGTGCTCAGGATAGAGGGCGCTAAGGATCCCGCCGAGATACTCGAAAAAAAGGGTCCCGAGCGATTGAAAAAAAATGCCGCTTCCACTATAACTTGCGATGATTTTATATTAGAAAATGCCGCCTCTCGGCTTCGGGCGGGTGATTCGGAGTCAAAAGCGGAGGCGTTCGAGTATCTTTTCCCGTTCCTGGCGGGTCTATCGTCGGATATACGGCGTGACTCGCTCATGTTGGCCGCGTCCTCTCGTTTGGGCGCAGATCCCGCTTCAGTCAGGAGCGATTTCTTACGATTCTTAGATAAGGGGACGATTCGGCGGCCCGCTCAGGCGCCAGTCCGGACCGCGTCGGACGATTTCGCGCCGAGCGCCGACGCCGAGCTGCTGGCCGCGATCATCGCCAACGCCGAGCTGTTCGAGGCCGCGCGCTCGGAGATAGGTCCGGCCGATTTCGACGATGAGCCGCTGAAGGACGCGTTCATCGTCATGGAGGAGTGCTTCAGGAGCGGCGACCAGCAGGTAGCCGCCGTCGTCGAGCGCCTTACGAGCGCGGGGCTCAAGGAGTTCATACTGCAGAGGATATCCGACGGGGCGTACTCGATCAATCCGGATCGCTTCGTCCTCGACGGGGTCCGCCGAGTCAAGCTTCGGGCGCTCGAGGCCAGGAAACAGCGCGTCGTATCGCGTATCCGCGAGTACGACGCCGAGCGGGACGGCGACGAGCTGTCCCTCAACGACCTTCTCTATGAAAAAATGTATCTAGACGGAGAACTAACCAGGATAAAGGAAGAGCGGCATGGGCGACCTTGAACTCGATCCGGCGATAGCGAAACTACTCGAATACGCGAAGGCCAAGAAGACTATCAGCTTCGACGAGCTGTCTGACTTCCTGCCCGAGGATTACCTGAATTCCGATAAGATAGACGGCGTGCTGGCCCTCCTCGAGAGCAATAACGTGCAGCTCGAGGAAGAGGACCTCCAGCTGGAGGAGCCGGCGGAGCCCAAGGAGCACGAGGCCGAATCGGAAGCTGAAGCGGAAGCCTCGTCGACCAAGGAAAAGAAGCGCCTCGTCTACAACGACAAGGAAAGCGCCGTCGACGACCCGATACGGCTGTACCTCCGCGAGATAGGCAAGGAGAACCTCCTGACCGCCGAGCAGGAGGTGGAGCTGTCGAAGCAGATGGAGGAAGGCGAGAACATCATAAAGGGGATCATCAAGAAGAGCGGCATGCTGATCCCCGAGTTCTTCCAGATATCCGTCAAGGCCAAGCGGGAGGCCGGGTCTCAGCAGCGCAAGGAGAATTCCGAGCGCATCGCCGAGCGGCGCCGGCTCAACCAGTTCTACCGCGACGTGCTCCGCGACACCCAGGTCGACCTCAAGTCGTACATGGAGTCGAAGCGCCGCGTCGCCTCCCGCGGCGGGGACGTCAAGTCCGACGAGGGCCTCATGAAGGTGCGCGACGGCCTGCTCGACCGCCTCGGCGAGGCCGACCTGCATCCCGAGGAGATCAACTCCTTCTCGGAGAAGTTCATCAACGCGGCCAAGCGCATCAAGAAGTACCGCAGGGAGCAGGACAGGCTCGAGCGCACGCTCCAGGTCGACAGCCTGCGCGAGCTTCGCGTGCTCGGCAGGAACCTGACCCTCAAGGAACGCAGGGAGCAGATAGAGTCCGACCTCGGCATCAGCTCCGACGAGATCAAGGAGCGCATCAGGCAGATCCAGGTCACCGAGAAGAAGCTCGAGGAGCTCGAGTACTCGTTCGAGAACGACTGCGACGTGATCATCACGATGGCCAAGGAGATCAACCGCGGCCGCATCATGATGAAGAACGCCAAGGACAGGCTGATCAAGGCCAACCTGCGCCTGGTCGTGTCCATCGCCAAGAAGTACACGAACCGCGGGCTCCATTTCTTCGACCTCGTCCAGGAGGGCAATATCGGCCTGATCAAGGCCGTCGAGAAATTCGAGTACCGCAAGGGCTACAAATTCTCCACCTACGCGACCTGGTGGATACGCCAGGCGATAACCCGGTCGATCAGCGACCAGGCCAGGACGATACGCGTGCCGGTGCACATGATCGAGCAGATCAACAAGGTCGTGCGCGAGTCGCGCCAGCTGATGCAGAAGCTCGGCCGGGAGCCGAGCGACGAGGAGGTGGCCCAGCAGCTCGGCTGGCCGGTCTCCCGCGTCAAGAGCGTTAAGAACGTGGCCCGCGAGCCGATAAGCCTCGAGACGCCGATAGGCGAGGACGAGGATAGCCTGCTCGGGGACTTCATCGAGGACAAGGAGATAGAGAACCCGAGCGTCCAGACCGACTACAAGCTGCTCCAGGAGCAGATACGCTCGGTCCTGTCGACGCTGCCGCCTCGCGAGCAGGAGGTGCTTCGCATGCGCTTCGGCCTCGACGACGGCTACTCCCTGACCCTCGAGGAGGTCGGCCTGTACTTCAACGTCACGCGCGAGCGCATACGCCAGATCGAGGCCAAGGCCCTCAAGAAGCTCCGGCACTTCAAGCGCAGCCAGAAGCTGCGCGACTACGTCGACCATTAGTCTTCGCGGGCGCGTCGTTGATCACGACGCGCCCGTCGTGCTATAATCCCGCGATATTCGCGAAACTACCCAGGACGAGGTGAAAACATATGCTGATGGAAGAGCTTTTCGAGAGGCTACGAACGTTCCAGGAGCTCCTCATGGAGCGCGTCGCCATCGAAAAGGAAGTGCGCGAGCTGCCTAAGTCCATAGCCGCCCAGGAAGAAGTGCTCACGAGGGCCCGCAAGAGCTACGGCGACAGGAGCGTCCGGCTCGAGGAGACGCAGTCCAGGGTCGGCCAGCTCCGCGCCGAGCTCGCCGACGTCGTCGCCCACAAGGACAAGTCCGAGCAGCAGATGGACTCCATCACGAACCCGCGCGAGTTCGAGGCCCTGAACAAGGAGATCACCGAGGCCGGCCTCAAGGAAGACCAGCTGCGCAAGGACCTGAAGCGCGAGGAGGAGAACCTCCGCGAGGCCGAGGTCGAGGTCAAGGCGAGCGAGACCCTGATCTCGTCCCAGGAGGCCGAGATAGCCGAGAAACGGGAGCGGATCACGAACGAGGCCGCGTCGATGTCGGCCAAGATCGAGGCACTCAAGAAGGACGAGGCCGAGACCACCTCCGATATAGACCCCGAGGTCGTGTTCAAGTTCGAGCGCATCATCAAGTCGAAGCAGGGCGTCGGCATCGTGCCCGTCAAGGGCGTCGTGTGCTCCGGCTGCTCGATGATACTGCCGGCCCAGTTCGTCAACGAGGTCAGGCAGAGCGACAAGATCGTCTTCTGCCCGTACTGCTCCCGCGTGCTGTTCTACCAGGACGGCGGGGAGTCTCAGGAGGACATGATCGTCGACATAGAGTCCGGCTCGCTGGCCGACCTGGACGACTTCGGCGACGAGTCCGACGAGGAGTACGACGACGATTCCGACGACGACTCGGGCAAGGACTCGATGTCCGACTCCGACGACTGACGGTTTTTATAGGGACGGACCGGGCCGCCGCCGCGGAAGCCCTCGGGCCTCCGCGGAGGAAAGTCCGGGCTCGATAGGGCGCGACGCCGGTTAACGACCGGGAGCGCGGCCGGCGACGGCCGCGCGACAGACAGCGCAACAGAAAGCGAACCGCCGGCGCCGCGAGGCGCCGGTAAGGGTGAAAAGGTGGGGTAAGAGCCCACCGCGTTCGCGGCGACGCGAACGGCACGGCAAGCCTCGTCGCGAGCAAGGCCGAACAACGGAGGCGCGGCTCGCGCCGCGCCGCGACCGCGAGGTCGAGGCGATACTCCGTGGGTAGGCCGCGGAAGCCAGGGAGCGATCCCCGGCGCAGATGGATGGCGGCCGCCGCGCAAGCGGTACAGAACCCGGCTTATAGGTTCGTCCCTTTTTTTGCTTTAATTGACTATAGCGGCGCCGGCGTGATACAACGAACCGACTAGTATGAACGATACATCCTTCGGCACCGCCAGAACAACCGACCCATATCTTAGGAAGCGCAGGCGGCGCAGGTTGCTCATAGGCTCGGCCGTCATGCTCGGCGTAGCCGCGTGCGCCGTGGGCGCCTCGTTCGGCGTATCCGCCATCGCGTCCGCCCGCTCGTCGCCGAAGGTCAGCCAACAGGACGTGCTCGGCCTCTGGGCCGCCAAGGATTACCTGGCGGTCGCCCAGGCCTGCGAGGTGTCGCTATCCGTCGATCCGCTCGATCCGTTCTACCTGCTGTTCGACGGATTCGCGTCCTTCTACCTCGGCCTGGCCGAGACCGACGGCGAGCTTCGCGGCGCGAGGATGGACGAGGCGATCTTCTCTATCCGCAAGGCGCTCATCGCGCCCGATCCCCCGCTGAGGCCGGAGGCGTCGTACGTGCTCGGCAAGGCCTACTACCATAAGGGCGTGGACTACTACAACGAGGCGATCGACTACCTGAACGAGTCGGCGTCGCTCGGCTATTACCAGTCCGATACCTGGGAGTACCTGGCCCTGGCCGCGCGCGGCGCCGGCCGCCTCGCGGAGAGCCTCTCGTACTTCGATAAGGCCGTCGAGCTCAAGCCGGACTCTCCCGAGCTCTCTCTCGCCGCCGCGTCGGCCTTCGTCGACGCGGGGGACGCGGCTAAGGGCGAGAGGCTCGCCGCCGCGGCCCTGGAATCCACGACTGACGATTTCCTCGCGGAGCGCAGCCGCTTCCTGCTCGCCGATATCTATAGGAAGGGCGGCCGCCCCGACGACGCCCTGGCGCAGTACGAGGCCATCAAGGCCCTGAACGGCGAGTCGGCCGACGCGTGGTTCTACGAGGGCCTCGTGTACAGCGAGGCGGGCGATCCCATCAAGGCGAGGGCCGCGTGGCGCAAGGCCGTCAATATCGACCCGATGCACGCCGCCGCGCGGCAGAAGCTATCGGAACGTTCATGAATAACCGCAGTAAGGAGCGCGAATAATGGCGAAACGGAAGTTCTTTGACTCGCTGTCGATGGATATAGGTATCGATCTAGGAACCTGCAACACCCTCGTCTACGTACGCGGCAAGGGCATCGTCATCAACGAGCCGTCGGTCGTCGCCGTGGAACGGGGAACGAAGCGCGTTATCGCGGTCGGTTCCGACGCCAAGAAGATGCTCTGGAAGACCCCGGGCAATATCATCGCCATACGCCCGCTGCGCGACGGGGTCATCGCCGATCCCGACACCACCGAGAAGATGATCAAGTACTTCATCCAGAAGGTCATCCCGAGGCGATGGTTCATCAAGCCGCGCATGGTCATCGGCATCCCCACCTGCATCACCGAGGTGGAGCGCCGCGCGGTCGTCGAGGCCGCGTACAAGGCCGGCGCCCGAGAGGTCGAGGTCCTGCCGGAGTCCCTCGCGGCCGCCATCGGCTCCGACATACCGATACACGAGCCGGCCGGCCACATGATATGCGACATCGGCGGCGGCACGACCGAGATATCGGTCATCTCGCTCAAGGACCTCGTCGTCACGAACGCGATACGCATCGGCGGCGACGAATTCGACGAGGCGATCATCAAGCATATCCGCGCCGCCCACAACCTGATCATAGGCGAGCAGACGGCCGAGAGGCTCAAGATAGAGATCGGCAACGCCAGCCCCGACAAGGTCATCGAGAAGGTCGAGATCAAGGGCACCGACGCCATCACCGGGCTACCGCGCAGGCTCGAGATCGACTCGGTCGAGGTGCGCGAGGCGCTCCAGGAGCCGGTCAACCAGATCGTCGAGGAGATCAAGAAGACGCTAGGCCAGACGCCGCCCGAGCTCGCCGCCGACATCGTCGAGCGCGGCATCGTCATGGCCGGCGGCGGCTCGCTCCTCAAGGGGCTGCCGCGCCTGATCGCCAAGGAGACCGGCGTGCCGGTCATACTCGCCGAGCGCCCCCTCGAGTGCGTCGCGATAGGCGCCGGCAAGTACTTCGAGGCCATCGCCGACGTGGACGTCGCCTTCGGCTCCGCCGCTTCGATGAACCTATAACGGTCATGGCAGCACGCGAACGGCGCGCCCCCCGGCGCGCCATCGGTTCCGCGCTCTTCATGGCCGTCTCGCTCATCACGCTCGTCGTCTCGACGCGCAGCCTCGCAGGCGTACCGGAGCGCGTCGGGCTATCGGTGCTATCCTTCGTCCAGCGCGGCTTCGACAGCGTCGGCACCTTCGTATCGGACACGGTCAACAGCATCGCCGAGCTGCGCCGGCTCGAGAGGAACTACGACGACCTCTTGGCGAGGCTCGAGACGCTCAGCACGGTCGAGCGCAGCTATACCGACCTGAAGCGCGAGAACGAGAGGCTGCGCGAGCAGCTCGGCTTCAAGAACGACTCGGGCTACGCCGCCATATCGGCCAAGATAATCGCGCGCGATCCGGAGAACCTGTACTCGACCTTCGTCCTCGACAAGGGATCGACGAACGGCATCGCGAAGAACCAGGCCGTCGTGGCCTACCAGGACGGCGCCGAGGGCCTCGTCGGCAGGGTCATAGAGGTCGGGCGCACCAGCTGCGTCGTCTCCCCGATCTACGACAGCTCCGCGTACGTCGCCGTCAAGCTCGAGCGATCGCGATACGACGGCATAGCCGTCGGCTCCGGCTCGGACGAGGCGCCCATCGTCATACGCTACGTCAAGAAGCGCGCGAAGGACGAGATACAGTACGGGGACCTGGTGGTGACGAGCGGCATGCAGTCCCTGTACCCGCCGGGCATCGGCGTCGGCAGGGTCACGATGCTCCGGGACCTCGATTACCTGACGTCGCTCGAGCTCGACATGGATCCGCTGATCGACTTCGGCCGGATAGAGTACGTGTTCGTCGTACAGCGTAGCGACGGTGACGGCGCTGGAAGCGCGGGGAGCGATAGATGATTCGCAGATGGCTAGTCTCGCTCGCCCTGGTATCGCTCCTCATCGTCGTGCAGTCCACCTGGCTCGGCTTCATAGCGGTCTATTCCGTCATTCCGGACCTTTCGCTGATCGCCGTCGTATACATAGCCTTCAAGAGCCCGAACCTGCAGGGCCAGGGGGTAGGTTTCATCGCCGGCCTGCTCCAGGACGGCATCAGCGCCGCCCCGTTCGGCCTCAACGCGTTCGTCAAGACGGCGGTCGCCTGGCTCGCCAACCTGCTTTCCGGCAAATTCTATATCGACCGCCTGCTCATGCCGGCGCTCTTCGGTTTCTCGATGACGCTCGCCAAGGCGGCGTACCTGGCTATCCTATCGTCGATCTTCGCGGGCAAGATAGCCGGCTACGACTTCCTTGGGTCGACCCTCTGGATCGAGGCCGCCTATAACGCGGTCGTCTCGCCGTTCATGTTCATGCTGCTCGGGACGCTCGACCGCTTCATCGTGCCCAAGGATACCCGTTAGCATGGGCGACCATATCTCCGAGGGCCGCCGCAACGAGCCCGTGCGCGTGGCGCTGCTGATAGCGCTCGCGACGGTCGTCTTCGTTGCGTACTCGGCGCACCTATTCTACCTGCAGGTCATACGCGGCGGCGAGTACCAGAAGAAGGCGGTGACGATAGCCAGGCAGATCGAGCGGCTGCCGGCCCAGCGCGGCGAGATCTACGACCGGAACTACAATCTGCCGCTCGTGCTCAACGTCGACTCGTTCGCGCTCGTCGTCGTGCCGGCCGAGATCCCGGCCGATATGCGCGACACCGTGTTCGCCAAGCTGGCCTCCGTTCTCGAGGAGCCCGTCGACGAGCTCCGGCGCCGCATCCCGCCGTCGTACTACAGGCTGTTCCAGCAGATAGAGGTGGCCTCGTCCGTCGGCCAGGACGTGATCGTCCAGATAGCCGAGCGCATCGACGAGTTCCCCGGCGTCTCGTGGTACTCGAGGCCGAAGCGCAACTACCTCGAGACCGGCAGCTTCTCCCACATCATCGGCTACGTCGGCGACATATCGCGCGACGAGCTCAAGCTGTACTACAACCGCGGCTACCAGACCGGCGACGTCATCGGCAAGGCCGGCATCGAGCGCCAGTACGACAGCCTGCTGCGCGGCACCGACGGCCGCCAGTACAAGACCGTCGACGTGCGCGGGCGCCGCGTCGACGCGGAGCTGCGCGACGTGGATCCGCCGCTGATGGGCAAGAACGTGGTCCTGACCATAGACCGCGCCACGCAGATACTCGCCGAGAAGTCGCTCGGCGAGCGCATCGGCTCCATCGTCGTGCTGAAGCCCGCCACCGGCGAGATACTCGCGCTCGTCTCCTATCCGTCGTTCAACGCCAACCTGATAGTCGAGAAGGGCGGCAACAACGAGTACGCCAGGCTGCTCAACGATCCGAGGACGCCGCTGATCCAGCGCGCCATCCAGTCGAACTACCCGCCGGCCTCGACCTTCAAGACCATCATGACGGCCGCTATCATCGAGGAGAAGGCGATCCCGCTCGACGAGAAGATAGTCTGCCACGGCGAGATCAGCTACGGCGACCGCGTCTTCCGCTGCCATATACGCAAGCCGGGCCACGGCCCGCTCGACCTGGCCTCGGCCCTGGCCGAGTCGTGCGACGTGTACTTCTGGGAGGTCGGGCGCGACCGCCTCGGCATCGAGCGCATCGTGTCCTACGCGATGGAATTCGGCTTCGGGCAGGCGACCGGAATAGACCTGCCCGGCGAGGCCGAGGGCTTCGTGCCGACGCCGCAATGGAAGGAGCGACGCTTCCACGAGAAATGGCTCGGCGGCGACACCCTGAACCTGTCGATCGGGCAGGGCTTCATGCAGACGACGCCGCTCCAGCTGGCCGACATGATGGCCATGGTGGTCAACGAGGGCGTCATCTACAGGCCGCACCTGCTCAAGGAGGTCCGCGACCCCCGCGACGGGTCCATCGTCACCCGAGTGGTGCCCGAGGTGCTCACCGCCTCGAGCATCTCGAAGGAGACCTTCAAGACGACCAAGGAATACCTGCGCGGCGTCATCGTCGAGGGCACGGCCCGCTACCCGGTCAACACCAAGGCGGTCAAGGTCGCGGGCAAGACCGGCACCGCCGAGGTGGGCCTGGCCGACCGTTGGCACTCCTGGTTCGTCGGGTACGGACCGACCGACGCCGAAGACCCCGACGACGTCATCGTCGTCGTCGCGATGATCGAGGCCTCTAACCCGTGGGAATGGTGGGCGCCCTACGCGACGAACCTCGTGTTCCAGGGATACTTCGCGGGTCAGACCTACGAGGAAGCGGCGGCCCAGCTGGGCCTGCTCGGCCGCTCGATGCCGATAGGGCAGAGGATGGAATGATGGCGTCGATCAGGAAGCTCTTCAAGTCGATAGACTGGACCATCCCGATAGCCATCGTGATATTGATGGTCATCGGCGTGCTGTTCATCTACTCGTCCGGCGTGACGAGCGCCGGGGACCTCGTGTCGACCGAGTACGCGAAGCAGATCGTCTGGGCCGCCACGGGCCTGGCGCTCCTCGTCGCCTGCGCGATGATAGACCTGAAGCGCGTATCGGACTATATCCCGATAGTGTACGGGCTATCGATAGCCTTGCTCGTCTATACCATGGCGTTCGGCAAGGTCGTGAACGGCGCCCGCTCCTGGCTCGGCATCGTGGGCGACTACGGGATACAGCCGTCCGAGTTCGTCAAGATCACCACGGCCCTGTTCCTGGCCCATTACCTGGAGCGAAGCGCCCACGAGTCGTCGTCGTTCCGGCGCTTCGCGCTGTCGTTCGCCATCGTCGCCGTCCCGATGGGCCTGATCCTGATGCAGCCCGACTTCGGCACCTCCCTCGTCTTCGTGCCGCTCTACCTGTCGATGGCCTTCATCGGCGGCATCAACAAGCGCTACCTCCTGTCGTTCATCCTGTTCGGCGGAATCGGCGTCGTGCTTACCGTGATGCCGCTGTGGCAGACGCTGATCGCCGCGGAGCAGTCCATCGTGCTGCGCATCTTCTACGAGAAGCCCTACGTCTACTATATACTGCTGATGCTCATAGTCGTGGCGGCGCTCGCGCTCCTGGGCTTCAGGTTCTTCAAGAAGCGCTACTATTACTGGCTAGCCTACGGCGCCGGCATCGGGACGCTCGGCCTGGCCTTCTCCCTGGCCGGCCAGCGCTTCCTCAAGGATTATCAGGTCAAGCGGCTGATCGTGTTCCTCGACCCGAGCATCGACCCGCTCGGCTCGGGCTGGAACATACTCCAGTCGATCACGGCCATCGGCTCCGGAGGCGTGGCCGGCAAGGGCTTCCTGCAGGGAACCCAGAGCCATTACCGTTACCTGCCGCAGCAGAGCACGGACTTCATCTTCAGCATCATCTCCGAGGAGCTCGGCTTCCTCGGGGGCATCGTCGTCTTCGGCCTCTTCTTCTACATCCTGGTGCGCCTCGCGCTATCGATGCGCAAGCTGCGCGACGTCGCCTCCAGCGCGTTCGTCGCCGGCGTCTTCGGCATCATCTTCTTCCACTTCATGATCAACGCCGGCATGGCGATGGGGGTGATGCCGATCACCGGCATCCCGCTCCTGTTCCTGTCGTACGGCGGCTCGTCGCTATGGAGCATCTGCATAGGGGTAGGGCTATGCCTCGGCATCGGGGCCAGGAGGTACGACTCGTGACCCGCGTCGATCCCTGCGCCCTATTCAAGACCGAGCTGCCCAAGATAGCCAAGCCGGCCCGTTACCTGGGCGGCGAGAGCGGCTCGCTCGCCAAGCCGGACGCGCCGTTCAGGATGGCGCTATGCTTCCCCGACCTGTACGAGATAGGCATGGCCAACAACGCTATGCGCATCCTATACGCCGGGCTGAACGCCCTCGAAGGCGTCGCCTGCGAGCGCGTCTTCGCGGTCGCGGCCGATTACGAGCGGCTGCTGCGCGACTCCGGGACGCCGCTCTACGGCCTCGAGACCGGGGCGCCGGTCGCGTCGTTCGATATCCTCGGCTTCACCGTCGGCTACGAGCTGGCCGCCACGAACATCCTGTCGGTGCTCGACCTGTCCGGCGTGCCGCTGCGCTCGGCCGACCGAGGCGACGATCATCCTATCGTCATAGCCGGCGGGCCTGCCATAACGAACCCGGCGCCGTATTCCGCCATCCTCGACGCCGTGTGGATAGGCGAGGCCGAGGGGTCCTTCTTCGGCCTCGTCGCCGAGCTGGCCGAGCTCAAGCGGCGCGGCGCCCCCCGCGGCGAGCTGCTAGAGAGGCTGCGCGGGGAGGGCGCGTTCTGGATTCCCGCGGCGTCCGGGCGTCCGGCCAAGAAGGCCGTCCGCGCCGTCTACGACGGCTTCGCCGAGGCGCCCTACCGCTATTCGTTCCCGGTGCCTGTCGTCAAGCCGGTCCAGGACCACGGCGTCGTCGAGATCATGCGCGGCTGCCCGAACGGCTGCCGCTTCTGCCACGCCGGCTACTTCTACCGCCCCCGCAGGCTCCGCGCGCCCGAGCGCGTGCTCGAGGAGGTCGAGGCCCAGGTGCTCCAGGCCGGCCACCGCGAGATAAGCCTATCGTCGCTGTCGTCCGGCGACTACCCGGGCATCGTCCCCCTCGTCGCGCTCCTGAACGAGCGCTGGTCGGGGTACGGCGTATCCTTCCAGCTGCCGTCGCTCAAGGTCGAGTCGTTCCCGCTCGAGCTTATCGAGGACCTGTCCGGCACCCGCAAGAGCGGCCTGACCTTCGCCGTCGAGACGCCGCTCGAGCAATGGCAGATGACGCTGAACAAGCGCGCCGGCCTCGAGAAGATAGGCCGCATCCTCGCCGAGGCCGAGAAGCGCGGCTACCGGGTAGCCAAGTTCTACTTCATGATAGGGCTTCCTCTGCCCGACGCCGGCGTATCGGAAGAAGCCGCCATCGTATCGTTCATCGGGGAGCTGCTGGCCGTCGCCCCGTCGATAAAGCTCAACCTGACCGTAGCGACCTTCGTGCCCAAGCCGCATACGCCGTTCCAGTGGAGCCCGCAGCTCGGCTACGAGGAGGCCGCGTCCAGGATCTACGCCGTCAAGGACGCGTTCAAGGGCAACCCGCGAGTCAAGGTGACCTACCATACGCCGTTCCTGTCCTGGCTCGAGGGCGTCGTCTCCAGGGGCGACGAGCGCACCGGGGAGCTGATCATCGACGCGTACAACCGCGGAGCGCGCTTCGACGCGTGGGACGACCTATGCGACAAGGGCGCCTGGAAGGCCGCGCTCGAGGCCGCGGGCGATTCCGCGACCGCCCGACTATCGGGCTTCGACGAGGATACCGAGCTTCCGTGGTCCGGCGTATCGCTGCGCGTATCGAGGCGATTCCTGCTCCAGGAGCTCGAGCGGTCCAGGAACTCCGCGCTGACCGCCGCCTGCGCCGACGGCTGTTCCGACAGGTGCGGCTCCTGCGATGGTTCCCTCCGCGTCGAAGGGGACGACGATATACTCGAACGCATCGCGGCCTTGTCCAAGGCCGCGCGCCCGGACGCGCCCGATTCGCCGTCCGCCGCGGGACGGCCGCTGGCTTCCCGCCACGCCCCGGCGCAGGGGGATAGGCATCGGCTGCTGTTCCGGTACGCCAAGGAGGGCAGGGCGGCCTTCTTCGCCCATCACGAGCTTCAGGCCATGCTCAGCTCGGCCATAGACCGCGCCGGCGCCCCGATAGCGTACTCCGAGGGCTTCAACCCCATGCCTCGCCTCGAGATATCCGAGCCCATGTCGCTCGGTTTCGAGTCGGCCGACGAGTACGGCTCCGTCATACTGACCGGCCCGCTCCCGGCCGATCCGGTCGAGATCGCGTCGTCCGCGAACCGTCTCCTGCACGGCGACCTCAGGATACTCGAGGCCCGCGCGCTGCTATGCCCGGACGGCAGGAAATTCCCGTCGCTGTCGTCGGTCCACTGGGGTTCGCGCTACCGCGTCGACCTCCTCGAGACCGGCCTTGATCCGCGCCTGCTCGAGGCGACCGTCCTAAATTTCATACAATCCGAGCCTCGGCTATCCGAGTCCTCCGTCGAATCCGACGGAACCGTCGTGACGCTATTGCTGCCGTTCGCCGGCAAGCGCGAGCTAGGCCTTCCGGCTATCTTCGAGAGCGCGTACGGATCCTCCATCCGCGAGGCCAGGATATCGGTCAGGCGCGTCGCCCAGTACGCGAAGGCTCCCGATGGGAGCGTCGTGCCGTACGGAGAGCGCTACGCGGAGTACCGAGCCTAAAAGAGAGCCATCCAGGGTCAGATCGCCCTAGCGCCGCCCCCGGGCGTTCCGGGATGCTCGTTGGTAGACAGAATATACATTATCGGAAGTCGAGTATCCGAAGCCCCAGAGCTTCGGCGTCCGCCCTATCGAGCCTTCTATAGGGCGCTCACATCGATAGCCGCAATCGGCCTATCGAGACGGCGTCGCCGTACAGATTGCTGAAATCGGTGAAATCTATGCCGTAGGCGGCCACGTAGAACTGGACGTAATAATACTCGTCGGTATCGCTCGAACTGGACTTGTAGTCGGCGTCGCCCGCTACCGGCTCGTCCAGGAACGTCAGGTAGCCGTTATCGGAACCGGTCTCCGCCCGGCGTATGGTATACACGGCAGGCTCGCCGTCGACCTCGATCGGCTCGGCGGTAGCCTCGTCGATGATCGATAGGTACGGCTCGCTCGCGCCGCCCGACGGCAACTCGACCGTTATATAGTACTCGTCCGTCAGGTACGCCTTACGGATTGACGGCAATGACGACTCATCGTCTATCACGAGCCGCTGGTAGCCGAGGTACGACGACGAAGCCAGGTAGCTCTCCACCGCCGCCCCCGGCACCGCGTCCTCGTCCGCCTGCTTGGCGGCTATATAGCTCGCGTCGACGTCGGCCGCGGACGAGCTCGCGTATATCCTGTAGTAGACGACCAGGCCGAGGTACTCGTCGTCGTCGGAGTACGGGCCGGAGAATACCATGCTCGATACGTCGTCGTTCGAGCGGCTCGTCGATAGCAGCGGCAGGTACGCGATGGTATCGATGCCGCACGAAGACGCCGCCAGGGCGACGCAGAGCGCGAGCGACGAGCGTAACGCCGTCCCGGTCACGGAGCGTCTCACCGGCGATCCTATTTAGCCGCGACCTTCGCGGGCGGATCTATCGACTCGAGGCAGTCTACCAGCTCGTAGATCAGCACCGGCTTGTTCTTGCCCTTGACGCGGATGTTGTCGAGCTCTCGCACCACGAACTTGTCGCGCACGTGGGCGTACGTGTACTCGCTGATGATGATACGGGTGCCGTACTCCTTGTTCGTCGCCTCGAGCCTCGAGCACAGGTTGACGTTGTCGCCCATCAGCGTGTAGTTCATCCGCTGCCTCGAGCCCATGTTGCCGACGGTCATGATGCCGGAGTTGATGCCGATGCCGATATGGATGTGCTTGGCCTCGGGCCACCCGGCGTTCAGCTCGTCGAGGACCTGCATCTGCCTGAGCGCGCACTTGCAGGCGAGCTCGGCGTGGTCCTGCAGCGGCAGCGGCGCGCCCCAGAACGCCATCATGGCGTCGCCGATGTACTTGTCGAGCGTGCCCATGTACTCGATCGCCAAGTCCGTCATGGCCGAGAAGTAGACGTTCAGGTGGTTGACCAGCTCCTGCGAGGTCATATTCTCGGATAGCGTCGTGAAGCCGCGTATATCCGAGAAGAATACCGTCAGGTCCTTGTCGACGCCTCCGAGCTCGGGCGGATCGTTGGCCAGCTGATCGACCACGCGCGGGCTCAGGTACTTGCCGAAGGTCTCGCGTATCTGCCGCTTGTCCCGCTCCTCGGTGAACACCCGATAGACGACCACCGAGATGAAGGTGAACCCGGCGGCGAGCGAGGTCATCGAGAAGTTGATCAGGTAGGCCCTCGAGTCGAACGCGTAGTTGACGCCGTAGAAGTACGCCGCGACGGCGCCGATCGTGACGAAGAAGCCGGCTATCGCCGGCAGCCTCGAGCTCAGGAACGCCAGCAGCAGGATAGCGAAGCCTAGAACGGCCAGGTCGACCCATACGGGGGCCTGATGGATGAAATTGTCCATCAGGATGGTGTTGAGCGCGTTCGCGTGCATCTCGATGCCGTACATGATGCCGAGCGGCGTCGGCTTCTCGTCCTCGGCTACGCCGGCGGCGAAGGCGCCGACCATCAGGATCTTGTCCTTGACCGCGAGTGTGCGGCGCCAGGTAGCCGGGTCGGAGCCGGGCGCCCGGTTGGCGTAGGCCGAGTACGAGCGTACCGGGAAGGTCTGGACTCCGTCGGAGGTCGGGCTCGAGCGGGGCCCCATGAAGTTGACTATCATCTGGCCCTGCTCGTTGATCGGGATGCGTATCTCCGGCAGGGTCCGTCGCTCGCCCTCGGCCACCAGGTTGCCGTCGGCGTCGAACTGGTCCGGCTCCACCTGGATCGCGTAATCGACGAGCTCGCCCGTATCGGGATCGATCACCTTCGGCGAGGGGATCAGGATATGCGAGCCGACGACGACCTCGACCTCGTCGAGCGTCCTATGGAAGTAGTTCAGGGCTAGCGATAACGTTATGGCCGGCACGAAGGAGTCGCGATAGCGCCTGACGACGTAGTAGCTGTCGTCCGGCGTCCCGTCCATGTCGTCGTCCACTATGCGCAGCGGCGCCTCAGCCTCCATGCGCTCGGCGAGCCTGGCGAGAGACGCCTCGGTCAGCGGCGTCTCTATATCGTGGTAGCCGCCCCTATCGTCCTGCCACGCCAGCCGCTCGAACGACGCCGCGTCGACCGTATGGCCCGGCCTCAGCTCGTCGAGCCTGAGCGTCTCCACGAGCACGCTCGAGCGCAGCACGAGGGGCTGGCGGCGATAGACCTGATCCGAGTCCGACATGAAGTTAGCGTGGCCGTATCCGGAGGCGGCCCTTGCGAACGGCTCGAGCGGCGGCTCGTAGCCGTAGAAGGCCACGAGCTTCTTCCAGTCGCCCTTGACGTTCCCGATGGTACCGTAGCCGTCGTAGAGCGCCTCTTGCCTGGCCGTCATCGGGTCGCCCTCCTCCACGGAGCCGTACGGCGACAGGACGGTCTCGAGAAACACCCTGTCGGAATCGCCGATAGCGTCCGCCAGCAGCGCGTCGTTCGTCGGGTCCGGGTCCTCCTCGATGAAGAACACGTCGATGAACAGCGAGCTCTCGCGGTTCTCCTGGCCCTTGATCCGCGAGAACGCGTTGATCAGGTCGGCGTGCCGCGTCCGGGAGAACGGCCACTTGCCGTATTCGGCCAGGGTCTTCTGGTCGATGCCAAGGATCAGGATGCTATCGGATATCTGCAGGTTCTGGTGGGAAAGCACCGCGCCTTCCTGGATGGCCTTGGATTCCTTGGTCGTCTTGAGCCTGAAGTGCGTATCGAGGATCGGCCCCTCGAGGTTCTGGAAGATACGCGTCGAGAAGTACAGCAGGGAGAAGACGCCGAAAATCAGCACGGCTATGACGAAGGAGAATCGCTTCGCCTCCAGGATTCGTGAGCGCTTCCTCGGCATGATGAGCCCTCCAGCAACGTGTTCGCATCTGTGAATAAAGCGGCTAAGAAAACGGCTGAAGCCCGGCCGGACGGCCGGGCTTCCATGGCTATTCGCCTAGGGACGCGTTAGTCGGCGAGTCCTTGAGACTTCAGCAGAATTATACGGGCATGAGCGATCTTTGTCCAATCGCTTTCGGCGCCGGTCGCTATCAGGCGGGTATACGCCTCCATGGCCTCGCCGTAGCGCTTCGTATTCTCGTAGATGCGCCCGATCGACAGCGTGACGCGCCCGATGCCGGGGGCGGACGGATACTCCGCCTCGACCCTGGCGAGGTACGACAGTGCCGCCTCGTTATCGCCGCGATCCTCGGCGACGCTCGCGGCGTTGGCGAGCGCTACCGGCGCGAGGTGCGAACCGGGATTCGAGGCGGCGGCCGCCAGGTAGGCCTTCTCGGAGCCCGGGAGGTCTTTCATCGCGAACAGCAGCTCGGCCTTAATCATCGAGGCCCGGCCGGCGGCGTACAGCTTCCCGTACTTTGCCGCCACGGCGTCGGCCTCCGCTACCAGCTCCCCGCCCTTCGCGGTACGGGCCTCGCCCTCCAGGGCGTTCCAGTCGGCGAAGCCGGCCTCGAGGGCCTCGAGGGCGACCGTCGACTTCTGGAGCCTATCGCTCGACACGACGGAGTAGACGCCGAGGCCGATGACGGCCGCCAGCAGCAGGGAGCCGACGACTACCAGGGCGACGCGATTGGCGCGTATGAAATCGCCGAGCCGCTCGGCGAACTTTACCTCATCCTTTGGGGCCGCCTGAGTCGCGGACGTCGCCCCGATTTCCTTAGAGCTCATAGATGCTTACTCCTTAGGGTTTGCTATACCGAATTCTTTGATCAAGCGGGACAGGTAGGTTCTCTGTATATCGAGCACCTTCGAGGTCTCGGTCTGGTTCCAGCCGTGCTCCTCGAGGGCGCTCGCTATGAAATGCTTCTTGAAGATGGCCAGCGCGTCCTTGAGGCTCTTGCCCCGGTACTCGTCGCGCCCGGTGTCGGCGTCGCCTATCAGCAGGTCGCGCGCGCCTATGGTCTTCTCCTTCGCGATGACGACCGCGCGCTCGACGGCGTTCTCGAGCTCGCGGACGTTGCCGGGCCAGGGGTACGACAGCATGTGCTCTATCGCCTGGTCGGCGAAGCCGGTGAACTGCTTCTTGGTCTCGCGCGAGAATTTCTTCAGGAAGAACTCGGCCAGGGCCGGTATGTCCTCCTTGCGCTGCCTGAGCGGCGGCACGTAGACGGGAAGCACGTTCAGCCGGTAGTACAGGTCGCTGCGGAACTCGCCTCGCTTGACCTGGGCGTCGATGTCGCGGTTGGTCGCGGCGACGATGCGCACGTCCACCGTGACCGTGTCGCTCGAGCCGACCCGCTCGTAGGTCTTCTGCTGCAGCACCCGCAGCAGCTTGGCCTGCAGCTTGAGCGGCAGGTCGCCTATCTCGTCGAGGAAGATCGTCCCGCCGTCGGCGAGCTCGAAGCGCCCTCGCCTATTCTGCACGGCGTCGGTGAACGCGCCCTTTACGTGGCCGAACAGCTCGCTCTCGAGGAGGCCCTCGGGCAGCGCGGCGCAGTTGACGCGCACGAACGGCTTGTTCTTGCGGTTCGAGCGCAGGTGCACCTGCTCCGCTATCAGCTCCTTGCCGACGCCGGACTCGCCGAGTATCAGCACGGACGAGTCGGTCTTGGCCACCCTGTCGATCAGGTCCAGCTTCTCGACGATATCGGGGCTCTTGGCTATCAGCACGTGATAGCCCTTGTCCGTCGATATCTGGTCGCGCAGGTAGCCGATCTCCTCGCGGGCCTTCTCCAGGTACTTCGCGTTCTCGATGGCGATCGCCGCCTGCACGGCGAAGATCTCCAGCCACTGGAGGTCGCTCTGGGTGAAGTACTTCTTGTCCTTCTTGTTGATTATCTCGAAGAGCCCTACGCATTTCTCGCGGACCACCATCGGGACCGCGAGTATGCTGTAGGTGGGGAAGTCTACCGATTTAGAGATGTCGCCGTAGAAGCGGGAATCCGTCTCCACGTCGTTGACGATCAGGGACTGACCGTGGTCGGCGACCCAGCCGGCGATGCCCTCTCCCGGGTTGAGCACGAACTTCTTGACGTCGCGGGCCACGGGGCCGAGCGCTATCTCGAAGTACAGCTTCCCGTCCTCCTCGTTCCTGAGGATGAGCGAGGAGGCCTCGCCGGCGGTCAGCCGCGTCGCCGACTCAAGTATCTGAGTCAGGAGCGACGTGGCGTCGCCGTAGTTCGAATTGATGAGCGTATTGATCTCGAGGAGCGTCTCGAACTTCTCGGGATCTATACGATCGAACATGCTAGTCGTTCTTGCGAGAGCTGTCCTTCTTCTCCTTGAGCAGGTCGCCGAGGGTGAAGCCCTCGTTCGAGGAGCCCTCGTCCATGAAGCGGGACATCTCGGCCTGCTGCTGCTTGCGCTCCAGGTCGCGCACCGACAGGGAGAGCTTCTGGCGCTCCGGGCTGAGTTCGGTTATGACCACCTTGATCGGCGATCCGACTTCGTACTTCTTGACCGCGACCTCGAACTCCTCGTCGCGGCTGGCGCTCAGGTTGGACTTGTTGACCAAGCCCTCGATGTCGCCGGGGACCTTGACGAAGACCCCGAAATCGGTGATCGACGAAACCGTGCCCTCGATGACCGAGCCGACCCGGTACGTGCCGGAGAAGGCCTGCCAGGGATCGTCGGACAGCCTGCGTACGGAGAGCCTGATCGAGTGGTCGTTGGGCTGGTTCTCGATGACCATGACCTCGATCTCCTCGCCCACCTGGATCTCGGAGCCGGCGTTGCGGACCTTCTTGGTCCACGACAGCTCCTCGGCGGGCAGGAAGCCGTCGATGCCGTCCTCGAGCTCGACGAAGGCGCCGGACGCGGTGATCTTGACGACCTTCTTGGTCAGCTTCATGCCGACGGGGAAGCGGTCGTCGATGGTCGTCCACGGGTTCTCGTGGACCTGCCTCAGGCCCAGCGAAACCTTCTGCTGGTCGAGGTCGTAGCCGAGTATCATGCACTCGACGGAGTCGCCGATCTTGAGCATCTCGTCGGGGCGCTTGACGCGCTTGACCCACGAGAACTCGGAGATATGGGCGAGGCCCTCGATGCCGGGTTCCAGCTCGATGAAGGCGCCGTAGTCGGTGAGCTTCGTGACCGTGCCGTTGACGACGGCGTCGAGGTGGTATCGCTCCTCGAAGGTCTCCCAGGGGTCCTGGGTGAAGTGCTTCAGGGACAGGTTGATGCGGCCCTCCTCGGGGTCGATCTTGATGACCTTGAGCTCGATCTCCTGGCCCTTCTTGACGAAGTCCTTCGGCTTGGTGACGTGGCCCCAGCTCATATCGTTGATATGGAGCAGGCCGTCGAAGCCGCCGAGGTCGATGAACGCGCCGAAGCTGGTGAAGCTCTTGACCGCGCCCTTTACCACGTCGCCGATCTGCACGGTCGAGAAGAACGCGTCGCGGCGGACCTTGATCGCTTCCTCGAGGTACTCGCGCCGGTTGACGACGATATTGACGCGCTTCTCGGAATACAGCCGCTCGATGTAGAACTTGGACTTGACCTTTACGAGTTCGTCGCCCTTCTCTACGCGCTGCACGTCGGCCTTGGAGACCGGCAGGAAGGCACGCAGGCCGTAGCCGAGGCTAACCTCGAAACCGCCCTTGATTTCCTTCTCGATAACGCCCTCGACCGTCTCGTGGTTCTTGTGGGCGTTCTGCACGTTCCGCCAGTGCACCTTCTCGTCGGCCTTCGACTTCGAGACGTACGTCTCGCCGGACCTCGTCTCCTTCTTCATGAGGACGACGGTCACGGTGTCGCCGACCTTGGGCGGCTCGGTGAATTCGGAGAGCGGGATCTTGCCTTCGCTCTTGGCGCCAACGTCGACGAAGACGCAATCGCTGGCGACCTGTACCACCTGTCCCTCGACGAGGTCACCCTCTTCCAGGTGGTTCATGGTTTTTAGATACTGTTCCTGTAACTGTGTCTGGATGCTGTCGTCGGAGGGAGCGACCGCGCCCATTTCCACTTCCTTGGCCATAGGGTTCCCTTGCTGTTGAATTTTCGTGTCCACAATGTCATAAACTTGATCTATGGTCAAGTACGACGTATCTAAATAGAAGGCTTTCGGCGCTTTTTTAAGGCTTCCTTCGGCTTTATTCATGTCTATCCGGTCGCGCATCTCGATATTCTTCTTGATCTCATCGAGACTTAGCGAACTCGTTCCCTGGTCGTAGCGCCGCTTGGCCCTCGCCTCGGCGCTGGCGTCGATGTATATCTGGACCTCGGCGTCGGGGAAGACGACGGTGCAGATGTCCCGGCCCTCGACGACGGCGTCTATCCCGGAGCCTATGGCCCTGATCAGGCGGTTGACGATATGCCTGATGGGCACGATGGCCGACACCTGGGCCACGACCGCGTCGACCTCGGCGCTCCGCAGCCGGCCCTCGACCGGCTCGCCGTCGAGGTACAGGATCCCGCCGCGGTACTCGAGCCCGGCGCCCTCGGCGTAGGATACGAGCGCGGCCTCGTCGTCGAGCGGCACGCCCGATCGCATGGCCCCGTAGGTTATCGCCCTGTACAGGTTGCCCGAGTTTATATACGTGAAGCCGCGGCGCTCGGCCACCAGCCTGGCTATCGTGCTCTTGCCGGTTCCCGCCGGCCCGTCCATCGCCACGATCATCGTCGTCCCTCCGCGGTCGCCGTCAGCGAGGCGACCTCCTCGGCGCTCAACTCGCGCCAGCTGCCCTCGGCCAGGTCGCCGAGGCGCACGGACCCTATGGCCACGCGCCGTAATAGCGCCGCCCTGAGGCCGAAGCCCTTCAGCGCCCGCCGTATCTCCCGGTTCCTGCCCTCGACGAGCCGTATCGCGCAGCGTCGCTCGCCCGTTATCGCCACGTCGATCGCCTTGAGCGTCTCGCCCTCGTCCTCGATCCCGGCGACGAAGCGCCTCGCGAAATCGGCCGGTATCGGCCTATCGGTCTCGACGAGGTACTCCTTGACGAGGCCGGACGACGGATGGCCTACCCTGGCGGCGAACTCGCCGTCGTTCGTGAACAGGATGAGCCCGCACGACTCCAGGTCGAGCCGCCCTACGTTGTAGACCCGCTCGGCTATGGCCGGCTTGAACAGCGACGCGGCGAGCGGCCTGCCGTAGTCGTCGCGCATCGCGCAGAGGTATCCGGGCGGCTTATTGAGCGCCAGGCGGTGGATACGCTCCTCGGCCACGACCGGCTTGCCGTCCAGGGTCAGCCTGTCGGTCGGCAAGGCCCTGGTGCCTAGCTCGGTGACGACGCGGCCGTTCAGCCTGACCCTGCCCGCGAGGATGATCCCTTCCGCCGCGCGCCTGGAAGCCAGGCCGGCCCTTGCTATCAGCGCCTGTATCCTGGTGCCGTCCTCGCCCGCGCTCACGCCCGCCCCTCGAGCTCGAAGCGGTCGCGCTCCAGCTCGTCGAGCTTGGGCAGGTCGGAGATGCTGCCGAGCCTGAAGAACTTGAGGAATTCCTTCGTGGTGCCGTACTGGATCGGCTTGCCCGGCGCGTCCTTCTTGCCGACTTCCTTGATGAAGCCCTTGTCGAGCAGGAAGCGTATCATGTTGTCGGCGGCGACGCCGCGTATGGCCTCGACCTCGGCCCTGGTCACCGGCTGGGAATACGCGATGATCGACAGGGTCTCGAGGGCCGCCCTGGACAGCTTCTGCTCGTTCTTGCGGCCGTAGCGGTCCTTGAGGCTCTCCCAGAGCTCCCGCTTGGGGACGAGCAGCCAGCCGCCGCCCATCTCGACGAGCTCGATGCCGTGGCAGGCCGCCGCGAGGCTCTCGCGCAGGTGGTCGAGGGCCGCCTCCGTCACGTCGGCGCCCAGGCCGCTTATCCTCGACAGAGCGGCCTTGTCGACCGGCTCCGACTCGAGGAAGAGTATCGTCTCGAGGACGGCTGCCTCGCGATCAAGATTCAGGTCCATCGGCGCTCCGCTTCTCGTGTCTACGTATCTGTATGTCGCCGAACAGGCGATGCTGGTGTATCGATATGACGCGGTACTTGACCGCCTCGAGGACGGCGAGGAAGGCGCAGACGATGTCGAGCAGGGAGCCGGAGCGCGTTACCAGGTCGTGGAAGCCGAAGGACTCCCGCGAGTCGAGCAGCTCGTGGATCAGCGCCGTCTTCTCGTTGATCGACACCTCCTCGTACATGTCGATGATGCGCTCGCTCGACATGCCGCCCATCAGGCCGGAGAACGACTTGAGGAGGTCCCAGACGTCGATCTTATCCCACAGCTCCTCGTCCCCGAAGGGCAGAGGGCGCTGCATCTTGGTGCGCTCGATGGTCCACTCGGCCTCGAGCTCCTTCCTCTCCATCAGCTCCGACAGCTTCTTGAACTTCTGGTACTCTATCAGCTTCTCGACGAGGTCGCGCCTCGGGTCCTCGATCTCGTCGGCCAGGTTCATCTCGACCGGCAGCAGCATCCGGCTCTTGATGTACAGGAGCGTCGCGGCGAGCATGTAGAACTCGGTCAGGTCGTCCAGGTCGGCGCCCTCGGCCTCGGACAGGGACGCTATGAACTGCTCGGTGATCGAGGCTATGGGTATATCGTAGATATTGACCTCGTTCTTCTTGATGAGGAAGAGCAGGAGGTCGAGAGGCCCCTCGAAATCGGCCAGGCGATAACTACGCCCCGCCCGCTCGGGCTCGGGCGATACTTCGTTTATTGCTTCCATGCGTCGTCCTAGCAGTATAGCGGCGGGCCCGCGTGCAGGTAAATCCCCTGGTCGGCCACGTCGCCGAGGCGGCGGGCGAACGGCAGCCCGTCGCGCGGGTCGGCCAGCCCGGGCGACAGCTCGGCGAGCGGCACGAGCACGAAGGCCCGCTCCGTCATGCCGGGATGCGGCACGACGAGCTCGGGCGTATCGATGACGAGCTCGCCGTACAGGAGGACGTCGACGTCGAGGGTGCGCGGCCCCTTGCGGCGCTCCCTCGACCGGTCGCGCCCGAAGCCCGCCTCGACGGCCTGGGTCCTGGCCAGTAGCTCGGCCGGCGCCAGGTCCGTCTCGCCGACCGCTACGAGGTTGAGGAAGTCGTCCTGGTCGACGACGTAGCGCGGAGCGGTCCTGTAGACCGACGACGAGCGCAGCCCGGACAGGAAGCCGCCCAGCGCCTCGAGGGCGCCGCGCAGTATCGCCGGGCTATCGCCGGAGTTAGAGCCGAGCCCCAGGTAGACGAGGCTCAGAAGAGCCCGCCGTCTTCGTCCACGGCCGGCCTGGCGGCCCTGCCGTCGGCCGGCGCGGACTTCGCGGCCGGCTGGGGCCTGGCCGGTTGCGCCGGGATAGCCGCGGCAGCCTTGGCCGGCGCGGCGGTCGGCGCGGCCTGGGGCGCGGCCTTGGCGTCCGCGGCCGGCTTCTTGCCGCCGGCCGCCTCGGGCGCCTTGCCGGGGAACATGATGGCGCGGACCTTGGCCTCGATCTCGTCCGCCAGCTCCTGGTTGTTCTCGAGCGTGGCCTTGGCGTTCTCGCGGCCCTGCCCGAGCTTCTCCTCGCCGTAGGTATACCAGGCGCCCTTCTTGTCGGCGACGCCGGTCTTGACCGCGCCGTCGAGCAGGCTGGCTATCGAAGAGATGCCCTTGCCGAACATGATGTCCAGCTCGACGCGCCTGAACGGCGGCGCGACCTTGTTCTTCACGATCTTGACGCGCACCTTATTGCCGACGGCCTCGTCGTTGCTCCCGTCTATCGTCTCGATGCGCCGCACCTCGACGCGTATCGACGAGTAGAACTTGAGGGCGTTGCCGCCGGTCGTCGTCTCGGGGTTGCCGAACATGACGCCTATCTTCATGCGTATCTGGTTGATGAAGATCAGGATGGTCTTGGACTTGGAGAGCGTGCCGGTGAGCTTTCGCAGGGCCTGGCTCATCAGACGGGCCTGAAGTCCCATGTGCGCGTCGCCCATGTCGCCCTCGATCTCGGCCTGGGGCGTCAGGGCCGCGACCGAGTCGACGACGACGATGTCGACCGCGCCGGATCGGACGAGCGACTCAGCGATCTCGAGGGCCTGCTCGCCGTTGTCCGGCTGGGAGACCCACAGGTCGTCGGTATTCACGCCGAGGTTCTTGGCGTAGACGGGGTCGAGCGCGTGCTCGGCGTCTATGAACGCCGCGATGCCGCCCTTCTTCTGCGCCTCGGCGATCGCGTGCAGCGCCAGCGTCGTCTTGCCCGACGACTCGGGCCCGTAGATCTCGATGATGCGGCCGCGCGGATAGCCGCCGACGCCGAGCGCCTCGTCGAGCAGTATCGAGCCCGAAGGAATAGCCTCGATGCCGAGCGGGTTGTCGTACTTGCCGAGCTGCATGAGCGACCCGACGCCGTACTGCTTCTCTATCTGCAGGCGCGCGGCCTCGAGCGCCTTGAGCTTCTCGTCGGGCGTCTGGTTCGCGACTGTGGTATCGTTCTTGGCCATGGGGTCCTCCTAGTGCTGTATACGCGGCGACGATCGCGGGCGCGTTCGCCCGGCCACTATACCCCGGCCGGGCGGAATTGTCATCATCGCCTTCGGAATCCGTCGAGCGGCGACAGCGACGCGGCCCTGCGCGCCGGCCCCAGCGCGGCGACGAACGACAGCGCGACCGTCGCCGCGACCACCATGGCTATCTCGCCGTACGGCACGTCGACCGGTATGGTCTCGAGGTAGTACGCCGGGTCGAGCACCCTGAAGCGGGGCGCCGCCGCCCCGCCTGACAGGCGCGCCGCGGCGGAGCGGGCCGCGTTGGCGACGGTCTCGATGAACGCGAGCAGCTCGTTGACGCGGACGCTCGCCAGGAGCCCGCCGGCCGCCCCTATGACCGCCCCGAGCCCGCCTATCGCCGCCCCGCCGAGGGTGAAGATCCTGGCCAGGTCGGCCGGGCCCGCCCCGAGGCTCTGCATCACGGCTATCTCCTGGCCCCGCTCGAGCACCAGGGTCTGGAGCGCGCTCGAGACGTTGACGGCGGCGACAGCCACGGTGACGGCCATGATCAGGAGCAGCATCGTCCTCGTGCTGGCGAGCGACTCGAACAGGTTCCGCTCCACCTCCCGCCACGAGTAGGTCGAGAAGCCCGGAGGCAGCCGGCCCTCGACCGCGTCGCGGGCGGCGAACGGCGAGCCGAAGGGGTCGCCGGCCTTGATGCCGACGAAGCTGCGGGCGTTCTCCTTGGGCAGCACGCGAGCCGCGGTGTCCTGGCGCATGAACAGCCACTGGGCGTCCAGGTCGCGATAGCCGGCGGACACCACGCCGCGGACGGTCAGTATCGTCACGCGCGGCAGGAGCTCCCCGCCCGAGCCCTTGCGCATCGATATCAGGTTGACCGCGTCGCCCGGCCCGACGCCGAGCTTCTCGGCCATCGCCTGGCCGACGAGGGCGTCGTACGGTTTCTCGAGCGTCGGCGCCCCCGCCTCGACGCGCAGGTAGGCCAGCGTCGACGGGTCGGCGAGGAAGCCCGGCTCGACGCCGCGCACCGCCGCGCCCTCCCGCGCTCCGTTGGCGAAGACGACGCCGACCGACTGGGTCTCTATCCAGGCGCCCGTGACGCCCGGCGACGATCGGGCCGCGTCCCTGGCCACGGCGAGGTCGGCCGAGGCGTACGGCAGCGCCTGGGCATGGTAGGTACCGAGCTCGACGTAGCGGGCGCTGATGCCCTGGATCATGCCGTCGGCGACCTGCATGACCGTGATCAGGGGCACGAGGCTGAGCGCCACCGACAGCACGGCGCCGGCCAGGGCCTTCCTGGCCTGGTCGCGGCCGCCGTCGGGCGCCTTGCGGCCGAAGAAGAACCTGGCCGCCACGAAGGCTATCGGCGAGCCCTTCATGACTCTACCAGGGTCCCGTCGCTCAGGACGAAGCGCCGGTCGGCGCGGGCCGCCATGCCCGGGTCGTGGGTGACGACCAGCAGGGTCGTGCCGCGCCTGGCGGCCAGGTCGAACAGCAGGTCCTCGACCGCCTGGGCGCTCTGCCTGTCGAGGTTGCCGGTCGGCTCGTCGGCGAGCACGACGCCCGGATCGTTGACGAGGGCCCGCGCTATCGCGACCCGCTGGCGCTCGCCGCCCGACAGCTTGGCCGGCACGTGGGAAAGCCTCCCGCCGAGGCCGACGGCCTCGAGCAGCTCCCTGGCCCGGCCCGTCGCCTCGGCGCGGTTACCGGTCAGCATGTACGCCGGCAGCATCGCGTTCTCGAGCGCGGTGAAATCCTTGAGCAGGTAGTGGAACTGGAAGACGAAGCCGACGGCCGTCGAGCGGTACGCCGATAGCCCGTCCTCGTCGGCGCGGACCAGGTCGACGCCCGCGACCGACGCCTCGCCGGAGCTCGGCCGGTCGAGGCCGCCGAGTATCGACAGGAAGGTGCTCTTGCCGCAGCCGCTCGGCCCGGTGATCGACGCTCGCGCGCCGCGCGGAAGGATCAGGTCCACCCCGCGCAGTATCTCCAGGTCCTCGGCCTCGCTGGCGAACACCTTGCGGACGCCGCGGCAGACTATGATGTCGTCACTCATCGCGAAGCACCTCCGAGGGCATGATGCGGGAGACCCGCGAGCTGGCCGCCCAGGCGGCCGCCACCGCGGCGAGCGCCCCGGCCGACGTTATGAACAGCGTCTCCGGGAAGCTCAGGCGCACCGGCACGTCCCCGATATAGAAAAGATCGGGAGAGAAGAACTCGAAGCCTCGCCCGCTCCCGCCGAAGGCGGCGTAGAACGCGGCGACGACCGCCTCGACGGCGTCGAACACGCCGTTGACGTTCGTCGCGACGAGCAGGCCGACGACGAGGCCTATGAGCGCGCCTCCGGCTCCGGCGGCGGCGCCGTCGAGCAGGAACACGCGCCTGACGCTCGAGGAGTCCGCTCCGAGCGCCTTCATCGTCGCTATGTCCTCGACGCGGCCGTAGACCGCCTTGCGCATCGAATGGAAGATATTGACGCCGACGACTATGAATATGAGGCCGACGAGCAGCATCATCACCGATTTCTCCATCCGCAGCGCGCCGAAGAACGCGCGGTTGTAGACCCTCCACGATTCGGCGTCCGACAGGCCGGCCGCCGCGAGCGTCGACAGGGCGCGCTCGTCGTCGTAGCGGTCGCGCAGCTTGACGCCGACGACGCGGGCCTCGCCTCGGCCGAGGTCGCCGGCCGCCGATTCCGGCAGGAAGGCCAGCGCGGCGTCGTAGTCGAAGTACCCGCAGTGGTAGACGCCCGAGACCGGGAGCTCGACCATCGCGGTCGTGATGCCCTCGAGCGCGTCCGACTTCACGTCGAGCGCCGACAGCGTATCCCCGACCCGCAGGTCGAGCTGCCTGGCCAGCACCGAGCCTATGACGATGCCGCCTCCGTACCCGCCGGATCGGAACTCCATCCTATCCGCCAGGGATCGGTCGCGCTCGAGCGCGTCGTCCGGCAGCACCTTGATGCGCAGCGCGGCCGCCTTGCCGCGGCGGTTGGCGACGAGGGTACGCAGGTCGACGAAAGGTACGGCCGCCACGGCGTCCGGCAGCGCGGCCAGCGCCGCGTCGGCGTCGCCCGACCGCAGGCGTATATGGTAGCTGTCGAGGTCGAGCACCGCGTCTATGTAGCCCATCTGGAAGCCGTTCATCACGCCGATGACGCATAGGAGCGCGGCGACGCCGACGGCTATGCCCGCGGTCGCCGGCGCGAGGGACGGGCCGGTCCTGGCGTTCGAGCCGAACCAGCGCCTGGCCACGAACGGTATCCACGGCCGCCGCCTCATTCGAAGCTCCTCGCCTGGATCACCGCGCCGTGATCGAGGAGTTCCTCGAGCACGCGGCGGCCGTCCTCGAAGCGCACGCGGGCGAAGAGCTCGCCCGCGTCGTACGATTCCTCGACCCGCGCGCCGTCCGGCTCGTAGCGCGCCACGGTGACGAGCTCGCCGTCGATCCTGGTCGAGGCGGAGGCCAGCTCGCCCGAATCGCCGTACTCGTAGGCGATCGACGTGACGGTACCGCCGGACGACGAGCCGGTAACGCCGGACGACGTCTCCACGAGGACCAGCCGGCCCTCGCCGTCATACGAGCGGCGTTCGACGCGGGTCTCCTGGCCGTCCCGCCGCTCGATAGCCGAGACGGCCTTTCCGGCGGCCGGGCCGTCGGTCGCGTATATTGTCTCGAGCTCGGCACCAGACGACTCGACGACGACGACGCGCTCGACGCGGCCGCCTGCCCACGAGCGCTCCTCGCGCCGCTTCTCCTCGGCGCCAGCGTAGACGGAGACCCTGACCAGGCGGCCTTCGCCGTCGTAGGACCGCAGCTCGAGCCCGAGCGGCCCGAGCGTCCAGCTCGACGACGGGGCGCCGTCGGCGCCGGCCGCCGCCGCGCTACCGGCTGCGACGCCGCCCGTCGACCTGGCCATCGCCAGCCTTCCGTCCGGCGCGTACAGGTAGCTCGTCTTCGATAGGACCGAGCCGTCACGGCTCGTCGTCTTCGATACCAACTTGCCGGACGCGTACTCGTAGGCGGTTTCCTCTACCGCGCCGCCCGATAGGAAGATACGCTCGACGGTCGGCTGCCCGGCGTCGTCGTACAGCCGCTCCTCGCGGATCGAGCCGCCCTCCTCCATGGCCTCGCGGACGAGTGCCCCGCGCCGGCCGTAGGTCCTGAGCCAGGCCCGTACCGCCTCGCCGTCGCGATACAGCGCGGAGCGGAACGAGCCGCCCGACTCGGCGACGAGCAGCGCGTACTCGGCGTCGCCTGGCCCGGCGGCCGGTTCGATGGCCAGGCCCGAGGGGTCGGAGACGAACCATCCGGTCGCCGGCTGGGCCGCGAGCGGCGCCGCCGCCGACAAGGCAAACGCCGCGGCGACCGAGGCCGCCAGCAGGCGGGCGGGTCCTATCAAAGCTCGAGCCCCAGGAACTGGTCGAGGTAGGTTTCCGGGTCGAAGGCGCGGATGTCCTCGTATCGTTCGCCGTCGCAGACGAAGGCGGTCGGTATGCCGAGCTGCCTGGCCACCGCGAGGGCGACGCCGCCCCTGGCGCTCGAGTCGTACTTGGTCAGCACGAGCCCGTCTATCGTAACGGCCGCGGAGAAGGCCTCGGCCTGCCTGAGCGCGTTCTGTCCGGTCGTCGCGTCGACGACGAGGAGGCGCCTATACCTGGACGGATCGGCCTTGGCGGCGACGATCTTGTCCATCTTCTCGAGCTCCTTGATCAGGTTGGCCTTGGTATGCATGCGGCCGGCCGTATCGGCGATCACCAGGTCGGAGCCGTCCGCCGCGGCCGCCTCGAGCGCGTCGTAGAGCACGGCGCCTGAGTCCGAGCCGCGTTCCTGGGCGACGACCCTGACGCCGAGCCTATCGCCGTGGGCCTTGAGCTGCTCGATCGCCGCGGCGCGGAAGGTGTCGCCGGCCGCCAGTATCGCCTTCGACGCCAGACCCTGACCTAGCCATAGCTTGGCCAGCTTCGCCGAGCTCGTCGTCTTGCCGACGCCGTTCACGCCGAGCATCATCACGACGTTGCGCCCGCCGGGTATCGGCCTGATGTCCACGGCCTTGGCGTAGGGCCTGAGCACGTCCTTGAGCAGGCGCCTGGCCCCGTCGCCGTTCCTGACGCCGGCCTCGGCGCAGGCCTCCTTGAGCCGCTCGACCGTCTCGTCGGCGAAGGCCGCGCCGAGATCGCCCTCGACGAGCAGGTCGGCCAGGTCGTCCCAGTCGTCGTCGCCGACGACCTCCATGCCGAGGAGCTTGCGTATACGATCGCCGAACCTCATGATGTCTCCTTTTTCATACGCTACAGGGTTATCTCGATGTACGCGACGAGACGGACGACGGCCCAGACGGCGCAGCCCGCCGTGACCGCGGCCGAGGCCCAGAAGACCGTCTGCGAAGTATAGAACGCCGAGTCGAGCCGTTCGATTACATCCGCGTCGGTCTCGCCCGACTCGTAATAGGCCTGCGCCGTCGCGTAGTAGGTCTGGAACAGGCCGCCGGACAGCACGGTCAGCGGCAGCGACGAGACGAACCAGCCGAGCGATCGGTAGAAGGCGTCCTTGCGCCTATCGTAGCGCTCGTCGAAGGACAGCCCGTCGGCCGGCACGAGGACCACGGTCAGGTCGTCGATCAGGGCCTCCGGCCTGTGGACGAGCTGGACGGGTTCGAAGCCGGGCATGCTCACGCGTATCAGCCTCGGGAAGGCCGAGCCGGGCAGCGCCTGCGGCGCGTAGCCGAGGCGTATCCCGTCCAGGTGGACGGCGGCGCCCTCCGGCTCCGTGGACAGGGTCCAGCCGACGGAGGCCTGGGCGTCGAGGCTCAGGTCGACGAACAGGTCCTCCCCGAGCGCGACGTCGAACGGGCGGGCGGCTCGCTCGAAACCGGTCGCCTTGGCGACGGCCTCGTGCGGGCCCGGCTCGAAGTACAGCAGGGAGCCATCGGAGACCGCCTGGCCGTCGACGTAGAGGTCGGCGTCGGGCGGCTCGAGCCTGAAGCCGACCCGGGCGTAGGGCCGGCCGATGACCGCCTCGGCGAGCGGCCTCGTGAAGGCCGCGACCGCCTGCCCGAGCCCGTCGGCGTAGGCGTAGCGGGTCTCCGACCATACCGACCGGCCGAGCGAGGCCACGTAGAGCGATAGGTCGAGGGCCAGGTAAGCGCCGCGCGCGCGCAGCGACCCGTAGACGAGCATGTCGAGCTTCTTTTCCTTGCAGAGCGAGGCGGGATCCAAGGCCGCGGGAAGGAGCGCGTCGCCGGAATTGGCCGAAGATAACGCGATCGATAGGCTACGGATATCGGCGGAAGCGGCGGCGTCAGGCCGCGAGTCGGTCGGATCGGCAGTAAGGAGCAGCTCGAGGGCGGCCTCGGCCTTCCTGACGGCCGCCTCGGCCTCGGCCACGTCCCTCGCGCGCTTAGCCGGATCGCGTACCGCCAGGGCCGCCAGGTCGCGCTTGGCCCTAGCGTCGGACACGGCCTTCCTCGCCTTCTCCTCGGCTCCCAGGGCGGCCCGCGTAGCGGTCGCGGCGGCTTCCTCTTCGCTCGGGTAGCGCAGGTCGGCGAAGGCCAGGGCGCGCATGAGCTGGCGGGGGACGAGCACCGCGGCGTCGCGGTACTCGGCGCCGGCGCCGGAGGATGCGTCGCCGCCCGGGACGGCGAGCTCGGCCCAGCCTATCGTCAGCGCGGATGACGATACGGCCGTCCCGGACGCGGCCTGGGCCGACGCGCTCGCCGACGGCGCGAGCGTCGCGGAGACCGCTACGATACAGGCGAGCCAGCGGGCCGACGGCCTACTCATCGGCGCCCTATACCTCGTCGTCGTCGTCGCCGTCGGCCTGGACGGTGCCGCCCTTCCATAGGAAGTGGAGGTACGAGTCGATGAACGGGTCGAGGTCCCCGTCCATGACGCCCTGGATGTTGCCGACGAAGAACTTGGTCCTGTGGTCCTTGACCATCGTATAGGGCTGGAACACGTAGGAACGTATCTGCGAGCCCCAGGCTATCTCCTTCTTGTCGCCGACGTACTTCTCGTTCTCCTTGTCCTTCTCCTTGCGGTACAGGTCGTAGAGCCGGCTCTTGAGCACCTGCATCGCCACGTCCTTGTTCTTGTGCTGGCTGCGCTCGTTCTGGCAGGTGACGACGATGCCGGTGGCGAGGTGGGTGATGCGCACCGCCGAGTCGGTCTTATTGACCTTCTGGCCGCCGGCGCCGCCGGCGCGGTAGGTGTCGATGCGGATCTCGTCGGGCTTGACCGTCACGTCGATGCTGTCGTCTATCACCGGGAAGGCCGACACGCTCGCGAAGCTCGTATGCCTGCGCGCGTTGGCGTCGAAGGGGCTGATGCGCACCAGGCGGTGCACGCCGGACTCGCCGCGCAGGTGGCCGTAGGCGTAGGCGCCGTCGATCTCCATCGTCACGCTCTTGATGCCGCCCTCGGCCTCGAGCATGTCGACGATCTCGTACTTGAAGCCGCGGCGCTCGGCCCAGCGGGTGTACATGCGCATCAGCATGCCCGCCCAGTCGCAGGCTTCGGTGCCGCCCGAGCCCGCGTGGATCGACAGGAAGACGCCGGTGCGGTCGGCCTCGCCGGTCATCAGCTCGAGCGTCACCGCCTTGTCGAAACGGTCGCGGACGCTGGCGAGCGACGAGGCTATCTCCTCCTCGAGGGAGCCCTCGCCCTCCTCGATCGCCATCGCGTAGATCTCGTCGAGCGCGTCGGTCGAGCGCTTGATGTCCTCCCAGGTCTCGAGCCGGTTGCGCAGCACCTTGAGCTCGCCCATGATGCGCTCGGAGCGCTTCTGGTCGTTCCAGAAGCCGGGCTCGGACGACTGGGACTCCTTCGTCTCTATCTTGGAGCGTATGGTAGCGGCGTCAAAGACGCCCCCAGATTTCAAGGACTTCTTTCTTGAGCTGCGCTATCGGCGCCATGTAGTCTTCAAGCATGGTCTCTCCTCGGGCGTTCGGGGGCCTTCTCGGCCGGCGCCCTGACGACGACCCTCTTCCATCGATTCTCCTTGAGGATCGAGATGGCGAGCCGGCCCTCGACGGGGTATTGGTAGATGCGGACGGTGTCGTAGTAGTCCGTCACCTTGTCGATGTCGCGCTTGAGCGCGACGAGCTGCTTCTCGGTGGCGCGCACGCTCTCGAAGCAGGCCCGCTGGACCTTCTCGAAGCCGTACTGAGGCAGGAGCGCGTATACGGCGGCCCTGGAATCCTCGCCGCCGAGGTCGCAAACGACTGACACGAACATGAGCCATCGTATACGATGCCGGAGCGACGTGTCAAACCGATGATCGGGCGCCGCCCGACCCTTGCGTATTTAGCGGTTTTTCCGCATAATCCGCATACGACTACGGAATCTTACACTTCAAGGAAGCTCTCTTGATCAATGTCAGCGACCTAAAGCTCGGCTTCGGCGAGCGCATACTCTTCAAGGACGTCAACCTCAAATTCGTGCCGGGAAACTGCTACGGCGTGATAGGCGCGAACGGCGCCGGCAAGTCCACCTTCCTCAAGCTGCTGTCCGGCGAGCTCGAGCCGGACTTCGGCCAGATATCCTACCCGCCCAAGCTGCGCATGGCGGTGCTCAAGCAGGACCACTTCGAGTTCGAGGACGAGCGCCTCGTCGACGTCGTCATCCGCGGCTACGGCAAGCTCTACTCGATCATGAAGGAGCGCGAGGCCATCTACGCCAAGGAGGACTTCAGCGACGCCGACGGCATCAGGGCCTCGGAGCTCGAGGGCGAGTTCGCCGACATAGGCGGCTGGGAGGCCGAGGCGCAGGCGTCCATCCTGCTGTCGGGCCTCGGCGTGCCGGAGACCGACCACGAGAGGCCGATGCGCGAGGTGTCCGAGAGCATCAAGGTGCGCGCCCTGCTCGCCCAGGCCCTGTTCGGCAACCCCGACATCCTGCTCCTCGACGAGCCGACGAACGGCCTCGACCTCGAGAGCATCTCGTGGCTCGAGGACTTCCTGATGGACTTCCAGAACATCGTCATCGTCGTCTCCCACGACCGCCACTTCCTCAACGCCGTCTGCACCCAGATACTCGACATAGACTTCGGCCTCATCCGCCAGTACCCGGGCAACTACGACTTCTGGTACAAGGTCTCCAAGATGCTGCAGGCGCAGATGAAGGACGAGAAGAAGCGCCGCGAAGACAAGATCAAGGACCTCAAGGAATTCATCCAGCGCTTCGCCTCCAACGCGGCCAAGAGCCGCCAGGCGACGAGCCGCCGCAAGGTGCTCGACAAGCTCGAGGTCGACGACCTGCAGGCGACGAGCCGGCGCTTCCCCTGGGTCGGCTTCAAGCCCGAGCGCGACCCCGGCAACAACGTCGTCGCCGTCCGCGGGCTCACCAAGATCGAGGACGGCAAGGCCGTGCTCTCCGGGCTCGACCTGACCGTGAACAAGGGCGACAAGATAGCCTTCGTCGGCCGCGAGCACCTGGCCAAGACCGCCCTGTTCCGCATCCTGTCCGGCGAGGACAAGGACTACGAGGGCGAGTGCTCCTGGGGCCAGACGATGAGCGGCTCGTACTTCCCCAAGGAGAACGCGGCGCTGTTCGACTCGGACGACTCCATCGTCGACTGGCTCAAGCGATATACCTCGAGCGACGACGAGACCTACATCCGGTCCTTCCTCGGCCGCATGCTGTTCTCAGGCGACGAGGCCCTGAAGCCCGTGCGCGTGCTGTCCGGAGGCGAGAAGGTGCGCTGCCTGCTGTCCCGGATGATGCTCCAGGCCGCCAACTGCCTGATACTCGACGAGCCGACCAACCACCTCGACCTCGAGTCGATCACCGCCCTCAACAACGGCCTGATCGAATTCCCCGGCGTCGTGCTGTTCACCAGCCACGACCACGAGTTCGTCAACTCGATCGCCAACCGCGTCGTCGAGATCTGCCCCGGCGGCGTGATCGACCGGATGACGAGCTTCGACGAGTACCTCCGGGACGAGCAGGTCAAGGCGCTCAGGGACCAGTACTACCACGGGCATACCATAGCGGAGATCTAACGAGCGCTCCGCGATCGGAGCTCCACGACGCGCCGCCCCACGCAGGTTCATGAACATATACAAGCCTCGTATAGCATCTCGGCAGGGCCTGTCACGACGCGCCGCCCTGAGGCTCGGGATTGTAGCCAGGCCTTGAATCTCATCTCGGCAGGGCCTGTCCAGGAGGCGGCCCCCTCGCATAGCGAGGGGCGCCGTCTCCTGGACACCCGCCTCCGCGTGCATGCGAGGCCTGAGTACGAGCAAGGTTCTTTGGGCGGCGCGTCGTGCCGTGCATGGGGTGGGTATCAGTCGTCGGATGTAGACCCGGGCGGGGCGGCGCGTCGTGAATGGGTAGCGGGTAGTACTCAAGGTCCGGTTCATGATTCGGTCGAAGCTAACGCGACGTCCGATAGCCTTGTACTATCTTGTTTATCCTGTCACCATTATTCGAATCACACCCACCTCCGCGTGCGCGCGAATGGCGGCGACGGCAGGGAATGGCGGGGGCGCGCCCGGATCGTACTGGAGACGCTACTCCTCGATATTCTCCTTGGGTACCCATCCGGGCTCGCTCGGTCGCCCCTCGGCATGGCCGAACGCCCAGCCGTTCAGTTCCTTATCCCCTAGTATGACGTCGCCCCGCTTGATCGTGAGCCCGTGGGCGGTATAGGACTCCAGCGCGACGCCCCTCCCGTCCTCCCGAGCCTCGACGATCTGTTCCGAG
>QKAK01000194.1 GCA_003247225.1 Spirochaetota bacterium | reverse complement strand
CACGTTGGCGCGGATGCGGTCGTACATGCTGTACGGGTCGAGGATGGGGTCGGCGTTGCGCTCGAGCGTGGTGACGAAGTAGCGGCCGAACTCGCTCTCGTCGGGCACGGTCTCCGAGGCGCCGGAGGTGAGCACCTGCCTGGCCTGCAGCCTGAGGGCCTTAGCGAAGTAGGCGCTGTCTATCGTCGGCCCGGCCCCGCGCGACACGTTGAGGAAGTCGCCCGAGAAGCAGGCGTCGGCGACGACGAGCACGCGCTGAGCCTTGAGCAGCGACAGGTAGTTGCGTATCTGCTGGTTCGGTATCCAACCGCGTTGGTCGAACACGTCCTTGACGCCGTCGGAGGCTATCCAGAAGCCGGTGTTCGACGCGTCGAGGTAGCCGTGGCCGGCGTAGAAGATGAACAGCGAGTCCTCTTTCTTGAGCTTGCCTGGCAGCGTCTCGGCGAACAGCTTGCGTATGCCGGCGGCGGTCGCCGCTCCGTCGTACAGTTCGATGAACTCGTCGATGTAGTAGCGCGACGATAGTATGGACTTGACGTTCTTAGCCTCGGACACCGCGTTGCGCAGCGAGTTCCATTCCTTGTAGCGGTCGATGCCGATGATCACGGCGTACTGGCGGCCGATATCGAAGGACGGGTCGCCGGTAACCTGGCGGGCCTGGACGGCGAGGCCGCGATCCTGCGCGGCGAGCAGCTGGGCGGCGATGAGCATGACCGGAAGCAGGATCGATAGGCGGCGGGTGACTGACGGTCCGATCGAAGTAGGGTCTCTCATGGCGAACCTCCACTTTTTTCGACACCCTAGTATAGACGCTTTTTTGACTGATTAAAGCAAAAACGTAAAAAAAAACGGCCGGGAACGTTCCCGGCCGCCTCGTCGCTCGCAATCGCCGGATTAGCCCGGCTGAACGGCTACTCGCCTTCTTTTACTATCTCGATCTTGATGCCCTCGTTGACCTCGTCCGATTCCTTCGGGGGGACGGTCACGCGGAGTATGCCGTTCTTGAACACGGCCTTGACCATGGCCTGGTCGAACTTCTCGGCGGGCACGTAGTACTTCTGCTTCTCGATATCCTTGAGCTTGAGCCGGCGCTTGAAGTAGCGCACGCCCTCCTCGGGGGCGGCCTCGAGCCCGATGCGGGCGGAGAAGACCATGTAGTCTCCCTGGAACGACAGGCTGATGTCGTTCTCGTCGAAGCCCGACAGCGCGAACTCGAAGACCATCGAGCGGTCCTGGGTGAGGAAGATGTTCATCGGCGGGTAGGAGAAGCTCGGGTACCAGTCGGAGTTCTCGTCCTGGTCCATCATGCCGAACCACGGGTTCGAGCGCTGCGAGCCGGGGCCGCCGGGCCCGAAGTTGTCCTTCATCTGGTCGCCGAAATTCTTGGCGGCGTCGAAGATCTCGTCGAGCATCGACCCGATGTCGACGTACATGCGGTTGCCTTTCATAGGTATCCCCCTAAGGCGGTATCGTCTGCCCCTCCGTACGGAGCGGGCGCTGCGGACCCGAGGGCGTCCGCGGTCCGGTACGGCCATCGCCGCGCCGGCATACCTAAATGATACGAACGCTTTCCATAAAAGGCAAGCCCGGATCCTATGGCGGGACCCGGGCTCGCGAGCCGGCGGGGCTGGGCCCCGCCGCTCTCAGATGGCTCGCTTACTTCTTGGGCGGGTACATCAGCGGGTAGGAGTTGGCCTTGCCGGCCGCGGCCCAGTCCTCGGGGATGACCTTCCAGTTGTCGTCGCGGGTGACCGTGATCGGGCCCGACTGCTTCTCGAACCACTTGAGCATGTAGAAGCGCAGGTCCTTCGTGGTGCTCGAGGTGACGAGCTCGAGCTTCTGCAGCTGCTCGGCGGGGAGGCCGACGCCCTTCGTCAGGTGAGCGCCGCCGCCCGAGCCGCGGTACGAGTTGATCGCCACCGAGTAGGTCTTGCCGAGCTCGAAGGGCGAGCCGTCGGCCATCGAGATGACCGTGATCCTGGAACCGGCGGGCTTGGACACGTCGACCGTGTACTTGATGCCGGCGAGGGCGTCGTAGTTGTAGGGCCTGGTGACCGTGTCGTAGTTGTTGTAGCGGGCGTTGTAGACGGGGTTGCCGTCCTTGTCCTTGACGAACGCTATCAGCTGGTCCTGCGGGCCGGTCATGGTGTTGAACTGGTTGCCGTAGTTGTACTCCATGAACTTGACGATCTGCTCGCCGGTCAGGTTCATCGTGTACATGAAGTTCTCGTACTTATACAGGCTGAACATATCGCGCACCTTGATCGTGCCGTCCTGCATGGTCGGCAGGTACGCGTACTGGTCCAGCGGGGCCGCGATCGAGATCTGAGCGGGCTTGAGGCCCATGGTCGGGTCGGCGCAGAGCTCGAGCTGGATGCGGTTGATCAGGTCCACGAAGGCGGAGTCGCCGAACATCGCCTCGTCGCTGTTGATGGAGCCGACCATCTTACCGATGGGGCGCTCGACCCAGGCCATCAAGTCGGCCTTGGCGGGCTCGAACTTGGCCAGGAAGGCCTCGTCGGCGGCGACGCCCTTGAGCGGCACGAGCGATCCGGCGACGTCCTTCTTCCAGGCCTTGGCTTCCTTGTCCCAGGTCAGGCTGACGTCGACGACGGCCACGTTCTGGGCGCCGGAGAGCGCGCCGTAGATCGGGACGACCTTGCCGCTCGGGTCCTTGACCTCGACGTCCTTGGTCTTGGTCTCGGGGTTGTAGCCGAGGCCTTCCCATCCGGCGTGGTCGTGACCGACGAAGACGACGTCGAAGCCGGGAACCTGCTCGACGATGAGCTGGCTGGCGCTCTCGTTCTTCGGGGTGTCCTTGGTCTGGCGGCCGTAGGTGTAGTCGACGCCCGCGTGGAAGAGGCCGACGAGGACGTCCGGCTTCTCTTTCTCGAGGATGATCGGTACCCAGCGCTTGGCCGCCTCGACCATGTCGAGCACGTCCATGCCCTCCCAGAAGGCCTTGGGCAGCTGCTCGGTGATCTTGGGCTCGATCATTCCGATGACGGCTATCTTGACGCCCTGGCGGGTGACGATCGCGTACGGCGGGAAGTACGGCTCGTCGGTGCCTTCCTTGTTGATGTTGGCGCAGATCATCGGCGCCTTGACTTCCTTGGCGAGCTTGTCGTAGACGGCGTGGCCGGCCTCGATGTCGTGGTTGCCGATGGTCGCGACGTCGTACTGGAGGTAGTTGAGCACCTCGCCCCAGATGTGCGGGACGCCCGTCTTCTCGAAGTTATAGTAGTAGACGGTCGGCTGGCCCTGGAGCACGTCGCCGTCGTCCATCAGCACGACCTCGCCGCCCTCGGCCCGCTTCTGGGCCACGAGCGTGGCGACCTGCGCCATCGACGTATCCATCTCCTTGCCGGTGATGAAGTTGTACGGGAAGATCGCGCCGTGGATGTCGGTGGTCTCTATGAAGGTGATCTTGAGCGGCGTTTCCGCGAACTTCTCGTACGGGCTAGCGCACGAGCCGAGCGCGAAGACGATCGCGAGCGCCGCGAGCGCCGCGATGATCGTCCTAGCTGACTTTCGCATGAATTCCTCCTTAAGGATTCGTCTTCCGCTTTAACGGAAGGGGTAATGAGTATATACCCAGGCGCATGAAAGTCAAAGCGAAATAGCGCTCGGCTACGCTTCGGGTTCTAATCGCCGCATCATGTTGACGTATCCGGGGAGCGGTGCGATTATCGATCGAGTTATTTTTAACGATCCTATAATCGGCTTCGGAGGATCATGGCCATGGGACGACGCCTGGACCGTTTCTTAAGCGCGTATGACCGGGAAGGGCTGCAGCTGCGCAAGAAGGCGCGCATGGTCGTGATGACCTGCGTGGCCGGCAGCGTCGCCGCGGCGCTGATGACCGCGACGAGGGCCGTCCTGGCCTTCGATATCGTCAGTTTCGCGATGGGACTGGCGATGATAGCCAGCGCGGCCGTCTGCGCCTCGCTGGTCCGGTCCGGCCGCTATACCTTCGGCGTCAACTTCATCATGGGCATGCTGTCGCTCGGCTTCTTCGCGCTGTCCGCGGTACGGCCCGCCGAGAACGCGTCCTTCCTGTTCCTGAGCGCGCTCTACGACGCCTTCCTGCTATCGGCCCTCTGCCTGATAGCGATACGGACCTACCAAGTCGCCGTTTTCACCGCGATCTACGTCGTCTCGCTCGTCGCCCTGTACGCGATCAAGCGGGGCGCGCTTCCCGATCCGTCGGCCATGGCGCTGGTGGACCTGGTCCAGGCGGTCGTGTTCACCGCGCTGACCGGCACGGTCGGCCTCCTGGTCATGCGCATGACCAACGGGACGATAGAGATCGCCGAGGCCGAGGCCGAGGCTAACGACGAGCGGGCCGAGGGCATCAAGGCGGTCGTCGCGAACCTCCACGCGGGCCTGGACTCGGGCGACGACCTGCTGGCCGCCTCGAGCTCGGCTCTGGCGTCGCTGCGGGCCGTGGAGCTCGCGGTAGCCGCTATCCGTTCCGAGTCCTCAGGCCAGCGCGACGCGACGGAGGCCGCCAGGCGGCTGGGCGCAGAGACGGCCGGGAAGGTCGCCTCGGCTAAATCGGACCTGGACTCGCACGACGGGGCGGTACGTAGCGCCGTCGCCTCGGTCGCGGCCATCGGCGAGTCGATAGGCCGGTTGTCGGCCCTGGCCGCGCGTGGCCGCGACGCGATGGACAGCCTGGTCGGCGCCGCGGCCGACGGCGAGCGCAGTATCGACGACGCGAACGCCGCCCTGGCGGCCGTCGAGAAGGCCTCGGGCGAGATGCTCGGCATCGTCAACGTGATAGCCGGCATCGCCAGCCAGACCAACCTGCTCGCGATGAACGCGGCGATCGAGGCCGCCCACGCGGGCGCGGCGGGCAAGGGCTTCGCGGTCGTCGCCGACGAGATACGCAAGCTAGCCGAGGAGACCGACCAGAACTCCCGCTCGATCGCCGATAGCCTCAAGCGCAACTCGGCGGGCGTCGCCTCCTCGATCAAGACGAGCCGCCAGGCGCGCGCGTCCTTCGGCAGGATCGCCGCCGAGGTGGGCGAGGCGAACGGCTCGATGGGCGGCATCCTCGACGGGCTCGAGGGCGTCCGGTCCGAGGCGGCCTCGCTGGGCGGCGACCTGCGGCGGGTGTCCGAGGCGTCGCTGGCTGTCGCCGGCTCGATGGCCGGCGTCGAGGCCATGGCCGCCGAGAGCGGCGCCGGCCTGTCGGCCATTTTCGGCGGCGCCGAGTCGATCGCCTCCAAGGCCGCCGAGATCGCGTCCGAGTACGGGCGAATAGCCGCCGAGATGGCGAAGGTCGACGGCATCGGCAAGGAGACGGTCGCGCGCATCGGCTACGTCGACGACGAGATGCGCCGCATAGATTCCGCGAGGATAGATCGGGCCGGCTCGTCCCGGGCCTGATCTAGGGGCGGACGGCCGTCCGCCATAGAATCGTAAAGGGAGGTTCCCGCTTGGATACGTACATGGTCTTCGCCCTGCTATCGGGCCTGTTCTGGACGGCGACGTACGCGCTCATCATCTACCGCGGCTTCAAGGACAAGGCCCACGGCATGCCGATGTACGCGCTGGCGTTGAATTTCTCGTGGGAGTTCATCTACTCCTTCGTGACCCCGTCGCCGGGCGTACAGTGGTACATCAACATCGCCTGGTGCCTGTTCGACGTCGTGATCGTGTACCACTTCCTGCGCTGCTGGAAGGTCGACTATCCGGACCTGAAGCCGAGGGCCTTCTACCCCTACGCGGCGCTCGTCTTCGTCACGGCCTTCCTCCTCGTGCTGTTCATGCAGCTCGACGGCATGAACCCGGCGCTGTACGACCAGCGCGGTCATGCGCTCGGCATGGGGCGGGCCTATTCGGCTTACGGCATGAACCTGATCATGGCGGTGCTGTACGTGGAGATGATCCTGAAACGGAAGTCGATCGCCGGCCAGTCGATCTACATAGCGCTGTTCAAGCTGATAGGCACGGTCTTCGCGAGCCTATGCTTCGTCATCGCGCCGTATCCGAACGCCGCCCATCCCGGAACGCCGGCGCCGGGCGAGCTGCTCTGGCCGCTCCTGTACGCGGCCATCTTCGCCTTCGACGCCATCTACGTCGCGCTGGTCTATAGCCGGTGCAAGGCAGAGGGCGTCGATCCCTGGAAGCGCGCCTAGCGCGCCGGCTCGCCGTCGCCGGGCCTAGCGACGGCCGTCCAGGCGGTCGAGCTCGGCCTGGGCGGCCGCGCGCTCGGCGTCGAGCCCGAGCTCGGCGCAGGCGTCGCGCAGGTTGAACCAGGCGTCGTAATAATCGCGCCTGCTCGCCGTCGCGGCCGCGAACAGCCCGCGCGCCCTATCGTAGTCGCCGCGCCCGAACATCAGTACGCCCAGGTCGTTGGCCGCCTCGGGGTGGCCGGGCTCCAGCTCGAGGGCGCGCAGGTACGCCCGCTCGGCCTCGGCTTCCCTGCCCGTCTCGAACAGGGCCAGCCCGAGGTTGCACAGCAGGTCCGGTTCCTCGCCGCCGAGCGCCAGCGCCTCCTCGAAGGCGGCCCCGGCGTCGCGGGCCCGTCCGTCGCGCAGCCTCGCCAGCCCCAGGTCGAAGGCCAGCGCCGGCGAGGCGGGATCGAGCCGGCGGGCGGCGACGAAGGCCTGTGCCGCCTCGTCGTAGCGCCCCGCCTCGAGCGCGGCTATGCCGTCGGCCGCCAGCTCCGAGGCGCGATCGGCCCCGCTCATAACCCGAGGAGCCCCGGCAGGTAGACGCCCGCGGCGACGAGGGCGCCGGCCGGTAGCAGCACCAGGAGCATCGCGTCGACTATCCAGTTGCCCTTCTTGGCGCCGGATAGCGCGTTGGCTATGAATATCGTCGCTATGCCGGCTATGAAGCTCATGTAGCGATAGGAGAGGAACGGGACGCCGGAGCTCAGCTCGCGCAGCCAGGCCATGAAGCCGATGTCGAGCGAGTTGGAGAAGTAGGCGAAGCTGGCCAGGTAGCCCATCAGCACGGGCGTATAGCGCTGGTCCGAGCCGAAGAACACCCTGAGGAAGAGGATCACGTAGAAGTAGATGACCAGGGCTACCGGCGAACCCCAGGCGCCGAGCCTCGTCGAGATCAGCTCCTGTAGCCGGGGCAAGCCTATCATCGACAGGGCCGGGGGCACGAGGAGCAGGAACGCTATCCATCCGACGACGTTGAACGCGCGCTGCCGTACGTTTCCGGCGGGCGCCGGACTCTCTGTTTCGTTCATGGCTATCCTTTCCGCGACGCGCCCGGCCCCTCGCGGCGGTCGGACGCAACCTTGTTAAGGAATATACACAGGCTCGGCCGAAACGCAAAGCGGCGGGCGCGGGCCGGCGGGCCCCTCGCGGCGGGTCGGGGGCGGAGGGCTCGCCCCCCGCTCCCCGCGGGCCGTTACGCCGGCCGGTCGAAGCCGGGCAGCCCGAGCCGGTGCGGCATGTTCGAGATGACGCCGTCGCAGCCGATGCGCAGCACGCGCTCCGCCTCGGCCGGGTCGTCTATCGTCCACGGCACGACCGGGCGTCCGCCTATCATCCTGCCCCAGGCCAGGCCGGCCTTCGTAGCCTGGCTCGAGCGCGGCTTGAGGAAGTCGGCGTGGCCTATCCAGCGGCCCTCGCCGCGCCTGAGGTACGGCGGCACGCCGTCGTCGACGCAGTAGATGATCGCGGTGGGCACCGTCGGGCACAGCGCCTTGAAACGCTTGATCGCGATCGGGTTGAAGCTGGACACGACCACGCGCTCAGCGCCGTACCCGAAATCGGACAGCAGCTTGGCGAAGGCCGCCTCGAGCCCCTTGTCCTCGGCCTTGCCGCTCTTGATCTCGATATCGAAGTACAGGTCGTTCCCGAGCTCCTCGAACAGCTCCGACAGCAGCGGCGGCCGTTCCCCGGAGAACTCGGCGCCCTTCCACGAGCCGACGTCGACGGCCTGCAGCCGCGCCGCCGTCTCGTCCTCGACGACGAGATCGGTGCCCGGCGCGACCCGCTTCGTATTATGGTCGTGGATGACGATCAGCTTGCCGTCGGCGGTCAGGTGGATGTCCAGCTCGACGCCGGGCGCCTTCTTCTCCTTGGCGAGCCTGAAGGCGGCCATGGTATTCTCGGGCGCCTCGCTCGACAGCCCGCGGTGGGCGAACACGAGCGGCCTGTCCCGCTCCGGTAGTGGTCTCAGTCTAGCCATGATGGTCTATTCGCTTCCTTCTTTTAGCTTTCTCTTCAGCGCCGCGAGCGCGTCGTCCGCGCCGAGCGCCGCCATATCCGAATCCAGCTTTGCCGATCCGTCGTCGTCCCTGTCGTCGGGCGACTGGCCGGCCGCCATGCGCAGCTGGGCCAGGAGCAGGTCCGGGTCGACCGAGCGCTCCGAGGCGCCGGCCATCGGCAGCTTCTCCCTGATGCGCGCGACCTTGGCGGCCAGCTCGGCCCGCTCCGCCTCGAGCGCGTCGCGCTTGGCGCCGAGCTCGGCGAGCCTGGCCCGGGCCGCGGCCTCGAGGTCGGAGGCGCCCTTGGACGCGGCCAGCTCCGCCCGCTTGGCCCAGAGGCCGAGCTCGTCGGCTAGGCCGGCGAGCTGGCGCTCGAGCGTCTTGAGCGAGGTCATGAACTCGAGCGCGTAGGCCTTGGCGTCCTCCGCCGATAGGCCCCGTATATCCGTGTCGTCCATGGTCGGCCTAGAGCTTGAAGGTGGCGCCGACGCCGAGCTGGAGGCCGCCGTAGCTGCTGAACGCCCCCCCGAGAGGATCCAGGATGCCGAGCATGTAGTCGAACTGCGCCTCGGCGAAGACCTTGAAGTCCCTCGACACGAGGTACGAGAGGTACGCTCCGGCCGACACGCCGTAATGGGTGAACCACTCGTCGTCGTCGGTGGAGAACTCCTCCTGGAGCAGCCTGACGATGATGTTGGTCGAGCCGGCGACGCCGGCCCGTCCGCCGAGCTCGAGCCGGCGCAGGAACACGCTGTACTGGCCTCCGACTATCGCGTTGATCGGGAACAGCATGTCGCTATCGAGGACCGCCTGGACGGCGGCGTAGGGCCTGAGGTTATAGAAGCCGCGCGTCATCTCGGCGCGGGCGCCTATCACGAAGCTCGAGCCCATGTACTCGTCGATATACGAGTACGAGTGGGCGTATACGGCCATGTCGGAGCCGAGGCGCGGGATCTCGCGCAGCTGGGTATCCCTCTCGACCTTGGCCTTCGAGAACAGGATCGTTCCCTTGGAGCGGGTGGTGCCGACGTCCTTGATCAGGATCAGGCCGACCTCGCGCTCGTCGAGGTAGCCGTCAAGGTCCTCGACCTCGATGATCGCGTACTCGTCGCCCTTCTTGATGCCCATGTTCGAGCCGAGCTGGATGTCGACGCCGCCGAGGCCGGAGGCGAGCACCCGCGTGACGTTCTGGAACTGGGAGATCTTGCGGATCTCGTACTGCAGCTGCATCGGGATGCCGTCGATGGCTTCCTGGACCGACTTGTACTGGGTCTCGCGGCTCGCGCCCTGGGTCTCGACGTTCGCTATGCCGATCATCGTGCCGTCGGCGACGTTGATGAAGCTGACGTTCGTCTTGATGTCGGTGCGCCATTCCTTGCCGTCGACGTACTGGCTGTTGTAGCTCGTGACGACGGGCACGGCGATGATGAACGAGCCGACGAGGCGGTTGAAGTCGGCCTCGGTCAGGAAGGCCTCGCCGAACTGGTACTTCTCGGGCAGCACGAAGGTGGATTCCTTCATTTGCTTCAGGATAGTGATGAACTGGTCGACGTCGCTCGTGGAGAAGCGCTTCTCCATGCCGAATATGGTGAAGCGGCCGAGGTCGAGGAAGACCCGCTGGATGTCGATGTCGATGGTGCCGAGCGTCTCCTGCGGGATATCCCAGCCGTAGAAGCCGAGCGAGAAGATGGCTATCTCCTTCTTCTCGCTGACCTCGGGCTGCCCGAAGGCCGCCGTCGCGGCGGCGACGAGCAGCAGGGCGACGATAGCCGCCGTCGGTATGCGTTTCATGATTCCTCCTGATGGCCGAATGTGCCTAGCTCGAATAGTATAGAGCATGGCGACCGCTTTTGCGAGCGGCGGCGACGGTCCTATCGGGAGGGACTGGCGACGAGAGGCTCTCCCGTCGCTTACGGCTATTCGGCTACAGCCCCGCGGCCAGCGCGGCTATCGCCGCCCCGAAGTCCGCCCGGACGGATCGTACGCCCGCCGGGAACTGGGGATGGGCCGGCGACAGGTCGAGCACCGCCTCGATGCCCGAGTCCTTGAGCCCGTCCGCGGCCGCCTGGGCCCAGGCGCCGCCGACGGCGAGTATGGCTATCCTGACGCCCATCCGCCTGGACAGGTCGGGCAGCTTCGAGAGCGGCAGCGCCCTCGCGCCGTCCCGGCCGACCGAGGCGCCGACCAGGGCAGGATCCGGCTCGAATACCGCTATCGCCTTGAAGCCGTGCGCGGCGAGGCTCTCGTCGGCCAGGGCCGCGTCCGCCATCGGGCCGGCGCCGATGACGAATACGTCCTTCGACGAGGTGGAGCCGAGGGCCGCGTCCAGGGTGGCGATCGACTGAGCCACCGGGAAGCCGTACTTGGCCCTGCCGACGAGGCCCGCCTGGGCGAGGTCCTTGCGCACCTGGACGGCGCACTGCCCGAGCCGCCTGGCCAGCGCGTCGGAGCTGACCCACTCGTCGCCCGCGGCGGCTTTTTCCTCGAGTATGCGCCTGTACAGCGGCAGCCGCTTGAGCGTCGGCAATGGAATTCGCAGGGGTTCGATCATCGGCGCCAGTATAGGTTCCTTCCTCCGTCTTTCGCAATAGTTATGTTTATATCGGTATCCGATCGTTCGGCGGCGCGGAGCCTGAAAAGAAGCCGCGCCGATCGGGGGGATTGACCGGCGCGGCCCCTGGCGGAACCGTAGCGCGTCGGTTTCCGGTTACGGATGCCCGACCATCGCGATGGGCTCGAGGCCATATACGATAATAAGTATCGATAAAACATTAGCTAAAAATACTCGCGATGTCAAGCCCCGGCTACTTGCCTGTCGGTCTACGGAGCGCTATCGTTGGCCGATGGCCAAGGGATACCTGGATATAGAGGACGACATCGCCGCTATCGCGACGGCGCCCGGCGCCGGCGCGCTGGCCGTGGTGCGCGCGGCCGGGCCGGGCAGCGTCGAGCGCGCGGCCCGCGCCTTCTCCCGCCCGGACGCGCTCAGGGCGCTCGACGGCTACCGGGCCGCGTACGGCAAGATCGTCGACGGGGACGGACGGGCCGTCGACGAGGTCGTGGCGCTCGTCTTCCGCGGCCCCGCGAGCTATACCGGCCAGGACGGCGTCGACATCATGTGCCACGGCGGCCGCGCCTCGACCGACGGCGTGCTGTCGGCCCTCGAGGCGGCCGGCTTCAGGCGCGCGCTGCCCGGCGAGTTCACGTTCAGGGCCTTCTACAACGGCAAGATGGACCTGGCCAGGGCCGAGGCCGTCGGCGAGCTCGTGGCGGCGCGGACCGCGGCTTCCAGGGCCGACGCGTTGTCCAGGCTGTCCGGCGGCCTGTCCCGGGAACTCGCGGCGATCAAGGCGTCCCTCGTCAGGATAGCCGCCGCCTTCGCGCTGCGCCTCGACTACGGCGAGGACGAGGCGCCGGAGGATATCGCCTCCGAGCTGCCGGCCCTCCGCGAGGCCCGCGACGCCTGCCTGGCCCTCGCCGACAGCTACGCCGTCGGGCGGGCCCTGCTCGACGGCTCCGTCGTCGCGCTCGCCGGGGCCGTCAACGCCGGCAAGTCGTCGCTGTTCAACCGGCTGCTCAAGGACGAGCGTGCGATCGTGTCGAGCCAGCCGGGCACCACCCGCGACTACCTCGAGGCCGAGCTCGACCTGGGCGGGCTGCCTGTGCGCCTCGTCGACACGGCCGGCGTCCGCGACAGCGCCGACCCCGTAGAGCTCGAGGGCGTCAGGCGATCGCGGCTCGTCGCCGGCGGCGCGGACGCCGTCGTCTACGTGGTGGACGCGACGGCCGGCCTCCGGCCCGGCGACCTGGCCTTCGTCGAGGCGGACCCGGCGGCGATCAGGGCCTGGAACAAGGTGGACGCGGCCGGGGCGGCCCCGGCGCCGGCCGGATGGATACCCGTATCGGCCGCGACCGGCGACGGCGAGGCGGCCCTGGTCGCCGCCGTACGCGGCGCCCTGCTCGGCGGCGCCTCGGCGGACGCCTCGGCGCTGGCGTCCGGGGCGCCCCCGATATCGGCCAGGATAGGCACGGCGCGGCATCGCGAGGCCCTGCTCCGGGCGGCCGCCTCGCTCGGCGACGCCGCGGAAGCCGTCGAGGCCGACGAGCCCGTGGACATGGCTGCCGTCGACGTGGCCGCCGCGCTCGAGGCGCTCGGCGAGATCACCGGAGAGACGACCGGCGAGGACGTGCTCGAGTCGCTGTTCTCCAATTTCTGCGTCGGTAAATAGAAGGTAATCGGTAGGAACGATGGATTACGAAGTCATAGTGGTCGGAGGCGGCCACGCCGGCATAGAGGCCGCCCTGGCGGCGGCCAGGCTCGGCAGGAAGACCCTGCTCATTACCCAGAATCCCGACACGATAGGCCGGCTGTCCTGCAATCCGGCGGTCGGCGGCCTGTCCAAGGGCAACCTGGTACGCGAGGTGGACGCGCTCGGCGGCGAGATGGGCCTCCTGATAGACGCGACGACGATACAGTACCGCCTGCTCAACCGCTCGCGGGGGCCGGCCGTCCAGGCGCCGCGGGCGCAGGCGGACAAGTCCGCCTACGCCGCCGCCGCGCGCCTGGCCGTGGAGCGGCAGCCGGGGCTCCGCGTGTCCATGGATACCGTGACCGGCCTCGTCGCGTCGGCCGACGGCGCGCGCGCCCTGGGCGTCGTGACCGAGCGCGGCCGCCGCATAGGCGCGCGCGCCGTCGTCGTCGCCTCCGGCACCTTCATGGAGGGCCGCATCTTCATAGGCGAGCACCGCGCTCCGTCCGGCCGCCTCGGCGAGGCGGCCGCCGTCGGCCTCGGCGCCTGGCTACGGGCGGCCGGCTTCCCGGTCGGCCGCATGAAGACCGGCACCCCGGCGCGCGTCAAGGCGTCCAGCGTCGACCTGGGCGCCCTCGAGATCCAGCCCGGCGACGAGGAGCGCAGGCCGTTCTCGTTCATGAACGACGAGATGCCCGGCCCAGAGCTGCCGTGCCGCATCACCTATACGAACGAGCGTACCCACGCGATCATACGCGCCAACATCGCCCGGTCGCCGCTGTACTCCGGCGACATCGTCGGCAAGGGGCCGCGCTACTGCCCGAGCATCGAGGACAAGGTGGTCAAGTTCCCCGACCGCGACCGGCACCAGATCTTCGTGGAGCCGGAGGGCCTGTACACCGACGAGCTGTACCTGAACGGCCTGTCGTCGTCGATGCCGGAGGACGTGCAGGAGGCCTTCATCCGCACGATGGCCGGCTTCGAGGAGGCCTACGTCGTCAGGCCCGGCTACGCGGTCGAGTACGACTACGTCGACCCAGTCGACCTGTACGCCAGCCTCGAGTCGAAGCGGATGCGCGGCCTGTTCATGGCCGGCCAGACGAACGGCACCTCCGGCTACGAGGAGGCCGCCGCCCAGGGCATCGTGGCCGGCGTCAACGCCGCGCTGTCGGTGGCCGGCGAGCCGCCGCTCGTGCTGTCCAGGGCCGACGCGTACATAGGCGTGCTGATCGACGACATCGTGACGCTCGGCGCGAAGGAGCCGTACCGCATGTTCACGAGCCGGGCGGAGCGCCGCCTGGCGCTGCGGCACGACACCGCCGACCGCCGCCTGACCCCGATAGCCATGCGCGTCGGCCTGGCGTCGAAGGAGCGCGAGGAGCGTTTCAGGCGCAAGGTCGAGGGCATGGACGCGGTACGCGAGCTGCTGCGAGCCAGGCGGGTATCCCAGGCCGACGCGGCGCGCGACGCCGCGTTCGCGCCGCACGTAGGCGAGGACCTGGCCAGGGCCCTGGCCGACCCGAGGATCGCGGAGCTGGACGTCGAGGCGATAGAGCCGGGGGCGACCGCGTTCCCGCGGGAGTGGGTCGAGGGCGTGGTTCTGGACCTGCGCTACGAGGGCTACGTGGCCAAGGAGGAGCGGCTGTCGGCCAGGCTCGGCAAGCTGGACGCCGCCAGGCTGCCGCCCGACTTCGACTACGCCGCCGTGCCGGGCCTGTCGGCAGAGTCGCTGGAGAAGCTGTCGGCGGCGAGGCCGCTGTCGCTCGGGCAGGCGTCGCGGATACCGGGAGTCAGGCCGAGCGACGTCGCGCTGCTGGCCGTCAGGCTGGCGGCCGGGGCCCGGGGCGGTCGCCCCTGAGGCCGGCGGCCGGGTCGAAGCGACGGCCTACGCGGAGTCTCGGGCGCGGACGCGCCCGGGGGTAGCGGTCCTAGTCGTCCTTATGGATACCGCAGAGCTTGGCGAGGTCGTCCTTGGCCTGGTCGAGCGCGGCCTGGT
>QKAK01000022.1 GCA_003247225.1 Spirochaetota bacterium | reverse complement strand
CGGCACGCTCTGCCATAAGGGCGCCGATACGATCAGGATAGACAACAACGGGATAGAGTGGGAATTCTCGGTACCGGCCCGCTCGGTCGACGCCTTCGGGCGGCTCGGCGACGAGGCGCGAGTCCTGTGCTGGCTGCTCCACCGCGAGGACTCCATGCGACTGTACGGGTTCCCCTCGGAGTCGGAGCGATCCGTCTTCATAGAGCTGATAGGCGTCGACGGCATCGGGCCGAAGCAGGCGCTCAAGATACTCGGCGGCATCGGCGCCGGCGACCTCGAGCGCGCGCTCGAGTCCGAGGACCTGGCCAGGCTCGAGTCCATCCCGGGCCTCGGCAAGAAGACGGCCCAGAAGCTGGTCTTCGCCCTCAAGGGCAGGCTGCCGTCGGCGTCGGGCTCGTCCGAGGCAGCCCCCGCCGGGCCCCACGGCGACATCGTCCGGGCCCTCGTCGACATGGGCTACGACAGGCGCCGCGCCGCCGAGGCCGTAGCCCGCGTCGACGCCGCCATCCCGGCCGACCATCCCGAGCGCGAGCGGGAGCTGTTCAGGCTCGCGATCGTCGAACTGAGCGCGTCGTGAGCGCCCTGGTATCCGGCTCGTTCGACCCGGCCGAGGACGAGCGGGAGAACGCGCTCAGGCCGCGGCGGCTGGCGGAGTTCCTCGGGCAGGCCTCGGTCAAGGCGAACCTGTCGGTCTTCATCGAGGCGGCCCTGAAGCGCGGCGAGGCGCTCGACCACGTGTTCCTGATGGGGCCGCCGGGCCTCGGCAAGACCACGCTCGCCGGCATCCTGTCGCACGAGCTGGGCGTCGACTTCAAGGTGACGAGCGCCCCGGCCCTCGAGAAGCCCAAGGACCTCGCCGGCATCCTGACGACCCTCGCGCCCAGGTCCATCTTCTTCATCGACGAGATCCATAGGCTCAAGCCGGCGATCGAGGAGATGCTGTACATGGCGATGGAGGACGGCGAGCTCGACTTCATCATCGGCCAGGGGCCGGCGGCCAGGACGCTGCGCATCCCCTTGCCGCCGTTCACGCTGGTCGGCGCGACGACGAGGGCCGGCATGGTCGGCAGCCCCCTCGTCAGCCGCTTCGGCATCAGCGTGCGCCTGGGCTTCTACGACCGGGCCGACACCGTCGCGATCCTCCGGCGCTCGGCCGGCATCCTCGGCATGCGGGTCGACGACGACGCCGCCGTCAGGCTGGCCGAGGCCAGCCGCGGCACGCCGCGCGTCGCCAACCGCCTGCTCCGCCGCATGCGCGACTTCGCCCAGGTGACCGGTTCCGACGGCATCTCGGACGCCGTGGTCCGCGACGGACTCGACCGGCTCGAGGTCGACCGCTACGGGCTCGAGCGCCACGACCGCGACGTGCTCGCGGCCATCATAGAGAAATTCGGCGGCGGCCCGGTCGGAGCCGAGACCCTCGCCGTATCGACGAGCGAGAGCGTCGAGACGCTCGAGGACTACCTCGAGCCGTACCTCATCCAGTCGGGCTTCATCATGCGCACGCCGCGCGGCAGGGTGGCCACGCCGCTCGCCTACGAGCATCTCGGCTACAGGAACGATCATGCGAACGACGGATTTCAGTTTTAGGCTCCCGGAGGAGCTCATCGCGCAGACGCCGAGCGAGAGGCGCGGCGAGTCGCGCCTCCTCGTGCTCGAACGCGGCTCCGGGGGGCTGACTCACTCCGCCGTGCGGGATATCGCCGAGTTCGTGCCCTCGGGAGCGGTGATGGTGTTCAACGACTCGCGCGTCAGGCGGGCCCGGCTCTACGCCGAGACGCCGGCCGGCGGCAGGGTCGAGGTACTGCTCCTCAGGCGCGAGGGGCCGGCCCTATGGGCCGCGCTGACGACCAGGATGGCCAAGCTGACTCCGGGCAAGCGGCTCGAGCTGCCCGAGGGCGTCGAGGCCGAGGTGGTCGAGGCCCGCCCCGACGAGAGGGTCTTCCGCTTCTCCAAGGAGATCGACGACGACTACCTCGAGCGCAACGGCCACCTGCCGCTGCCGCCCTATATCAGGCGCGAGGACGCGCCGGCCGACGCGGAGCGCTACCAGACCGTCTACGCCCGAGAGCACGGCTCGTCGGCCGCGCCGACCGCCGGGCTGCACTTTACCCGGGAGATACTCGCCGGGCTCGAGGCGGCCGGCGTCGAGCTGCGCTTCGTCACCCTGCACGTAGGGCTCGGCACCTTCCTGCCGGTGCGCGCCGAGGAGATCGAGGACCATCGCATGCACCGCGAGGAGTACTCGATCCCGGCGGCCACGGCCGACGCGGTCAACGCCGCCAAGCGCGAGGGGCGCCCCGTCGTAGCCGTCGGCACGACGAGCGTGCGCACGCTCGAGAGCGCCTGGACCGACGAAGGCCTCCCGGCCGCCTCGGGCTCTACGAATATCTTCATCTACCCCGGGTACCGCTTCAAGGCGGTCGACATGATGTTCACCAACTTCCATACCCCCGAGTCGACCCTCCTGATGCTCGTCTCCGCCTTCGCCGGACGCGAGCGCGTGCTGGCGGCCTACGAGGAAGCCGTGCGCGAACGTTACCGCTTCTTCTCGTACGGCGACGCGATGCTGATACGATAGGGGCCCGGGCGATGAAGCGACGACTGTCCGTGCCTAAGGACCTCAGGGATTTCGCCGCCGTCTTCTCGAAGTCCGGCTACTCGTGCTACTTCGTCGGCGGCGCCGTGCGCGACGGCCTGCTCGGGCGTCCGGTCAGCGACTGGGACGCCGCCACCGACGCCAGGCCCGAGCAGGTCAAGGGCCTGTTCCGCTCGGTGATACCGACCGGGATCCAGCACGGCACCGTAACGGTGCGCTGGCGAGGCGCGTCGATCGAGACGACCACCTTCCGCGTCGACGGCGAGTACCGTGACGGCCGCCGCCCCGAGTCGGTCGCCTTTACCGGCGACCTGCTCGACGACCTGTCCCGCCGCGACTTCACCATCAACGGCATGGCGGTCGACCCCGCGACCGGCGAGGTCGTCGACCCGGCGGGCGGCATGGACGACCTGGCGGCGGGCGTGGTGCGCGCTATCGGCGACCCGATCGCGCGATTCACCGAGGACGGGCTCAGGCCGATGCGCGCGGTGCGCTTCGCTGCCAGGTTCGGCTTCTCGATCGACGAGGCGACCTTCGCCGCGATACCCGCGACGCTCGAGCGCTTCAGGCTCGTGTCGGCCGAGCGCGTGCGCGACGAGTTCTCGAAGATCCTGACCTGCGACCGTCCCGCGGACGGCCTCCGCATGCTGTACGACTCGGGCCTCCTCGCCGAGTTCCTGCCGGAGCTGACGGCCTGCGCCGGCGTGGGGCAGGGCGGGCCGCATCGCTACGACGTGCTCGGCCACTCGTTCGCCGCCTGCCTGGCCGCGCCGCCGGACCTGGAGCTGAGGCTCGCGGCCCTGCTGCACGACGTCGGGAAGCCCGCTAGGCGCGCCGAGGCCGAGGACGGCTCCCTGTCGTTCCACGGGCACGAGCTCGAGTCGGCGAGGCTGGCGGCCGCCGCGCTGCGTCGGCTCAAGTACCCGAACGCCGTCGTCGACGCGGTCTCGCGCCTCGTCAAGCACCATATGTTCGACTACCGGGATTCGTGGACCGACGCCGCCGTCAGGCGCTTCGTCGCCAGGGTGGGGCTGGAATGGGTCAAGCCGCTCGCGCTGCTCAGGCTGGCGGACTCCGGCGGCATGGGCGCGGGACCCGCCGACCCTCGCTCGGTGATGCCGCTCATCGAGCGGGTGGAGTCGCTGGTAGCCAAGGACCAGGCCTTCGGGCTCAAGGACCTGGCCATAGGCGGCGACGAGCTGGCGGCGGCCGGCTGGCCGAGGGGACCGGCCATGGGCAGGGCGCTCGCCGAGCTGCTCGAGGCGGTGCTCGACGATCCCGAGCTGAACGAGAAGGGCCGCCTGCTCGATATCGCGGCTCGCATCAAGGGGAAATACGGGGTAGGGGACTAGGCCGCGGCGCGTCAGAGCCGCTTCATCGACAGTATGCGCTCCGACTCGGCGTCGCCCCTGGCGACGATGGCCTCGTAGGCCATGGCGGCGGACGCCTGCTCGGCGTCCTTCTTGGTCTTGCCCTCGGCCGGGCCGTAGCCGGCGCCGAGCAGCTCGCAGCGCATCCAGTAGGTGCGGTCGTGGTCCGGGCCGGTCTTCCGCTCGAGCGTATAGACCGGATAGCAGCGGTGCCACTTCTGGGCGTATTCCTGGAGTATCGTCTTGTAGTCCTTGCGGTGCCTATCGGTCAGGACCTTGTCAATCTCCGGGTCGATCAGCGACAGCACGAGGTCCTTGGCCTTCTCGAATCCGGCGTCGAGGTAGGCCGCGCCGAAGACCGCCTCCATCGCGTCGGCCAGGATGGCCTTCTTGTTGCGGCCGCCCGACCGTTCCTCGCCCTTGCCGACGAGCAGCACCCCGTCGACTCCGAGCCGCGAGGCTATGTCCGACAGGGTATCCTCGGATACGACGAAGCTCTTGATCCTGGCCAGGTCGCCCTCGGACTTATCGCCGAGCGCGACGAACAGGCGCGACGCGGTGGCCATGCCGAGCACCGCGTCCCCGAGGAATTCGAGCCGCTCGTTGTTGCCGCGCGACGACGGATCCTCGTTGACGTAGGAGCGGTGGGTCAGCGCCCGGTTGAGGAGGGATGCGTTCTTGAAGCGGAACCGTATAGAGCGCTGAAAGGCCGCGAGCGCCTCCAGCCGGTCACGACCTATGTCGTCGTAACGGAAGGACACGATCGCGGCCTCCTTGACCGACGATTGCGGACGGGCCCGTGAGCCCGCCCGGCTACGTCACACCTGGGACTTGATGAATTCGTACGCGTCCCGGACGGTCTCGAACTCGTTGGCCTTCTCGTCGGGGATGCGGATCTTCAGCTCTTCCTCGATGCCGTAGACCAGCTCGTAGGTGTCGAGGCTGTCGGCGCCGAGGTCCTGCCTGAAGCTGGCGTCGAGGTTGATCTTGGACTCCTCGACCTCGAGCTTATCGGCGATTATCTTCTTGATCTTCTCATACAACTCGTCCATGGCGAGTCTCCTTTACGCGTTGGTTTCTGGGGTCAGAACCTGCCTGCCGCGATAGAAGCCGCACTTCGGGCAAACCCTGTGGAACAGCACGGCGTTGCCGCAGTTCCCGCAGGTTACGATCGTCGGCGCCACGAGCTTCATGTTGATCGAGCGGCGCCTGCGCGAACGTGCCTTCGAAGTATTACATCTGGGTACAGCCATACTATAACCTCATTCCCACAAAATGTGCCTGTAACGGATACCGGCGCACGATAACGAAATACTCGGAATTTGTCAAGACGACGAATAGCTTCCTTCCCTGAAACGCTCGAGCGCCTTGGCCACGACCGGGGGAACCATCGCGCTGACGTCGCCGCCGAAGGACGCGAGCTCCTTGATCGCGCTCGAGCGCAGCACGAAGAATTTCTGGTCGGTGGGCATGAAGACCGTCTCGATCTCCGGCCCGACGCCCTTGTTCAGGATGGACAGCTCGAACTCGTACGAGAAGTCCTGCACGCTCCTGACGCCGCGCAGCAGCACCCTGCAGGCGTGCTCGCGCGCGAAATCGACTATCAGGGTGTCGCAGCGGTGCACCTCGACGTTCGGCCAGGGCGCTACCAGCTCCTGCATGAACGCCATGCGCTCGTCGGCGTCGAACAGGTATCGCTTGTCGCGGTTGACCGCGACGACGACCAGGACCCGCTCGAATATAGTGCGGGCGCGCTCGATGATGTTCAGGTGCCCGTAGGTCGGGGGATCGAACGAACCGGGAAAGACGGCCTTGACCATGGACGAACCATAACCGCGGCGCCGTCCGGCGTCAAGGTGGCGCTCCGCCCGATCTGCGTGTATCATGGGGCCATGGACATCGCGCGACGGCTCTTCCTTGGCATGATCTCGAGCGTACTCCTGGCCCTGTCGCTCCCGAACGAGCTGTTCCCGTGGGGCAGCCCGGCCCTCGGCCTCGTCGCCCTCGCGCCGCTGTTCGTCGCCCTGGCCGAAACCGCGTCGTACCGCGAGGCCTTCGCCGTCGGCGCCGTCTTCGGCGGCCTGGCCCACGGCGTCTCCAGCTATTGGCTTTGGTTCTTCAAGGACTTCAGGTTCTGGACGCTCGGCACGACGGTGATCGCCTACATGGTAGTGTACGGCGTCCTCGGGCTATACCTGCGCGGCGCGCTCAAGCGCGGCGGGATCGCGCGGCCGCTCGTCTTCGCGATGGCCTGGGCCGTCTTCGAGTGGGGCAAGTCGTCCGGATTCCTCGGCTATCCGTGGGGGCTCGTCGCGTACAGCTGGAATACCGTATCGCCGGCTACCCAGATAGCCGAGTCCACCGGCGTGTACGGGCTGTCGTTCGCGCTGGCCTTCGTATCCGCCTCTATCGGCGAGGCCCTCTGCGGGCCGCCCGCGCCTCTGCGGGCGGCGTCCGACGGCGCGGCCGAGAGGCCGCCTTCAGGCCGCTTCGCCGCCGTACTGCCGCCCCGGCCCGCCTGGCCCGACGGCCGCTTCGCGGACCTGGGTAATCTCGTCGTCGCCGTCGTGTGCCTCGTCGCCGTCTGCGCCTACGGCCTCGCGGCGCTCGAGCGGCCTCGGGAGGCCCGAGCCACGGTCGATGTCCTCCTCGTACAGCAGAACGTCGACCCGTGGGAGGGCACCGAGGCCGAGAACCTGGCCGGCTCGATCGGCCTCGCGGCCGCCGCGCTCGAAGCCTCGGGCGGGGGCGCGGACCTCGTGCTGTTCAGCGAGTCGACGCTGCGCCGGCCATGGAACGGCTTCCAGCGCTACTTCGCGCGCGCGCCGGCCGACTACCCGCTCAGGAGCTTCATACGGGACTCGGGCGCCTACCTCCTGACCGGCGCGCCCGAGATCCTCGACTACGAGAGCTTCGAGGCGACGAACTCGGTGATACTGATAGACCCGGACGGCCGCCAGGTCGGCTCCTACGCCAAGACGCACCCGGTCCCGTTCGCCGAGGCGATCCCGTTCTGGGAGGTGCCGGCCGTGCGCTCCTTCATCCAGGACGTCGTAGGCCTTGCGTCCGGCTGGACGATGGGAACGGAGCGCGTGCTGTTCGACCTGCCGACGGCCCGGGCGGGGAACGTGCGCTTCGCCGCGCCGATCTGCTTCGAGGACGCGTTCGCCTACCTGTGCCGCCGCTTCGTCCTCGACGGCGCCGAGCTCCTGGTCAACCTGACGAACGACGCCTGGTCCAGGACCGACTCGGCGGAGATCCAGCATTTCGTCGCGGCTCGCTTCAGGGCCGTCGAGCTCAGGCGGACCCTCGTGCGCTCGACGAACGGGGGCGTGTCGGCGGTGGTCGGCCCAGACGGACGCGTGCTCGATTCCCTGCCGCTCTTCGAGCCCGACGCCCGCCTGGTCGAGGTCCCCGTCTATACAGGCGAGGAAACGCCGTACCTTCGCTACGGAGACTGGTTCGCGACGGTACTAGCCTGTATTCTGGCGTCCTTGGCGCTTATACTATATTTCGACGACGTTCAGTCGAGGAAGGATGATCCATGAGCGTACGCGAATACCTGAATAGCCCGTTCTACGAGCTTCAACCCTATAAAAGCGACCCTCCGCAGGACGCGCTCGCGTTCACCGGCTCGCCGCGGAAGCATCCCTACGACGACGGCAAGATCATCCTGCTCGTCGAGCCGAACGCCGGGGAGTCCGCCATCTACGAATTCAAGGCGGCCGACATCGTCGGCGCCCAGGACCTGCCGAGCCCGGTGACCGAGGCGGGCGAGAGCTACCGCATCGTGCGGCTCTGGATACGCCGCGGCGCGGTCGGCATACGCTACGAGCCGTTCGAGGTCGACGCGCCGCTGCGCTACATGAACGACGCGAAGGCGTTCAAGGAGAAGCTGCTCGGACGGCACCGGGGCTAGCGCCGTGGATGCCCGCGCCGGATCGCCGGCCCGATATTACGAGCGCCTTCCGGGCGGCGACCTGCGCTGCCGGCTCTGCCACCGCCGCTGCGTCATACGCGACGGCGGCTCCGGCGCCTGCAGGGTCAGGCGCAACGCGGGCGGCGCCATGGCGCTGCCGTTCTACGGCATGGCCAGCGCCGTCTCGGCCGACCCTATCGAGAAGAAGCCCCTGTACCACTTCATGCCGGGCAGCGAGACCTACTCGGTCGGCTACCTTGGCTGCAACCTCCGCTGCCCGTTCTGCCAGAACCACGGGATATCCCAGCGCGTCGACGCCGCGACGCGTCGCGTCGACCCGGCCGGCCTCGCCGCGGAGGCGCGGGCGGCCGGCTGCCCGTCGCTGGCGCATACGTACTCGGAGCCCCTCGTCCACGCCGAGTTCGTCGCGGCGTGCATGAGGGCGGCCCGGGCCGCCGGCCTGGCCAACGCGCTCGTCACCAACGGCTGCTGCGGCGACGAGGCCGCCGCCGACGTACTGTCGCAGTGCGACGCCGTCAACGTAGACCTGAAGTCGTGGGACGAGGGCTTCTACCGCGACGAGCTGGGCGGCGACCTGGAGTCGGTCAAGCGCTTCGTGACGGCCGCCGTCGAGCGCGGCGTGCACGTCGAGGTCACCACGCTGGTCATCCCGGGCAAGAACGACGACCCCGCCGGGATAGCCGCTATCGCGAGCTTCCTGGCCTCGTTGTCGCCCGACATTCCGTACCACCTGTCGGCGTACCGTCCCATGTACCGCTATACGATCCCGGCGACCAAGGCGTCGTCGCTGCGCTCCCTCGCGGACGTCGCCCGTCGGAGCCTTCGCTACGTCTATACCGGCAACGTACCCGGCGAGCGCTCCGTCACGCTCTGCCGGGCCTGCGGCGCCGTACTCGTCTCGAGGATCGGCTACGCCGTCGACGCCTCCGGGCTCAAGGACGGCCGCTGCGCCTCCTGCGGCGAGATCAGCCCGATCCGCGGCGAGCGAAATATTTTTTAGAAATCCACTTGACACTTTTTTTGCGTTTTGGCATAGTACGTCTCGCCAAGCGCACGGTGGATGTAGCTCAGCGGTAGAGTCCCAGAATGTGGATCTGGTTGTCGCGGGTTCGAACCCCGTCATCCACCCTAGCTCGTCTGATTCCGGCGCCTGGGGCCGATCGGCGACGGGCGTTCGTAGCTCAGCTGGATAGAGCGACGGACTTCGAATCCGTAGGTCGGGGGTTCGACTCCCTCCGGACGCAGCGATTTGTTTTGTGTTTTGTGTTTGTACCAGGGCCGTTAGCTCAGCTGGTAGAGCAGCAGACTCTTAATCTGCGGGTCGCAGGTTCGATCCCTGCACGGCTCAAGAACGTCTCGGGCGCTCGTCGCCCGGGGCGTCGCCCTTGACAGGGTTTGCCGATTTCGATATCGTTCGGACCCTATAGTTCCGAGCGAGAGTGGTGGAATTGGCAGACACGCCAGACTTAGGATCTGGTGCCTCCGGCGTAAGGGTTCAAGTCCCTTCTCTCGCAGTAGATCGGACGTTCCGAGCGTCGGCGAAGATGGAACTGCATCGCGGGAATAGCTCAGTGGTAGAGCGCCACCTTGCCAAGGTGGATGTCGCGGGTCCGACTCCCGTTTCCCGCTCGACGTGAAGGCGGTCCGGAGAACTCCCGGATCGCCTTATTTTTTTGTCGTTAGCGACGCCGCCGCGGCAGACGGCTCGCTTCCAATGCTACGTATACTGGCGGGCCCTTCCGCGGTCCCGCAGGAGAAGGGGAATACACGTGGTCGTAACGAAGAATATCGAGAAGCTGGAGCATTCCGCGGTCAGGCTCACCGTCACCGTAGGCAAGGACGACGTCCGGGCCGCCTACGACGCCCTGCTCAAGGATTACGCGAAGAACGTCAGGATAGACGGCTTCCGCAAGGGCAAGGTGCCCGCGAATATACTCGAGCGCAAGTTCGGACCTCAGCTCAAGCTCGACGCGATGGGCCGCGTGATGGACGAGGCGGTCGAGAAGGCGCTCGACGGAGAGGCCCTCGTCCCGCTGTCGTACGCCCAGCCGTCTCTCGACGGCCAGCCCGCCTTCGAGCTCGACGCCGACTTCTCGTTCTCCGTCACCTACGACGTATTCCCCGAGGTCGTACCCGGCGACATAGAGGGCATGGAGCTCGAGCTGCCCCAGGTGACCATCGCCAAGGCCGACGAGGAGCGCGAGCTCGACGAGATCCGCGACCGCAACGCCATCGTCATGGACAAGGACGACAAGGCCGCCGCCAAGAAGGGCGATATCGCCACGGTCGACTACGCCGAGCTCGACGAGTCCGGCGAGCCGGTCAAGGGCACCGAGCGCCAGGACTTCGTCTTCGAGCTGGGCTCCGGCCACAACCTGTATAAATTCGACGACGACGTGATCGGCATGAAGAAGGACGCCGAGAAGACGATCGAGAAGGCCTTCCCGGCCGACTTCGAGTACTCCGAGCTGGCCGGCCAGACCAAGAAGCTGCGCGTCAAGCTGACCAAGCTCAAGGAGAAGAAGCTCCCCGAGCTCGACGACGATCTGGCCCAGGACGTATCGGAGAAGTTCAAGACCCTCGACGACCTCAAGGCCGATATCCGGGCCAAGCTCGAGAAGCGCCTCGAGGACAGGCTCAAGAGCCTCCGCGAGAAGGGCGTCGTCGACGCGCTCGTCGAGAAGTCGACCGTCGACCTCCCGGCCTCGATGGTCGCCGCCGAGCTCGAGATGCGGCTGCGCAACCTGATGCAGCGCATGGGCATCGATAGCGAGGAGCGCCTGGCCCAGATCGTCAGCATGAGCGGCCGCAGCGTCGACCAGCTGCGCGAGGAGTGGAGGCCGGAGGCCGAGAAGGCGATCAAGACGAGGCTCGTGCTCGACAAGCTGACCGAGGAGGGCAAGTACTCGGCCTCCGACGAGGACGTCGCGGCCGAGTACGCCAAGATGGCCGCCGACTCCAACCTGTCGGTCGAGGAGGTCAAGGCCGAGTACGAGCGCCGCGGCATGGTCGAATACCTCGTCGACAGGATCAAGGAAGACCGCCTGATCGCCGACCTCGAGAAGAAGATGAAGGCCAAGAAGGGCAAGAAGATCGCGTTCGTGGACTTATTCAAGGAAAATGAGTAATCTTGTCCGCGAGGTGCAATGAGATGATCGAGAAGATGCACAACCTCGTACCGGTGGTCATAGAGCAGACCGGGATAGGCGAGCGCTCGTACGATATTTATTCGCGGCTCCTGAAGGACCGCATCGTCTTCGTCGACGGCGAGATCAACGACCTGACGGCCGACCTCGTGGTCGCCCAGCTGCTGTTCCTCGCCTCGCAGGACGCCGAGAAGGATATCGACCTATATATCAACTCCCCCGGCGGCGCGGTGACGGCCGGGCTGGCCATCTACGACACGATGCAGATCGTCCAGCCCGACGTGAAGACCATCTGCGTCGGCCAGGCGTCGAGCATGGGCGCCCTGCTGCTCGCCGGCGGCGCGGCCGGCAAGCGCCTGGCCCTGCCCAGCTCGAGGATCCTGATACACCAGCCCTGGGGCGGCGTCCAGGGGCAGGCCTCCGACATCAGCATCCAGGCCCGCGAGATCATCCGCATGAAGAAGATGACGGTGGAGTACTTCGCCAAGCATACCGGCAAGCCGGTCGATCGCGTGGCCCAGGATATGGAGCGCGACTTCTTCATGTCGGCGCAGGAGGCGGTCGAGTACGGCCTGGTCGACTCGATCCTGGAGCGGAGGAAGCATGGCGCGGTCGAAGGGAAGTAAGGGGACCGACGGCGAGGAGCTCCACGAGTGCTCGTTCTGCGGCAAGTCGGCCGAGTTCGCCAAGCGCCTGATAGCCGGCCCCGGCGTCTACATCTGCGACGAGTGCGTACAGGTCTGCAACCGCATCCTCGCCGAGGACGAGAGCGCCGCCTCCGGCGACTTCTCGACCGACGTGCCCAAGCCCAAGGACATCAAGGACTACCTCGACCAGTTCGTCATCGGGCAGGACTACGCGAAGAAGGTGCTGTCCGTGGCGGTCTACAACCACTATAAGCGGATAGCCCACCAGCACAACCTGGCCGACGGCGTCGAGCTCGAGAAGTCGAACGTGCTCCTGCTCGGCCCGACCGGGACCGGTAAGACGCTGCTCGCCCGCACGCTGGCCAAGAAGCTGAACGTGCCGTTCGCCATCGCCGACGCCACGACGCTGACCGAGGCCGGCTACGTCGGCGAGGACGTGGAGAACATCCTCCTCAAGCTGATCCAGAACGCCGGCGGCAACGTATCGCTCGCCGAGAAGGGCATCATCTACATCGACGAGATCGACAAGATAGCCCGCAAGACGCAGAACGTGTCGATCACCCGGGACGTCTCGGGCGAGGGCGTGCAGCAGGCCCTGCTCAAGATCATCGAGGGCACCGTCGCCAACGTGCCGCCGCAGGGCGGACGCAAGCACCCGCAGCAGGAATACATCCGCATCGATACGACGAACATCCTGTTCATCTGCGGCGGCGCCTTCGTCGGCCTGGACAAGACCATCGAGGCCCGCGTAGCAAAGGCCGCGCTCGGCTTCGGCGCGGAGCTGCAGGAGAAGACCAAGATAGGCCTCCGCGAGCTGTTCATGGACATGCACCCGGACGACCTCGTCAAGTTCGGCATGATACCTGAGTTCATCGGCCGGCTGCCGATCCAGGTGGCCCTCGACAACCTCGAGGCCGACGACCTCAAGCGCATCATCACCGAGCCGAAGAACTCGATACTCAAGCAGTACCAGGAGAGCTTCAAGCTCGACGGCGCCGAGCTCGTGTTCGCCCCGGAGGCGATAGACGCGATAGCCGAGCAGGCCATAGCGCGCAAGACCGGCGCCCGCGGGCTCAGGTCGATCGTCGAGAACCTGCTGATCGACGTCATGTACGACCTCCCGAGCGGCTCGGACGACCGGCGCGTCATCGTGACCCGCGACACCGTCGTGTCCAAGTCGCCCCCGGTCATCGAAGGACTGAAGAAGAGCGCATGAGCATGCTGGAATCCCTGCGCCCCAAGGGGGGCGCATTGGAAATCCCGCTCGTATACGTCCGCGACGCGGTCGTGTTCCCCCACACGATCGCGCCGGTGCTCGCCGCCACGAAATTCTGCATCGCCGCCTCCGAGGCGGCCGCCAAGGCCGACAAGGTCATCTTCATTTCACTCCTCAAGAGCCTCCCGGCCGAGGGCGCCAACGACATCGACGTGCACGAGATAGGCACGGTCGCGCACGTGATCCAGTCGATCAGGCTGGCGGACGGCTCTATCAGGCTGCTCGTCGAGGGGCAGCGACGCGGCCGCATCAAGCGCACCGCGTTCCGCAAGGAATACCTCGGCGCCATCGTCGAGGCGATCGACGACGAGGCCCAGGACGGCGACGCGGACGGCCAGAAGGAGCTCGCCGCCCTCGTGCAGATCCTACGGCGCGACTTCTCGACCTACGCCGACCTCGTCAAGAAGATACCGAACGAGACCATGCTGGCGGTGCAGCGCGCCGAGCCCCCGCACAAGCTGTGCGATACGATAGCCAACGCGATGGGCCTCAAGCTCGAGCGCAAGCAGGAACTGCTGTCCGTCGTCCCGCTGAAGGAGCGCCTCGAGGCTACCGCCAGGGCGCTGTCCCAGGATATAGAGCTCTTGTCGATCCAGAAGCGCATCTCCCAGAAGGTCCGCGTCAGGATGGAGAAGAGCCAGAAGGACTACTTCCTCCAGGAACAGCTCAAGGAGATCAACAAGGAGCTGGGCCGAGACGACGACGAGTCCGACCTGGCCGAGCTTACCCGCCGCATAGAGTCGAAGGCGCCTCCTCAGGAGGTCCTCGACAAGGCCAAGAAGGAACTGACGCGGCTCGCGAAGCTGCAGCCCCTGTCGCCCGAGGCCGGCGTTATTCGCGGCTACTGCGAGTGGCTGGCCGACCTGCCCTGGTCCGCTCGCACGCCCGACTCCAAGGACCTGGCGGCCGCCAAGGCCGCGCTCGACGAGGACCATTACGGCATGAGGAAGGCCAAGGAGCGCATCCTCGAGTTCATAGCCGTCAGGCAGCTCAACGACTCGCTCAAGGGGCCTATCCTCTGCCTCGTCGGGCCTCCGGGCACCGGCAAGACCAGCCTCGGCCGGTCGATCGCCAGGGCGCTGGGCCGGGACTTCGTACGCATGAGCCTCGGCGGCGTACGCGACGAGGCCGAGATACGCGGCCACCGCAAGACCTACGTAGGCGCCCTGCCGGGCAAGATACTGCAGAGCATGCGCAAGGCCGGCTCGTCGAACCCCGTGTTCCTGCTCGACGAGATAGACAAGATGTCGAGCGACTTCCGCGGCGACCCGGCGAGCGCGCTGCTCGAGGTGCTCGACCCGGAGCAGAACGCCAGCTTCGTCGACCACTACCTCGAGGTGCCGTACGACCTGTCCGGCGTCATGTTCGTCACCACCGCCAACAGCGTCCACTCGATACCCTACGCCCTGCTCGACCGCATGGAGCTGATAGAGATACCCGGCTACAGCGAGTACGAGAAGCTCGAGATAGCCAAGCACTTCATCGTCCCGAAGCAGATCAGGGAGAACGGCCTCGCCGGCTCGGCGACGAGGATACGCGACGACGCCGTGCTCGAGATCGTCAGGCACTACACGATGGAGTCGGGCGTACGGTCCCTCGAGCGGGAGATAGCCAGGGTCGTCAGGAAGACGGCCGAGCGGGCCGTCGAGGCCGGCTACGCCGGCGGGCTAAAGCCGCTGGCCGAGTTCAAGCGCGTGATCGGCGCCTCGTCGCTCCCCAAGCTGCTCGGGAAGCGACGCCACGAGAACGACCTGGTCTTCTCCGAGCCGGGTCCCGGCCTGGCCTGCGGGCTGGCCTGGACAGAGATGGGCGGCTCGGTACTGCCCGTCGAGGCGTCGAGCTTCGAGGGCGAGGGCGAGCTGATCCTGACGGGCAACCTAGGCGACGTGATGAAGGAGAGCGCCAGGGCCGCGCTGACCTACCTGCGGGCCCACGCCGAGGAGTACGGCCTCGCGGCCAAGGACTTCGCCGGCCGCGTCATCCACGTGCACGTGCCGGAAGGGGCCATCCCGAAGGACGGCCCCTCTGCCGGCATCACGCTCGCCGCGGCGATAGCCTCGGCGCTGACCGGCTCGCCGCTGTCGGCGGGCTGGGCCATGACCGGCGAGATCACCCTGACGGGCCGCATCCTGGCCATAGGCGGCGTCAAGGAGAAGATACTCTCGGCCCATCGGAACAAGGTGTACAAGGTGCTCCTGCCCGAGGCCAACCGCAAGGACCTCGACGACATCCCGTCCGAGGTCTCGCAGGCTATGGAATACCGCTTCTGCTCGACGATAGCGGAGGCGTTCGCGGTGCTATTGCCGACCGCGACGCCCCGGGCGCCCGGCCGGGCGAGGAAGCCCGCCGCCGCGGAGAAGCGGCCGGCCTAGGCGCGCTATGAGGGGCGACGTAGCCAACCTGACGCGGGCGATGCTCGCTCGCCTGTCCTTCGCGGCCGACGCCGTGGCCGCCGCGGCCCTCGCGATGTACGTCGCCGGGAGCCTCGGGTCCGCGTCCGCGGAAGCCCTATCGCTATCGTCGGCCGCCGCCGGAGTCGCGGGGCTGGCCGCGGCCGGTTTCGCGGCCGCGGCGATAGCCGCCGCCGCGCTGGCCCCGGCGGTCGGGGCCAGGTTCTTCAACCGGACCGTCGTCGGATCGATCGCGGCGGCCGCGCTCGGCGTCGCCGTCGCCGCCGCGATGGCGGCCGTCGGCGCCGCGTCGGGCGGCCTGTCGCTCTAGTTCTCCGAATAGGTCGACGGGTCGATGGCCAGCTCGGCCATCGCGACCTCGCCGATGACGGGCGCCTCGGCGAGCGGCCGCGGGTTCTCGATATAGCCCTTCATCAGCTCGAGCGCCTTGGCCATGTAGAGCCCCTCGGAGATACGCTCGTCGCAGGTGTAGCGCAGCGTCAGCTTCTTGCGCTCGCGCTTAACGCCGTCCGGGCCTGTCTCGCTGACGGTACGCACCACGCCGACCGACACGAACAGCGGGCAATTGCCCCTGTTGTACAGGTGATGGTACGGCGCGTCCAGGTTGAACGAGCCTACGTTCGTGAAGAAGATCGAGCACCACATCGGGTCGGTCTCGACGAGGTCGCCGAGCGGCACGCGCTTGGCGTCGAGGAAGTCGACGCTCCCGGATATCAGCTTGACCATCCAGTTCGGCAGCCTGGCCACGAAGTCTATGATCTTCTCGGTCGTCATGCCGTCGCCCGACACCGCCTGACGTATGAAGCGCTTGGTCTTGATAGCCATGCTCTCGAGGGTCTCGAGCGGAGAGTAGGGGATCTTGACGGTGACCTCCTCGCCGTCGTCGGTCAGCTCCTTCTTGGCGACGAAGCTGAACTCGATGCGGTTCCTCTGGTAGAAATGGTAGTCGGAGACGAAGCGGTTCAATCGGGGGCGCTCGACGATGGTCCTGACCGCGGCGCACATCACCACCTCGAACAGGGTCAGCACCGACTTGCGCTTCGTCAGCTCCCGGTTGACCTCGTGCACGTACTCGAGGGTATCGGTCACGTCGACCTCGTGCTCGAAATAGACCACGGCGTCGCTCTTGCGGGGCATGACGAACAGCATCATACGGGAGAAGGACGGCACCTTAATCATGGTACCGTCGAAACGTCGCTTCACGGACACGGTTCGAATCCTTTCGGCGGGCGGAAATCCATGCGGCGATCCGTCCTTTTCTAGATAACGCTTTATCCTATGTTGTCTTTCTATCACGGAACGGCATCGATAGCCAAGCCGAGACGCTCGGCCATCGCGATGGACACGCGCCGGCCCTCCGCGGCGGCCAGCGCTGACAGCGTCGAGACGAACTCGGGTAGCGATCCCCCGGCGACCCGGTCGAACCAGGCCTCGAACAGGCCCGGGTCGTCCTCGTAGAGCCTGTAGAGGTCTATATACGCGTTGTTTATCGTCGACATGTCGAAGCGGCGGTAGGCCTCGCCGGTAAACAGGCGCTCGCGCTCGGCCGCGAACAGCGCCGCCCGCTCGGCTATGATCGCGGCCTTCCGTTCGAGCCTCGCGTCGCGCCCGACCGACGCGTCGGCGTACGCCTCCTCGAGCAGGGAGGCCGTGCCGCGGATGAAGCCGACGAAGGCCCGCCCGTCGGCTATCCTATCGCGCCGCCTCGCGGCTTGCGGCGATTCCGGCCCGTAGCGCTCCTCTAGGTACAGCTCCGCGCCGCGCCTGCCTACGAAGGTGGCGAAGCCCTCGTTGAACTGGTCGGCCCCCTTGACGAACAGCGTCGCGTGGGCCGACTCGTGGATGACCATCTCGGCCAGCTCGTCCTCGTCGCTCGAGGCCATGAACGAATAGAGCGGGTCCTTGAAGTAGCCGAGCGAGCTGAAGGCGTCGACCTGCCTGACGATGACGTCGAGCCCGGCCTCCTTGAGCCGCCTCGCCTCGCGGGTAGCGTCGGCCTTGTCGTAGAAGCCCTTATACGGCAGCTCGCCGAGCACGGGGTAGCGCCAGCGGTAGCGCTCGAACGAGTCGGCCGCGCAGGCCGACACGACGTCCGCGACGTAGTCCCGGTCGAGGGCCACGTAGCGCGTGTAGTTCTTCGTCGGGGACAGCCCGACGCGCTCGACGGCGAAGCGCCTGACGCGCTCTACGGCTTCGAGCATCGCGACGGTCTCGGGCGGGGTATCCGGATCGGCGGCCACCCGCCCGACGGGCACGGCGGCGGCGCGCTCGGACAGGAAATGCGCCGCCTGCTTGGCGTACCAGCACGAGGACAGTAGCGAGGCCAGCGCGACCGCGGCGATCGCCGCGGCGCAGAGCTTAAGGAGCGATTGGACCATGGCCGATTGTACCACCGTTCGGGACGCCTTGCACCGGTCCGAACGGCGCTGATAGACTGCCGCCATGGCAAGCAAGGATCGATCGGCCGGGGCCGCGCGCTACGAGGCGCTGCTATTCATCACCGCGGCCATCTGGGGCACCGGTTTCGTCGCCCAGAGGCTCGGCATGGTCAGCCTCGGGCCGTTCTCGTATAACGCGGCCAGGTTCATGCTCGGCTCGGCCGTACTCGCGCCCGTCCTGGCCGCGAGGCGCGCGACCCTGGCTGCGTTCAAGGCGGCACTCGGCCCGGGCCTGATAGCCGGGACCGTCCTGGCCGTCGCGGCGGGCCTCCAGCAGGCGGGACTCCAGTACACGAGCGCGGGCAAGGCAGGCTTCATCACCGGCCTGTACGTCGTGCTCGTGCCTATCGCCGCGATGGCCCTCGGGCGGAGTACGCCGGCCCGCACCTGGGCCGGCGCGGCGCTAGCCTTCGGCGGCCTCTACGTGCTCTCGTTCTCGTCGATAGACGGCGTCAACGCGGGCGACCTCCTCGTGCTGGCCAGCTCGGCGTTCTGGACCGCTCACATCCTGGTCCTAGACCGCTGGGCCTCACGGGTCGAGCCGCTGATCCTGGCCTGCGTCCAGTTCGCCGTATGCTCCGCGTGGTGCTGGATCGGCGCCGCGGCGTTCGAGTCGCCGTCGATCGCGGCCTTCGCCGCCGGCGCCGCGCCGATCGCCTACGGCGGCGTACTGAGCATAGGCGTGGCGTATACGCTGCAGGCCGTGGCCCAGAGCAAGGCTCATCCGGCGCGCGCCGCTATCATCATGGCGCTCGAGTCGCCGTTCGCGGCCCTGTCGGGAGCGCTGTTCCTCGGCGAGCGCATGAGCCGCGGCGAGACCGTCGGCTGCGCGCTGATGCTCGCCGGCACCTTCGTCGCGCAATGGCCGTCGGGTAGGCGGAAGGGCGGGGCCGGTCGCGCCGACGCCGGAGCGACCGGCTAGCTTGCAATCGCGCCGGGTACGCTATATCGTGTGACCATGGAAACGACCATACCCCTGCTCCATGACAACCATAACCACGTCGCGCTCTACGCCGCGTTCGCGTCGTGCCTCGACATATCGCGCATGCCGCCGGACGAGGCCATCGCCACGCTGCGCGGCCTCCCGCCCGGGTCGCTGTCGGTCGTCAGGGGCTGGAAATCCTTCGAGCTGCCGATGGGGCGGGAGGCCCTATCCTCGCTGCCGCCCGTGCTGCTGATTAACTTCAGCCTGCACGGCTTCGTCGTCAGCGATTCCGCTATTCCGTTCCTGGAACGCGTCGTGCCCGAGGTCGCCGCCAGGCGGGACGACCAGGCCTGGTGCGAGGCCAACGTGCCGGCCATTTTCGGCGCCTACTGCGGCCTGGCGGGCCTCGACGAGGCCAAGCTCGTCTCCTACATCGACGCGATGACGGGCCTCGGCATCGGATCGACCGACGAGATGACCGTACCGACGATCGAGGCGCTCGACGCGTGCCTCGCCTCGAGCTACGCCGATCGCCTCAGGTTATGGGTAGCGCCAGCCTTGTATAGGAAACTAGACAAGCCGAGGCGCGAACGCGTCATGGGCGTCAAACTGTACCTGGACGGCGCTATCGGCGCGAGGAGCGCCGCTATCGCGGGGCCATGGATAGGCGCCGGCGAGGCGATGTTCACCTACCGCGACGATGAGCTGGCCGCGACGCTCGAGGAGATCGCGTCCTACGGCGCCGGCGTGGCCATGCACGCGATAGGCGAGCTGGCCATAGCCCAGGCCGTCTCCGCGCTCGAGCGCCTCGGCGAGCGGTCCATGCCCATCGTCAGGCTCGAGCACCTGCAGTTCATAGACCGATCGCTAGCCTATCGCGCCAAGTCCCTCGGGGCTGTCCTATCGATGCAGCCTAACTTCACGAGCGATTCGCGGGACTACGCCGACCGGCTACCGGAATCTTACCTGGCCGGGAACAATCCGTTCAGGATGCTGATAGACGACGCCGGCTTCGCGCCCGGCGAGGACCTGCTATTCGGCTCGGACGGCATGCCCGACGGCATTGCCTACGCCGCCACCCAGTCGCTGTTCCCGCCGTACCCGTCCCAACGGCTCAGCCTCGAGGAGCTGGTCGCCGGCTACGGCGCGGCCGCGGGCGTATCCGGCTTCGCGCGGCTCCGGATCGACGAGGATGCGAGGCGCGTGACCGTGCTCGAGGCCCGTCAGGATCCAAGCTCGCCGAACACCGTCGCGGTGAAGCGGTAGAGGCTCGCGTCCGGCGCCAGGTACGAGCCGGCAGCGACGCCTGCCTTGACGCATAGCTCCTCGAGCAGCTCCTCGCGCCCCCAGCCCTGCTCGGCGGCGACCTGGGGCAGGAATACGCCGGAGGAGTAGCCGCGCCTCAGGAGCACGCCGTGGACGCCGGGCACGACGTCATCGGGCGAGCACGGCTCGAACGGCGACAGCACCGATATCTCGACGTCTACCGCCTCGAGCTCCCGGTCGATCAGCGGCGGGAAGCGAGGATCCTCGAACGCGGCGGCCAAGGCCATGTCGCGTACGGTCAGGACGAGGGCCTTGTCGGCGCTCATCCTGCCTATGCAGCCGCGCAGCAGCCGCCGCCCGTACGATGATCGCTTATGCAGCGTGACGAAGGCGCCGAGCCGAGCCTGGAGGGCCTGGCCGCCTTCCGGCCAGGCGGGCCGGCGGCCGAGCAGCCTGGACTCGATGGCCTCCCGCGCCGTGGCGAGCAGCGCGCCCTTGTCGTCGTTCGATAGCTCGAGGCTCATAGGGCCTCCCCCGGCGCCGCGCCGATACGGTACCAGCCCGCCGACGCGTACTGCACCACGCGCTCGGCGGACGACTTCTCGTGACCGAGCGAATCGCCCCGGCCGAGTAGGGAGAATCGCCGATCGAGCATCGGCGCTACGGCCATCGCGGCGGCTATCGCCGCCGAGCCGCCTATATCGTCGCGGGACGCCACGTCCCGCCAGGCGTCCCGCGCTATACAGCGCAATAGCTCGTCGGTGCGCCCGGCGGAGTCCGCCGCGACTATGGACGCGGCCATGTTGCTCGACGCGACGACGAGGGTCCGCCCGAGGTCGGCGCCGAGCACCGCGTCCATCGCCCTGGCCAAGCCCGAGGCGACCGTGGCGTCGCCGCAGGCCAGGATGGGAACGAGCCTGGCTCCCGGGAAGAGGAGCCGCATGAACGGCAGCTGCAGCTCGATCGAATGGCTCTCGAAATGCGGTATATCGTTACGCGAGAACAGGGTGCAGCACGATTCCAGCTCCTCGCAGACCTCGACGTCGACCTCGATATCGCCTAGCGGGGTCTGGAACGCCTCCACCTCGGGCAGGTATACCCCCGGCTCATCGCGACGCCTGGTAGGGCCGAGCACGATGACGCGCTCGGGCGCGCGGGCGACGAGGCTCGTGGCCGCGGCTAGCCAGCTCGTCGCCTGGAGCCCGATAGAATAGTCGAAGGCCGCGTGCGGCGCGAGTATGGCCAGGATCTTCCCCGCCGCCGCGGGAGGCGAGGCGTCACGGCTCGAAGCCTCGCGGGCTGCGGCGATCGCCCGGACGATCCTGGACTCGAGCCGCGACGGGTCGTCCGGATAGAAAATCCCGGCGACCATCGCCTCGCGAGCCGATCGTTTCACTCTTGAGTCGAGCATCAGTACAGTATACTTGCTATACTGGCCGTCTCGCCAGAGTAAAATTTCGGGAGAACATAGATGCGCGTACTCGTAGCCGATGACGAACCGAACCTGTTGAGCTCGATCGGGGCCTTCCTGAAGGCCGAATCCATAGAATCAGAGCTCGTACCCGACGGCTCCGCGGCCAGGGCCAGGCTATCAGACGAGCCGTTCGACGCGGCCGTCCTCGACATACGCATGCCCGGCGTGGACGGCATCTCGCTACTGCGCTGGATCAAGGACGAGGGCATGACCCTGCCGGTCGTCATGATGAGCGCCCACGGCGACGTGCGCGACGCGGTCGAGGCTATGAGGCTCGGCGCCTTCGATTACCTGGTCAAGCCCTTCGATCCGGACGAGCTGGTCATACGCCTCCGCAAGGCCGTCCGGGACCGCCGCCTGAGCGCGGATCGGGAGGCCTCGAGGCGGCCTTCGGTCGACAGGACCAGGATGGTAGGCGACTCGCCGGCTATCAAGGAAGCGCTCAGGCTGATAGATCGGGCCGCGCCGACGCCGGCCACCGTGCTGATCACCGGCGAGAGCGGCACCGGCAAGGAGGTGGCCGCCAGGCTGATCCACGAGCGCTCCGGCCGCCAGGGCGCCTTCGTCGCGGTCAACCTGGGCGCGATACCGGAGAACCTGCTCGAGAGCGAGCTGTTCGGCTACGAGAAGGGGGCGTTCACCGGGGCCGCGGAGCGCAAGACCGGGCTATTCGAGCTGGCCGACGGCGGCACGCTGTTCCTCGACGAGATAGGCGAGATGCCGGCCCACATGCAGGTCAAGATCCTCAGGGCGCTGCAGGAGCGCAAGGTGACCAGGCTGGGCGGCACGAAGGGCGTACCCGTGGACGCCAGGATACTCGCGGCGACAAACCGCGACCTCGAGGCCATGGTCGCCTCCGGCTCGTTCAGGGAGGACCTGTACTATAGGATCAACGTGGTCAGGATACGCCTACCGCCGCTGCGCGAACGCCCCGACGACGCGATCGCGCTGGCGGGCTACTTCGTCGAGACGCTCGCGCCGTCGCTCGGTCGCAGGAACGCCAGGCTCGCCCCGAGCGCGCTCCGCCTGATCGCCGGCTATCCGTTCCCCGGGAACGTCCGCGAGCTGTCCAACGCCGTCGAGCGCGCCCTTATCCTGTCCGAGGGCGACGAGCTCCAGGCCGACGACTTCCAGCTCGGCCCGGGCTCGCACGGCCGGCGGGCCGAGGAGCCGGAGCGGACCGAGCCCGGCCGCTCGCCCTTCGTCTCCGACGAAGGGGAGGCCCTGACTATAGCCGAGCTCGAGAAACGGGCCATCCTCGAGGCGCTGCGCCGAAACGGAGGCAAGCGGGAGGCCAGCGCGCTCGAGCTGGGCATCACGAGGCGGACGCTGTTCAATAAGCTTAACGAATACGGCTACGCCGATTAGCGGCTATCGGGCCGCGGCGGGCAGTATCCTGACGGCGGCCTCCGGCACGCGCAGGCTGATCATGTCTCCGACGCGCGCCTCGGCGGTCTTGGGCAGGCGGAGCGACGATAGGCCGGCCCCGTCGGCTTCCACGACGCACTCGAGCGAGTCGCCGGCGTAGTCGAGCCGGACGCATCGGGCGCTGAAGACGCCCGTCTCGCCGGGCGCGGCGGCGCAGGGCGTCGCCGCGGACCGGTCGAAGAACAGCCGGGCGCCCGCCGTCTCGAGGGCGGACAGGCCGTCGGCCGGCGCGGCGAAGCGTCCGGCCGACGTGACGGCGACGACGACGCCGTCGTCGCGCTCGACGCGCTCGACGCGGACGACGGGCAGGCAGGGACCGGAGCCTATAAACGCGGCGACCTCGGCGCTGGCGGGCCGTTCCCATAGCTCGTCGGGCGGGCCGCATTGCAGGACCCTGCCGTCGGCCATCACCGCGAGGCGGTCGCCGACCGCCATCGCCTCCTCGAGATCGTGGGTCACGTAGACCGCGGTGAAGCCGAGCCTGCGCTGCTCGTCGACGATGTCGGAGCGCAGCCGCTTGCGGAGCGCCGCGTCGAGCGACGACAGGGGCTCGTCGAACAGCACGACCGCGGGCTCGACCGCCAGGGTCCTGGCCAGGGCTACCCGCTGGCGCTCGCCGCCGGACAGCTCGCTAGGGCGCCTGCGCTCGAAACCGGAGAGGCCGAGCGAGTCGAGCAGCCTCGACACGGTCGCCCGCCGCTCGGCGGCCTTGACGCCCCTGGTCCTGAGGCCGTACTCGATGTTGCCGGCCACGTCCAGGTGCGGGAACAGCGCGTAGTCCTGGAAGACCATGCCGATACCCCGCCGGCTCGGCTCGAGGGCGCTCACGTCTCGGCCGCCCACGACGACGCGGCCCGAGTCGGGCGGCTCGAGCCCGGCGGCCATCCTGAGCGCGGTGCTCTTGCCGCAGCCCGAGGGGCCGGCGACGGCCAGGATGCCGCCGGCCTCGGCGACCATGGATACGCTGACGACCTGGCCTGGCCAGGCCTTGGTAAGCTCGACCATCTCGAGGCGTACAGGATCAGAGGCGGACATCGTTCGCGTCCTTTACGAAGAAGATGAAGCCGGTGCCGATCGCCAGCACCACCGCGGCGGCGCAGGCCTCGTTCAGCCTATAGGAGCCGGCCAGCCGGTACAGTAGCAGCGCCAGCGTCTCGAAGCCGGCGACCGGCGCCGCTATCAGCGCGTTCGCGTCGCCGGCGCTCATCGCGAACGCGAACGCGAAGCCCGAGGCTATCGACGGGGCCGCCATCGGCAGCCGCACGCGCAGCGCGGCGCCGAGCCTCGACGAGCCGAGGCTGCGGGCGGCCTCGACGTATCGCTCGTCCGACAGGCCCACCGACGACTGGATGGCGCGCAGCGCGAACGGGTAGGCCGAGACGGCCTGCACCGCCGCGATAGCCACGGCTGACGACCGTCCGAGCGCCGAGCTCCAGCCGTAGGCGAGCACCACGCCCGAGACGCCGAGCGGCAGCAGGGGTAGGATCTTGGACAGGATCGGCGATCGGGCGCGCTTGAGGCCGACGGACAGCGAGAAGCCGGCGACGCTCGCGAGGGCCGCGGAGAGGAGCCCGAGCGACGCGGTATTCGCCAGGGCGGGCGCGAAGCCGCGCCTCGCGAACAGCGAGACGTAGTTGCCGAATCCCAGTCCCGAGCCGACCCTGGACGCGCTCCTGATCGTCAGCGACTCGGCGACTATCGAGGCCAGCGGGCCTATGAAGCAGACCGCGATGAAGGCTCCGTACAGAGCGGCGAGCGCGACCTCCCCGGCGCCGCGGAAGCCGGTCGGCGCGCCGCGTTCCGACTCCTCGCGGTCGCCGGCGGCTCGTCGCTCGAAGGCGGCGTACAAGGCCAGGGCGCCCATCGCGACGGCGGTCTCCACGAGCGCGAAGGCGCTCGCCAGCGGGCGGTCGAACTCGAAGCGCGCCGCCCGGTACAGCTCCACCTCGGGCGTGCCGACGCCCGGCCCCCCGAACAGCAGCACGATGACGAAGCTGTAGAAGCACATCAGGAAGACCAGCGACATCGCGGCGCCGATGGAAGGCAGGATGGACGGCAGGGTCACCGTCATGAACACGCGCCGCTCCGAGGCGCCGAGCAGCCTGGCCGCGTCCTCGTGGCGGCGCGGCGCGGTCGCCCAGGCGTCGCCGACGAAGCGCATCACCACCGGGAAGTTATAGAAGCCGTGGGCCATCACGACGCCGGCGAACGAGTACAGGAAGCCTATGGGCGGCTCGTCGAGCCCGAAGGCCGCCATCAGGACTCGGTTCAGGAATCCTTCCCGGCCGTAGTACAGCACGAATCCGACGGCGATTATGAGAGGAGGCACGCAGAACGGCACGGCCGACAACGCGGACAGGAGCCGCTTGCCGGGGAAATCGCGCCTGGCGATCAGGAAGGCCCCGGGGAGCCCTATCGCGGCGGCCAATACGGCGCTCGCCGCGGCCTGGGACAGGCCGTACGAGAACGACCGGAAGAAACGCGGGTCGGCGAAGGCGCGAGCCAGGTTAGAGGCGGCGCCTCCGTCGAACAGGGGCATGAACGCGGCCCCGAGCGGGACGAGCAGGGCCGCCACGAACGCCGGGAACAGTACGGCGGCGGGGAGCGACGATCGTCCGGAGCGGACCGCCTTCATGGCCTCGGCCTAGCGCCCCTGGAGCGCGTCGAGGGCGGCGCGGACCGCTCCGTCCAGCTCGTCCGGGCCTAATCCGGCGCTCACGGTCTTGGCCGGCTTGCGGGACGCGTCGTAGCTGGGCGGCAGGGCGACGCCCTCCTTGACCGGGTACATCCAGTTGGTCAGCGGCAGGGCCGATTGGAACTCGTCGCCGAGCATGAAGTCGATGAAGGCCTCGGCCGCCTTACGGTGCCTGGCGCCGGACACGATGCCGGCGCCCTCGACCTGTATCGGGTGGCCCTCGGCGAACTCGAGCGCCCTATAGCGGCCGGCCGTCTCGTACTCGGCGTGGTAGGCGGCGCTGGTCGTATACGATATGACGAGCGGCGCCTCGCCGGCGGTGAACAGCCCGTAGCCGGTGTCCCAGCCGGGAGACATAGTCAGGATGGACGGGGCGAGGCGCTTCCAGTAGTCCGCGAGGCCGTCGCCGTAGATCGCCGCTGTCCATTCGACGAAGCCGAGCCCGGGGGTCGAGGTGCGCGGATCCATCAGGATGAGCTTGCGCTCGTATTCCGGCCTCGTCAGGTCCTCGAGCGACTCGGGCGGCGCGGCCAGCTTCTCCGAGTCCCACATCACGCAGAAGCTGCTCCAGTCGTACGGCGTCAGGCGCCACCGGTCGTCGAGGACCAGCTCGGGCGGCACGGAGGCGCTCGCCTTCGGCTCGTAGGCCGATAGCACGCCGGCGGCCAGGGCCTTGGGCAGCAGGTTGCCGTCTACGCCGACGATGACGTCGGCCAGCGGCGAGGCCTTCTCGTCGACCGCCCGCGCCAGGACCTGGCCGGCGTCGCCCGGCACGACGAGTTCTACCTTGATGCCGGTGGCCTTCTCGAATGCCGGGATGACGACGGGGCCCGGCCCCCATTCGCTGGCGAACGAGTCGTAGGCGTAGATAACGAGCTGGGCGTCGTCTTTCTGGACGCATGAAGAGGCTATGGCCGCGATCGAGATCGCCGCGGCCGCGAGAAGGGCTCTCGCGCCATGGGTACGAGTGAACATGGTACTCCCTCCGCTGGTACTAACCAGATCAGGTTCATCGGGTCTGTTCTCAGACGGGAACGCTTCCGACGGAAGCTCCCACCACCCCGGTACGCCTACTGTACGTCCGCCGGCGCCCGCTGGTCAACAGCGGCGGCTCGTTTATCAGCCAGACGTCAGCGCGAGCCAGGCGGTGCCCATCGCCAGCGTGATCAGCGTGACGGGCAGGCCCGCCTTGAGGTAGTCGACGAAGCCGAGCCTCGCGCCGCGTCCGGCCGCGCCCTCGGCGACTATCAGGTTCGCGACGGAGCCGAGCAGGGTCAGGTTGCCGGCGAAGGTGCTCGCCATCGCGAGCAGGAGCCAGGCCGAGCGGGGGTCGGCGGCGGCAGAGGCTATCGGCGACAGCATCATGACCGCCGGCACGTTCGAGACGACGTTCGACACGGCGGCCGTAGCCGACGCGAAGAGCCAAGGGGAGGCGGCCGCGCGGGTCAGGGCCGTCCTCTCGAGCCAGGCGAAGGCCGCGGTACCCGCGGCCGCGTCGGTGATCACGAAGAGGCCGCCGAAGAACACGAGCAGGTTGAAATCGACGCCTGACAGCAGCTTCTCCGACTCGAGCCTGGTCGACGACAGCAGCAGCGCGGCCGGGACCATCGCGGCCAGCGCGACCGGGACCCCGGCCAGGAAGCCTATCAGCATCGCCGCGCCGGCGACCGCGCACTTGACGGCCAGCTTCTTGTCCAGCCTGACCGCCCCGAGCGGGCCGGCGCTCGTCGCGCTCGTCGCCGCCTCGTCCGCGGCGGCCGGGGACGGACGCCGACGTCTCCCGAACTCGCCGGGGAAGGCCAGCTGGACCACCAGCCAGCAGACGGCTAGGCCCGCTATGGCCGGCGGGGCGAGGCGATACGCGAACTCCGAGAAGGGTATGCCGCTCCTCGCGCCTATCAGCATGTTCTGCGGATTGCCGATGACGGTCGCCGCGGAGCCGACGTTCGAGGCGATGGCGGTAGCCGCCAGGTACGGCGTCGGGTTACGGCCGGAGCGCAGGCTCGTCTCGGCGACGACCGGGGCGAGCACCAGGCACATCGTGTCGTTCATGAACAGCGCCGACAAGGCCCCCGCGACCGCGACGACGGCCCCGAGGAAGGCCCGCGGATAGCCTGCCAGGCCGGCCAGCCGGGCCGCCACCACGTCGAACAGGCCCGAGAGGCGTACGGCGGCGACGATCAGCATCATCGACAGGAGCAGGACGATGGTGCCGAGGTCTATTGCCTCGAAGGCGCCGGCGAGCGGTATGGCCCCGACGGCGACGAGGATGGCGGCGGCCGCGAACGCGATGGCCGCGCGGTTCATGCGGAGCCCGGGCACGCGGCCCGCGGCTATGGCGGCCATCGCCGCGGCGACGACGACGACCGACAGGACTTCCTTGAGCATGCGCCGGAGTATACAGCGGCCGCATGCGCTTTGATAATCGGCTCCGTTGGATTACAATGGACGCATGGATCCTAAAAGCTTACCAGTCTATCAGCAGAAGGAGCGTATCCTCGCCTCGCTCCGCGACAACCAGGTCATCGTCGTCGAGAGCCCGACCGGCTCGGGCAAGACCACCCAGCTCCCGGTCATCCTGAACGAGGCAGGCTACGCCGACCACGGCGTCATCGGCGTGACCCAGCCGCGGCGCATAGCCGCCATCTCGGTCAGCGAGTTCATCTCCAGGCAGCTCGGCACGCCGCTGCCCGGCCTCGTCGGCTACAAGATGCGCTTCGAGGACAAGACCAATCAGTACACGAAGATAAAGATCATGACCGACGGCATCCTGCTCCAGGAGATGAAGCTCGACCCGGCGCTGTCCAAGTACTCGGTGATCATGGTCGACGAGGCGCACGAGCGCAGCCTGAACATCGACTTCATCCTCGGCCTCCTCAAGCGCGTGCTCGAGGCCAGGCCGGAGTTCAAGGTCATCGTCTCGAGCGCGACGATCAACGCCGAGGTCTTCAGCGCCTACTTCGGCGACTGCCCCATCGTCAAGATCGAGACGCAGGTCTATCCGGTGACCGTCGTCTGGGATCCCCCGGCCGTCGAGGGCGACCCGGACTCGTTGATCGACAAGATAGAGCAGATCGTCGACCGCGTCGTCGGCGACCGGCGCGACGGCGACATCCTGGTGTTCCTGCCGGGCGAGAAGCTGATCAAGGACTGCATGGAACGCCTCGCCTACGGCGAGAGCAAGAACCGCATCCATATCGTCCCCCTGTACGCCCGGCTCGGCAAGGACGAGCAGGCTCGCGTATTCGACAAGGCCCCGCTCGGCAAGAAGAAGGTGATCATCTCGACGAACATCGCCGAGACCAGCGTTACCATAGACGGCGTCACGAGCGTCATCGACTCGGGCCAGGCCAAGCTCAATTTCTACAATCCGAAGACCTATACCGCCAGCCTGGTCCAGGTGCCGGTGTCAAAGGCGTCGAGCAACCAGCGCAAGGGCAGGGCGGGCCGTACCGCCCCCGGCTACTGCTACCGCCTCTACCCCCGCGAGGACTTCGAGAACCGGTCGCTGTTCACGATGGAGGAGATCTACCGCACCGACCTGTCCGAGGTGGTGCTGCGCATGGCCGAGCTCGGGATCACCGACTTCGAGCGCTTCGACTTCATCTCCAAGCCGCCGCGCGCCGGCGTGCTCGGCGCGATGGACGTGCTCAACCTGCTCGAGGCCTTCGAGCCGGACCGCAGCCTGTCCAAGGTCGGCCAGATGATGTGCGCGTTCCCGCTCCTGCCGCGCCTGTCCCGCATGATAGTCGAGGCGATACTGCGCTATCCCGACGTCGTCGAGGAGGTGGTGATAGCGGCGGCCTTCCTGTCGACCCAGAGCCCCTACGTGCTGCCCCCGGGCGAGGAGCTCGAGGCCAGGCGCGCCCACCACGCGTTCAGGGACCCCGAGGGCGACTTCGTCTCCTACCTCAAGCTGTTCAAGGCCTTCGTCGAGGCTCGGCACAAGGCTAAATTCTGCGACCGCAGCTACCTCGACGAGCGTACCATGCTCGAGATCGTGCGGATCAAGGAACAGATCGAGCTGATAGTCCACGACCTCGGCGTACCGATCGCCTCCGGCGGCTCGACAGAGGACTACCTCTGCGCCGTCAGCCGCGGCCTCATCCAGTTCGTCTGCGCCAGGCAGGAGCGCGGCGTCTTCAGCACCCTGATGGGCGAGCGCGTGCAGATACACCCGAGCTCGGTCATGTTCAAGGAGAGCCCCGACTACATCGTCGCCGGGGAGATAGTCAGGACGACGAGGATGTACGCGATGAGCGTATCGCCGCTCCAGAAGCGGATGCTCGGGCGGATATCGCCCATCGTCTCCGAGACCCTGCTCGGCGCCAAGGGCCAGGCGAAGCCACGGGTCGAACAGGGCAGGCGGGCGGCCGGCTCGAAGTACATCCCGGCCGCCGGGACCCGGGCCGAGGGCCAGCGCCCGAAGCTAGACGAGGCGAGGGACTTCACGAACCGCGTCAAGATCGGCGGCGAGAGCTTCGACCTCGTCCCCGAGAAGAAGCGCAAGAAGGCCCTGCTCGTGTGGGACGCCTTCAGGCGGGCAAGGGAGAACCTGCCGGCCGACGCCGGCCTGGCCTACAAGGGCATGCTCGGCGTCGTCGTCGTAGGCCGCAACCGCCTGATGGACGGCGAGAAGCTCGAGACCATCCTGCGCGTCGCACATTGGCTCGACCCGGAGGCGGACCTCGAGCGCGATTGGCCGCGTAAGAAGCAGTTCAACGTGAACGACGACCTGGACGGGCTCGTCGCGGCCCTCGACCACGTGCTCCAGGTCTCGTACTGGAAGGCCAAGAACCCGGAGCTCGGCTTCGTCGCGATGTTCACCGACACCGCGGGCGGCTACTGGTTCAGGGTGTCGCGCGGCTTCCATACGGCCCTGAACGAGAGCCTCGCGAGCCTCGAGGCCCTGGTCGACGATATATCGGAGCTGGCCGGCCCCGAGCAGAAGGAGCGGGTCGGCTCGCTATACCGCAAGCTATCGGGGTTCTTCGCGTAGGGCGGCCCGGCCGCTACGCGCGGCGCCGGAACTCCAGCTCGCGTATCGGCCGCCCGTCCTCGATCGCGCGGCGCTCGAATTTAGTCACCGGCCTCCAGCTCTTGCGCACGGCCCATCGCTCGTGGGCGTTCTCGAGCGCCGGCTCCGAGAGGAGCGTCTCGAGCGTCGCCTCGGCGTATTCCTCCCAATCGGTCGCGTAGTAGATATAGCCGCCCGGCTTGAGCCGGCTCGCCATCAGCCTGACGAAGGCGGCGTTCATGATGCGCCGCTTATGGTGGCGCTTCTTCGGCCACGGGTCGGGGAAGAACACGTGGAAGCCGTCGACCGAGCCGGGGGCGATGACCGTCGCTATCGCGTCGACCGCGTCGTGCCTGGAGACGCGCAGGTTGCGTATGCCGCGGGCCTCGATCTCGGCCAGGAGCTTCCCGACGCCCGGAGCGTGCACCTCGAAGCCCAGGAAGGCGGTCTCCGGCAGGGCCTCGGCTATGTCGGCGGTCGCCTGGCCCATGCCGAAGCCTACCTCGACGACGAAGGGCGCCTCGCGGCCGACTATGTCCGACGGGCCGAGCGTCCGATCCGGGTCCCACGCGAAGCCGTAGACGGGGTAGAGCCGGGCCATCGCGTCCTTCTGGACGTCGCTCATGCGGCCGGCGCGGATAACGTAGCTGTGTATGCCGTCCCCCCGGGACGATAGCGGGCCGGTCAGTCCGGCAGCCTTGCTTTCCATGAGAAGAATCCTATCTCCGCCTTGGGCTCGAGGCCGTAGACGGCAATGTAGTCGGCCCCGGCGCGCCATTTCCCTTCGGGCCAGAGCGAGTCGAGCTCGGTCGATCCCTCGGAGATAGGGGCGGTGTGCGTCACGTTGCCGCCCGCGTCGAGGAAGAACGCGGTATTCGTCGGGTAGGCCGAGGAGACGACGGCCGTCGCGCCCGACAGCCGCACCGACGGCGCGGCGTAGGCGCTCGTCTCCGGCGCGCTGAGCGTGAAGTTCCGCTCGGCGCGCTCGCCGGCCTTGTCGACCATCACGAGGCGGTAATCCCCGCGCGGTATCGTAGGCCCCGGGGCGTCGAGCGAGTTCGAGCCGAGCCAGACGCTCGAGCCGTCGTCCGCGCGGCTCCATTCGTCGGGCCCCAGCGTCCAGCACAGCTCGTCGCCGTCGTGCACGACGTAGAGGTACTCGATGTCCCCGACGCCCTGCGCGTCGGAGACCGAGACGAACACAGACAGGCGCTCGTCCGTGGAGCCGGACCGGTCGGCCGCAACGACGATCAGCCTGACCGCCAGCGATACGATCTCCGGCGGCGACGAGGAGCACGAGGCGGCAAGCGCCAGCGACATCGCCGACGATAGGGCGGCGACGATGATGGGTCCGGCCCGCCTCAAGGCCTCAGCCCTCCAGCGCGGCGATCACCGAGCCGAGGCCGGCGTGCTCGGCGTTCGACCTGGCCGCCAGGTCGCGCAGCTGCCACAGCCCGCGCGCCTTCTCGTCGGAGCCGCGTATCAGCGCGTGGGACGCGCCTTTCTGCTCGGCGTAGGCGTACTGCTGGACCAGCTTGCGCGGCTCGGGGTAGACCTCGCAGGCTATCCCGGCGTCGCGGAGCGCGGCGGCGGCGGCCTGGTACTCCGGCGCCATGGCCGGCTCGACGTTGGCGACGAGCACGCGGGTATAGCCGGCCTTGGCGCCGGAGCGGCCGAGCTCCTCGAGCGCGGCTATCAGCCGGTCTATGCCGACCGACGCGCCGACGCCGGGCAGGCGCTGCTTCGTGTACAGCGACGCCAGGTCGTTGTAGCGGCCGCCCGAGCAGACCGAGCCTATGCCCGGCAGGTCGCGGAGGAAGGTCTCGAAGACGGCGCCGGTATAGTAGTCGAGGCCTCGGGTGATGCTCGGGCACAGCTCTATCGAGCCCGAGAGCCCGCAGGCCTCGGCCATCTCGTATATCTCGGCGAGGCGCTCGGAGTCGGGGTTAGGGCCGCCGGCCAGGCGCGTCATGCGCTCGAGGGTGGGGCCGAAGGCCTCGCCGCCGGCGATGAAGGCGATGATCTCGTCGGCCGCGGCCTCGCCGGCCAGCTCCGCGAGCTGGCGCCTCGTCTCCGGCTCGCCTATCTTGGCCAGCTTGTCGACTACCCGCAGCGCCTCGACCGACTTGTCGGCGACGCCCGCGCGCTCCAGGAAGCGGTTGAAGACGCCGCGGTGGTTCACGCGTATGGTCGCGCCGGGGACGCCGAGCGCCGCCATCGATCGGGCTATGGTCGCCACGATGTCGAAGTCGGCCGACGCGGTATCGACGCCGACGATGTCGAAGTCGCACTGCATGAACTCGCGGTAGCGGCCGCGCTGCGTGTTCTCGCCGCGCCAGACCTTAGCCATGTGGTAGCGCCTGAAGGGCAGGTACAGCTCGCCGGCGTGCTCCGCCATGAAGCGGGCGAACGGCACCGTCAGGTCGAAGCGCATCGCCACGTCGCGCCCGCCTGCGTCGGCGAATCGGTAGACCTGCTTCTCGGTCTCGCCGCCGGCCTTGCCGAGCAGGATCTCGGCGTACTCCAGCACCGGCGTGTCGATCGGGACGAAGCCGAAGCTCCTGAACGCGCCGGTCAGCGCCTCGATCATCGCGGCCCGCTCGATCTCGGCGCGCGGCAGCGAGTCCCTGAAGCCCTTGAGTACCCGAGGCTGTATGATTTCGGCCATAGTTAGCGTCTCCTAGCTGATATACGGCGATTATGGCCTGAGCGGCCGCCCCTGCGCAAGCTGGCCGCCATGCCGCCGCGGCCGGAATCGTCCTTGACATCCCGGCCGTCGTCATGAATGATTCTGCCATCATGCTGTTCGTCATCGACGCTGGAAACACGAATATAGTCGGGGGCGTCTACGACGCCGGCCGCCTCGTGGATACGCTCAGGATACGCACCGTCCAGGGCAAGACCGAGGACGAGTACGGGGTCGTGGTCAGGTCCATCCTGCAGGATAGGGGCATAGACCTATCGGCGATAACCCGGGTCATCGTCAGCTCGGTCGTGCCCCAGCTGACCGCCGCGATGACGAAGATGTCCCGGCACCTGTTCGGCGTCGAGCCGGTGCTCGTGGGGCCGGCGGTCTACGATAGGCTGCCGGTCAACGTGGTCGCCGCCAACGAGATAGGCTCGGACCTGGTCGCCGACGCGGTGGCGGCCTGGAGCCGTTTCGGCGGCGCCTGCCTAGTCGTCGACTTCGGCACCGCGCTGACCTTCACCGCCATCGACTCTAGCGGCTCCATAATAGGCGTATCGATAGCCCCCGGGCTCGGCACCGCGGCCGGGTCCCTATCCTCGGCCACGGCCCGGCTGCCGGTCGTGCCGCTCGAGGCGCCGGCCTCCGCGATGGGCCGCAACACCGTCGAGGCGATCCAGGCCGGCGTGGTGCTCGGCTACACCGGCCTCGTCGAGTACCTGGTCGGCCGCATCAGGGGAGAGCTAGGCGGCGCCAAGGTGGTCGCGACCGGAGGCCTCTGCCGCGTCGTCTCCGAGCTTACCGACGTATTCGACGCCATCGATCCCGACCTGACCCTCGACGGGCTCGCCGAGATGGAACGCTACCTGTTCTAGGCCGTCACAGCCGCAGCAGCTCCGACAGCTCGTCGCCCGATACGTGATCCTCGGGCGACGCGTCCTCGCCGGTGGCCTGGCGCAGCGCGTCGGCCAGCTCGGACGCGGCCGCCCGCTGGGCGGAAGCCATCCTGGCGAGCTCGTCGGCGGAGCTGGCCAGGTGCCGCCCCAGCGGCGCGTCCGGCCTGAGCAGCGCCGTTACGGCGTCTGCGAACGACCTGGTCGTCCTGGCCAGCAGCCTGAGGCTCTCCGGCCTATCGACCTGATGCTCGTTCATCAGCACGAGGTCGCGCGCCCTGCGCAGCGACGCGTCGGCCAGCTTGGCTACCGACAGCATCGCGTCCCCGAGCACGTCCGGGTCGGGCTCCAGCCGCGAGGCGTCGCAGAGCGTACGTACCATGGCGTCTATGATGAAGATGTCGTCCTCGTAGTGTATGACGTGCGGCATGCTGCCATTGTACTCCGGCCGCGCTCCGGGGTAAAGCGGCCGCGATAGCCGTCCCGGCCCGCCCTAAGCCTTGATACCGTCGGGCTTTCCGGTATATAGTACCTCGATTTGCGCGCCCACGGGGGCGCGCGACTCCTTATCCGCCCGTCCGGGCGGATCATAAGACCATAGGGAGGATCGATGCGATCTTACGAACTCACTGTTATTTTCCCGACGGAAGAGGAACTCTACCGCCAGGCCAAGGAGAAGGTCTCCGCCGCTCTCAAGGAGCAGGGCGCCGAGATCGTCAAAGAGGAAGAGCTCGGCGACCGCCAGCTCGCCTACGAGATCAAGGATAGGATGCGCGGCCGCTACGTGCTGTACGTCGCCAATATCGCGCCCGACAAGATCGTGGCCGTCGAGAAGGTGCTCAAGCTCGAGCCGCACGTGATGAAGTACCTGTTCGTCAGGGCGGAAGACTAACGGGAGGGACCTATGGCCGATCTCAGCGTAGCCGTGCTCGTAGGCAGGCTTACCCGCGACGCGGAGCTCAAGTACACCAACTCCGGGCAAGCCGTCTGTCATTTCTCCGTGGCCACCGGCTCGAGGAGGAAGAAGGGCGACCAGTGGGTCGACGAGTCCAGCTTCTGGGACGTCGACCTGTGGGGCAAGCAGGGCGAATCCCTGAACCAGTACCTGGTCAAGGGCAAGCTCGTGGCCGTAGAGGGCACGATGCGGCAGGATCGCTGGGAACAGGACGGCCAGTCCCGCATGAAGGTACTGATCAGCGCGAACACCGTACAGCTGCTCGGCGGGAACGCCTCGGGCGGCCAGCAGTACGGCTCTTCGCAGGGGAGCCAGGATAGCCAGGGCGGGCCGAGGGAATACCAGGGCCGCCCGGCGGGCAGGCCTCAGGGCCCGGCCGCCCAGGCTCCGGCGTCCGACGATTTCTCGGACGACATACCGTTCTAGCGAGAACGGGACACATACGAAGGAGACACATCTATGTCAGATATGCAGAACAGGGACGATCGCGGCTCCCGCAACGACGAGGGCAGGGGCGACGAGCGCGGCGACCGCGGCGGACGCGGCGGACGCAAGGGCTTCTTCCGCAAGAAGGTCTGTAAATTCTGCTCGCAGAAGCTCAAGATCGACTATAAGGACCCCGAGACGCTCAAGCGCTTCATCACCGAGCGCGGCAAGATCCTGCCCCGCAGGATCACCGGCTCGTGCGCCAAGCACCAGCGCAGCCTGGCCGTGGCCATCAAGCGCGCCCGCGCCCTCGCGTATATCCCGTACGTGACGAAGTAATAGCCTTGATCGACGAGACTCGCCTCGGACGCCGCTCGCTCCCCGTTCTCGCGGGGGCCTTATCGGCGACGTTCTACGGCTCCGTGGCCTTGATGCCGATCTTCCTGGTTCCCGTCCAGTACGTCGGGGCCAGGCGAGGCTTCAGGTCCATGGCCGCGAGCGCCGCGGTCTCGTCCGCCATTATCGCCGTCTGGCAGACGATCGCCTTGACCAGGGCGGATATCCTGAGCGCCGGGACCGTCGCGGTCGGCGTCTCGACGCCGCTGGCCCTGGCGATCGGCATCGTCGCGATGGCCTGGCCCAGGGTCTCGCGGCTGTCGTTCACGACCCGCGCCCTTGCGGCCGCGGCCGTCGCGTCGGCCCTGAGCCTGCCGGCCCTGTTCGCCGCCATACGCGATCCGGCCGTGCGCGCCATGTTCCTCGAGGCGTTCGAGACGGCCAGCTCGGCCCTCGGCGCGGAGGCCCTGGACGCCGAGTCGCTTTGGTCGGCCCTTCGGACCGGCGTCGCGTCGAGCTACGGCGCCGTGCTCTTCGCGTTCCTTTTCCTGAGCGCGTGGTCGGGCTCCAGCCTGGGCCGCGCCATGGACGCGCGGACCGGCGGCCAGGGCGGCGAGCTCCCGACGGCGGTTCCCGGCCCGAGGCTGGCCGGCTACAGCGTGCCGCGGGGCCTCGTCTGGGCGCTGCTGGCGGCCTGGGCGGCCCTGCTCGTCAATCGTTTCGTTTCGGTTCCAGTGTTCTCGGCGGTCGCGTTGAACGCGGCCTTAGCTTTATCGATCTGCTACGGCGTCCAGGGTCTCGCCGTCGTCCGCGCGCTAGCCGAACGCGTCGGGCTGGCTCCTGCCTTGCGGTTCATCGGCCCCTTGGCGATCATCCTCCTCCTCCTCAGCGGGATAGGCGGATTCGTCGCCGTCGGGCTCCTGGCCCTGCTCGGCACCCTAGAGACCTGGATCCCGTTCCGTGCAGTAACCGAAGGAGATGCACCATGAAGGTAATCCTGAACCAGGATGTCCCGAACCTGGGCGAACTCGGAGACGTGAAGGACGTCGCCGCCGGATACGCCCGTAACTTCCTCTTGCCCCGCGGGCTCGTCTATCCGTACAGCCCCGCGACCGTCGCGATGTTCGAGAAGCGCCGCGCCGAGATCGAGGCCCACAAGGCCGCGAAGCGCGCGTCCAGCTCCGACCTCAAGACCAAGCTCGAGGCCGAGGAGCTGACGCTCGATATGCCGGCCGGACAGAACGGCAAGCTCTTCGGGGCCGTGTCGAACTCGACCGTCGCCGACGAGCTGCTCAAGAAGGGCATCCAGGTCGACCGCAAGAAGATCGAGGTACCCGGCCGCGTCATCAAGAGCGTCGGCAACTACAAGGTCGTCGTCCACCTCTACGAGAAGGACGAGGCGATCGTACGCATCGTCGTCAAGGGCCACGCCGAGAAGGGCAAGCAAGCCGCCGAGCAGCCCAAGAGGCACCGCGAGGAGCCGGCGAAGGCCGTCGAGGCCGAGGTCGCCGAGGCGGAGCCCCAGGTCGACGCGCAGGCAGAGACCGCCGAAGGCGACCAGGAATAAGACCGACGCATGATCCCCGCCCAGCTCAAGGACAAGGTCCCGCCTCATAACGCCGAGGCGGAGCAGGCCGCGCTGGGCGCCTTGCTACTGGATCCGGACGCGGTGCCGCATATACTGCGGTACCTGCGTCCGGACGATTTCTACGTAAACGCCAACAGGAACGTCTTCTCCGCGATCGTCTCGCTGTTCGAGAAGGGGCAGAAGGCGGACCTGATCACGCTCGCCGACGAGATGCGGGTGCTCGGCTCCCTCGATAACTCGGGCGGCCCGGCATACATAGCTAAGCTGACCGACTCGGTGCCGTCGAGCGCCAACATGGAGTACTACGCCAAGATCGTGCAGGAGTGCTCGACCAGGCGCAACCTGCTACGGCTGGCGGCCGACATCAGCCAGAAGGCCCACGACGAGTCGATCGACACCGGCGTGCTGCTCGACGAGCTGCAGGAAAGCATCTTCGAGGTCAACCAGGACCGCCAGACCGTGTCGTACCGTAGCGTCAAGGAGATAGTCCCCGACGCGATGAAGATGATCGAGGAACTGGCTAAGAACAAGAACCAGTACACCGGCGTGCCGAGCGGCTACGCCGAGCTCGACAGCATGACCAGCGGTTTCCAGGACTCCGAGCTGATCATCATCGGCGCGCGCCCGAGCGTCGGAAAGACCGCCTTCGCGCTCAATATAGCCGCCCACGTCGCGCTGCGCGAGCGCCTACCGGTCTGCTTCTTCTCCCTCGAGATGTCCGACCTGTCGCTGACCTACCGCATCCTTTCGAGCGAGGCCAGGATAGACTCCGAGAAGGTCAAGAGCGGCCTGATCAAGCCGAGCGACATCCAGAGCCTGATGGACGCCGCGAGCAGGATCTACGACTCGCCGATGTACATCGTCGACGTGCCGAACATCAAGCTGCTCGACCTGCGCTCGCTCGCCAGGCGCATGAAGAGCGAGAAGGACGTCAAGGTCATCTTCATCGACTACCTGACCCTGATCACCCACGAGAACGCCGAGCTGCCCCGCTGGGAGCAGATCTCCAGCATCTCGCGGTCGCTGAAGGCACTTGCCCGCGAGCTGCGCATCCCGGTCATAGCCCTGTCGCAGCTGAAGCGCGAGGCCGAGGGAAAGCAGCCGTCGCTCGCCGACCTGCGCGAGTCCGGATCGATAGAGCAGGACGCCGACCTGATCATGTTCCTGCACCGCGAGCGCGACATCGACAAGCGCAAGGACGAGCGGGCCCCGTATACGCCGACCGACCTGCTCGTCGCGAAGCACCGTAACGGCCCCGTCGGCAAGGTCGAGCTGCTATTCTTCAATAAGATCACCCGGTTCGAGTCGCTTGAAAAGGAACGCGCCGAGCATTAGACTCGGCCTACGGAGGGTTCCGCATGGATATCGCGAAAAGCTACGACCTGAGCTTCCTCGTCAACGACGCCGAGCGCATGGTGCTCGACGAGCTCGGCCGCGCGCTCGAGACCGCCGACGGCGAGGGGATCTGCGTCTGCCAGGACTGCGTCGTCGATATGGCCACGCTCGCGCTCAACTCGCTCGAGCCCCGCTACCACGCGTCGCTGCTCGGCACCATGTACGCCCACGCGGAGGAATCCGGCGAGTACGCCGACCAGGTGCGCATCGCCGTGGCGGCGGCCGTGCAGAAGGTCAGGCGCAACCCCTCCCACGGCTAGCGGGAAGGGCGCGCCTCGGTCCGCCCCGCGCGCTAGTCCGCGCCGTTCGCCGACGACAGGAAGCCGAGCTTCTTGATCGAGCGGTAGCGGCCGGCGAAGATACCCTTGAACGGTTCCTTGGCCATCGTCGCGGGCAGGTCGCCGGCGACGCGGTCGTACGAGGCCCTCTGCAGCCTGACGACGCCGGCCTGGCCGGACTTCAGCCCCAGTATATGGAACTCGAGCGACCCGCCTGACGACCCGTTATAGAACACGCTGATATCGGCGGCCGGCTCGGTCTCCTCGGCCTTGCCCTGCAGCGCGTACTTGAGCGCCTCGACGCACCTGGGGTCGAGGCCGTCCCGAAGCATCCTGGCTCGCTCGAACAGCTCCTGATAGCCGAGCAGTATCTCGGCCGAGCCGGAAGGATCCGCCTTGCCCCGGTAGGCCGCGAGACGCTCCATCTCGGGCAGCACGACGATATCGACGCCGCGCGAGGCCGAACGCAGCCTCAAAGGCAGCTCGGCCCTGACCACCGCTCCGCAGCGCGGGCAGGTCGCCGACGGCGAGTCGCCGCCGGCCAATCGCTCCAGCAGCGCCGGATCCGCGTCGACGTCGAGCAGGTCGGGCGCGTCCACCTCGACCTCGGCGTCGCAGCGGCAGATTATCTTCTTCATGGCAAGCCCTCCGTTACTGTATTTTACAGAGTATCGCTATCGTCCGGAGAAGAACAGGACGTCGCCTATCGTCGAGAGCAGGAAGAGGGCGGCGACGGCGACGAGCCCTATCGTCTGGTACCTGATCACCGTCTTGACCTTGGGCGCCTTGCGCCTGACGAGCTCGACGATGAACAGGACTATCGAGCCGCCGTCGAGCAGCGGTATCGGAAGCAGGTTCATCGCGAACAGCCCGATCGATAATATAGCCAGGAAGCTGAACACCGTCGAGAAGCCGCCCGCGGCCCCGTCGGTCAGCCCGCTCTTGGCTACCGTACCGACCATCCAGGTGATGCGCGCCGGGCCCGAGACGGCCTGGAGCAGGTTGACGCCCATGAACAGCGACGCTATGCCTCGATAGGTAGCGCCTACGGTAGACGCCGTCTCGTCGGCGCCCATCGCTACGGCCTGCCCGAGGCTTTCCGCCTTGACCTCGGTGACGGTCGACTTCCAACCGACGCCCAGGTCGGCGCCGCGATCCTCCGAGTACGCCGGCACCACGGTCGTCTCGGCGACGGCTCCGCCTCGATCGTACTCGACCCGTACCTTGGCGGGGCGCTCGGCCTCGAGGCGCGCGGATATCGCCACCGCGTGCGTGACCGCCTCGCCGTTAACGGAGAGTATCCTGTCGCCGGGCCGGAGGCCGGCCAGCGCGGCGGCGCCGTCCGGCGATACCGTCTCGACCACGGGCTCTATCCACGGATAGACGCCGACCCGGCCGGCGCCCGAGCCCGCGTCTAGCTCCGGCTCGACGACCAGGCTCAGCGGCCTTCCGCCGCGATCGACCGTCAGCGGCATCGGCTTCCTCGCCGAAAGCGCTATCGCCTCCTGTATGTCGGAGAACGACGATACGGGCTCGCCGCCTATCGCGACTATCCTGTCGCCGCTCGCCAGCCCTGCCCGGTCCGCCGGGTACGACCGGCCGTCTATATCCCCGGCGAGCACGATACGGTTCTCCCAGCTGCGCGTCTCGTAGCCCGCCCCGGCCACGGCGGCGTAGATGACGAAAGCGAGGATGACGTTGGCCATAGGCCCGCCGAGCGCTATGAGTATGCGCTTGAGCGGGGCCGCGCCGAAGTAGCTGCCGGGTTCGCGGGGGAATTCGTCCAAGCCCTCGTCGACGGCCTTCTTGAACGAGTCCTCGCCCTTCATCCTGCAATACCCGCCTATCGGCAAGACCGATAGGCGGTAGCTCGTCTTGCCGAAGCGCTTCGAGACGAGGCGAGGCCCCCATCCGATGGAGAATTCCTCGACGTCGACGCCTACGAGCCTGGCCATGGCGAAGTGCCCGAGCTCATGGAAGAATACGACGAAGCCGAGCCCGACGAGGCCGAGCGCGATGGTGGCGATGGTCATGCGATCTCCTTGACTATCGAGGCGGCGACGCGCCTGGCGTCGCCGTCTACCTCCAGGACCGCCTCGAGACCGTCGAGCGTACGGGGATACGCGCGCTCGAGGGTACGCGAGACGACGACGGCGATATCGGTAAAGCGTATCGCCCCTTCCATGAACGCGGCGACCGCCGCCTCGTTCGCGGCGTTGTAGGCGTCCGTAGCGCCCTCGCCGGAGGCGAGCGCCTCGTACGCGGTACCGAGCAGCGGATAACGTGCCGGGTCGGGACGCGAGAATCGCAGCGGCACGTCGCACGGATCCATGTCGGCGACGGACTCGTCGATCGACTCTGGCCAGGCGAGCGCGTTCAGGATCGGTATCCGCATATCCGGCCTGGACATCTGGGCGTACAGGGAGCCGTCCCTGGTCCTTATGAACGAGTGGACGCGGCTCTCGGGGTGCAGCACCACGTCGATCTCGGAGCCCGACAGGCCGAACAGCCTGGCAGCCTCGATCACCTCGAGCCCCTTGTTGGCCATCGACGCCGAGTCGACCGTGATCTTGGCGCCCATGTCCCAGGTGGGGTGGGAGAGCGCGTCGGAGGGCGTCTTACCGGGCAGCGACTCGAGCGGCTCGTCGCGGAAGGCCCCGCCCGACGCCGTGATGACCACGCCGCGCACGGCTTCGCGTCCGAAGCGCTCGATCATATTGAAGATGGCCGAGTGCTCGGAGTCGACCGGCAGGATACGGCGCCCGGCCTCGCCGGCGGCCTCGAACGCGAGGCGGCCGGCCATGACGATAGTCTCCTTGTTGGCGAGCGCGAGATCCTTACCGGAGGCGAGCGCGTCGAACGATACAGACAGCCCCGCGGCGCCGGCGGCGGCGTTCAGCACCGTATCCGCGTCGGTATCGCGCACGAGCGCGCGGAGGCCGTCCGGCCCGTGGAAGGCTACGGCTTCGGATTCGGGCGCCCTCGAGCTCAGGCACAGCGCGGCGCCGCCGAAACGGGACGCGGCGGCGAGTAGCCCTCCCTCGTCGGAGTGGGCGGACAGCCCGGCTATCGAGAAGCGATCGGGGTGCCTCGCGATAACGTCGATCGCCTGACGCCCGATCGAGCCGGTCGCGCCTACGATGATGACGCGTCGCATCGCGGTTACGTTCGTCCTATCGGGCGCGTCACAGCGCGACGCCGGCCGCGGCCAATACGCCTAAGAAGACGGGCGCGGCGAAGAGCAGGCTGTCGAACGAATCGAGTATGCCGCCCCTTCCGGGGACTATGGAACCCGAGTCCTTGACGCCGGCGCTCCGCTTGATCGACGACTCGAACAGGTCCCCGACGACGACCGCGACGCCGCAGCCGAGGCCGAGGCCGATCAGCATGGGCCAGGACCACGGAACGACGCCGGGCATCAGGACCGGGCCGAGGAACGAGAAGCCTACGCTGCCGGCCATCCCGGCTACGAGCCCCTCGAGGCTCTTGTTCGGCGATACGGTAAAGATGCCGCGCCTGCGGCCGAGCGTCACGCCGGCCAGCCAGGCCAGGCTGTCGTTCCCGAAGACGACGGTAGCGAACCATATCAGGAGGAGGCCCGACTCCGCGGTCGAGCCGAGGATGACGACGATGGCCGAGGCGAGAGCGCCGGGATATAGCAGGTAGAACGCGTTCGACGCGGCGACGGATACCGAGGCGCGCACGCTATCGGCCTTACGCGGCAGGGCGACCGGCAGGGCCGAGACCAGGAACGCGCCGATCGCGACGACGGCGACCGGCGCGAGCCAGGAGGCGGCCAGCCCGGCCTCGGGGCGGGCCAGCCTGACGGCGTATACGGCCGCTCCGGGCAGTACGGCGAGCAGCGCCGCCGCGACCGACCTCGGCGCGCCGGCCGACGGCTCCATCATGCGCCTGAGCTCGACGCCCGAGCCGGCGGCGAAGGCCAGCGCGAGCGCGGCGAGCGGCAGGTGATCCATGAACGGTACGTAGACGGCCAGAGCGAACAGCGCCGGCACCGCCGCGCCGACGAATAGTATGCGGGTAACGAAATTACTCATCGGGCGTCACCGTACCTTCGCTCCCTGCGGGCGTACTCGGCGAGCGCGGCCTCGAGATGCGAAGCGTCCCAGTCCGGCCATAGCACGTCTGAGAAATACAGCTCCGAGTAGGCCGCCTGCCATAGGAGGAAATTCGAGAGGCGCAGCTCGCCGCCGGCTCGGATGATCAGGTCGGGGTCGGGGAAATCGGGCAGGTCGAGGCAGGCGCGGAACTCGTCCTCGGTATACCTGCGCGCCCCGCCCGGCAGCTTCCCCACGGCCCTGAGGATCTCGTCGCGGCCGCCGTAGTTGATGGCCAGGTTGACGACGATGCCGCCGAAGCCGGCGGTGTCTATGGACACGCGCTCGAGCGCCTCGCGGACGTCGGCCGGCAGGCCCTCGTCGTCGCCCGAGTGCACGACGCGAACGCCGTTCTCGCGGTAGAAGTCGAGCTCGGCGCATAGGTAGGTGCTGACGAGGCCCATGAGGAACCTGACCTCTTCCTGAGCCCGTTTCCAGTTCTCGGTGCTGAAGGTATACAGCGTCAGGTAGCGGACGCCGGCTTCCTTCGCGGCCTTCACGACGCGCTTGGCCGCCTTGAGCCCCTCGCGGTGGCCGTCGGTCCGCGGCAGGCCGCGAGCCTTGGCCCAGCGCCCGTTGCCGTCCATGAAAACGGCGACGTGCGCCGGGATTGATCGGGCTATGGTAGGCTGCATGCTCAGACTTCCAGGATTTCCTTCTCTTTTTCCTCGAGGACCTTGTTGATCTGGGCGATGTAGGAGTCGGTCAGCTTCTGGAGCTCGTCCTCGGCCTTCTTGACCTCGTCCTCGGGCGATCCGGCCTTCTTGATATCCTCGAGGCCGTCGCGCCTGATATTGCGCACGCCGACCCTCGAGGTCTCCGCGCTGGCCTTGGCGCCCTTGACGAGCTCCTTGCGGCGCTGCTCGGTGAGCGGCGGTATGGCTATGCGGATGACCTTACCGTCGTTCGACGGGTTCAGCCCGAGCTCCGACTTCTGGATGGCCTTCTCGATCTCGCTTATCAGGGCGCGGTCCCAGGGCTGGATGACGATGAGCCTCGCCTCCGGCACGGATACGGTCGCGACCTGCGATATCGGCGACTTCTGGCCGTAGTAGTCGACGCGGAGCTTGTCGAGTATGGACGGCGAGGCGCGGCCGGTGCGGATAGCCGCGAAATCGTCCTTGAGCGAGGCTACGGTTTTCTTCATGCGCTCTTCGCACGCGTTCTTGATGTCTTCCATTGCGCTCCCTTTCGAGGATCCGTCGCCGGATCCGCTCATGACGAAGCCGCCCCCGGCGCTAGGCGGGGGCGGCCATGGGTCTTACTGGTTGTCCCCGACCTTGACGTAGGCGTAGTCGACGACCGACAGCTGAGCGCCGGCGGCCTTGGCGACCGAGGCCATCACTGCGGCCACGGTCTGCTTCTCGTCCTTGACGAAGCCCTGGTCGACCAGGCAGATCTCGCTCATCAGCTTCTTGAGCTTGCCGGCGAGGATGCCCTCGATGACCTTGGCGGGCTTGCCGGCCATCTTCTCGTCGCCCTCGACCTGCTTCTGGAAGATCTCCTGCTGCTCCTTGATCCAGTCGGCGCCGATGCGGCTCTGGTCGACGAACATCGGCCTGAAGGCGGCCACGTGCAGGGCCAGGTCGTGGACGAAGCCGGTCACCTCGGCGTTCTTGAACGCCTCGGCCTTGTCGGACTTCATCTTCACGACGACGGCGAGCTTGCCCTCGCCGTGGACGTAGGAGTGGACGTACTCGGCGGCGCCGGCCTTGACCAGCGTGACGCTCTTGAGCGTGATGTTCTCCTTGATGACGCTCGCCATGTCCTTGACGATGGCCTCGAGCTCGTCGTTGGTCGAGCCGTAGCCCTTCTCGAGGGCAAGCTTGGCCATGCGATCGCCGCCGGCGATGAAGTCGTCGTTGCGGCAGACGAAGTCGGTCTCGCAGGCGATCTCGACGACCGCGATGGCGTCGGCGGACTCGGCGATGAAGACGCGGCCCTCGTTGGTGGCGCGGCCGGCGCGCTTGGCGACTCCGGCGAGGCCCCACTCCTTGAGCTTCCTCTCGGCGAGCGCGAAGTCTCCCTCGGCCTCGACCAGGGCTTTCTTGCAATCCATCATGCCCGCGCCGGTCTTCTCGCGCAGGTTCTTTATATCGGTAGCCTTGATTTCCACGATAATCTCCTTATTTCTCGTAGTACTTGTCTTCCTCGACGATGGGCTCCTCGGCCGCGGCCTCGACGGCGGCCTCGGGAGCCGCCTCGGCGGCGGGCTCGGCGCTATACGTGGCCGGGTCGACCTCGACCTCTTCCTCTTCGTCCTCTACCGCGGCCTTGGCCTCTTCATCGCCGCTTTCCTCGTCCTGCAGCGTCTCGATGATCTTGAGGCCGGTCTCGCTCTCCGCCTCGACGACCGCGTTCGCGATGATCTGGGTGAACAGGGAGATCGAGCGGATGGCGTCGTCGTTGCCGGGGATGGGGTAGTCGATGCCCTCGGGGTTGCAGTTGGTATCGACGACGGCGACGATCGGGATGCCCAGGCGCTGGGCCTCGGCGACCGCGATGGCTTCCTTGCGGGTATCGATCACGAAGATGACGCCCGGGAGCTTGGTCATGCCCTTGATGCCGGCGAGGTTCTTCTCGAGCTTGGCCTTCTCCTTCTGGAGCTGGGCCTGTTCCTTCTTGGTGAAGCTGGAGAAGTCTTCCTTCTCGAGCTTGATAAGGCGCTCGATCGACTTGCGTACGGTCGCGAAGTTAGTGAGCATGCCGCCCAGCCAGCGGTTGTTGACGTAGAACTGCTCGCAGCGCTCGGCTTCCTTCTGGATAGCCTGCTGGGCCTGCTTCTTGGTGCCGACGAACAGCACCGGCTTGCCCGACGCCACGGTCTTGCGGACCACGTCGTAGGCTTCCTTGATGGACTGGATCGTCTTCTGCAGATCGATGATGTGGATGCCGTTCCGCTCGGCGAAGATGAATTTCTTCATGCGCGGATCCCAGCGCTTGACCTGGTGCCCGAAATGGACTCCGGACTCCAAAAGGCTCTTCATGGTGACTACGGCCACGTGTTCCTCCATTGGCCACCGCGCCTCGGCGGCGGCCCCCTTCGCTTGTTCTCGTCGATATGGACGGCAGCTCGGGGCGGCCGTGGATCGACGGAAGATTCATCGGCCCGCGGCGCGTTCGCCCGGATCGACGAGACGGGCTCCCTTTCCTACGGAATCGGGTAGCCTATCCGCGATAGAATCGCATAAAACGCATGGAGTGGCAAGCCCACGACCCCGGAGAACGAGCCGTCGATGCGCTCGACGAAGAACGCGGCGCGCTCCTGGACGCGATACGCGCCGGCGACGCCCCGCCATTCGCCCGAGGCGATATACCAGTCGAGCTCGCGCCCGCTCATCGCCGTGAAGGTGACCGAGGTCTCCGACAGCGCCTTCTCGACCCGCCCCGTCCGCCGGTCCAGCGCGCAGAGCCCGGACAGCACCCGATGGGTCCGGCCGGACAGGGCGCGCAGCATCGCCCGGGCCTCGGCCTCGTCCGCGGGCTTGCCGAAGACCTCGCCGTCGAGGGCGACGAGCGTGTCGGCGCCTAGCGCCCAGTACGGCGGCTCCGGAGCGACGGCGGACGCCGAGCGGGCCTTGAGCTCGGCGAGCGCCTGTACGCGCTCGCCGACCGGCAACGAGTCGTACGACGACTCGTCCACGTCGGCGGGCGATACGACGATCGGGAAGCCGTAGCCGCGGAGCGTCTCTATGCGGCGCGGCGACGAGGAGGCGAGTAGCAGCGGCTCTTCCGAAAGGCGGGTCCCGGTGGTAATCATGACGCGATGCTATACGAAAGCTGCGCGGAATGGAAGGTTGACAACGGGGCGCGTTCTGGCGTACTACTTAGCCTGTCGAGCGATTAGCTCATATGGATAGAGCGTCAGCCTCCGGAGCTGAAGGTGGCCGGTTCGAGCCCGGCATCGCTCA
>QKAK01000016.1 GCA_003247225.1 Spirochaetota bacterium | reverse complement strand
GTAGTCGATCGTCCGCTTCGTATAGTAGTCGATCGAGAAGGTCCGTTCGGAGAAGCCCTTGCCGCAGGCGAGGCACTTGAAGCGGCGGACCGCGCCGACGACGAGGGTGTCGTAGTAGCCTATCGGGATCCAGCGTCCCCAGTATTGGTCGCCTCGGTCGTGGTGATGGGCGCAACGCGGGTTTGGGCAGAAGGTCGGGATCATGGCGGCACCTCCACCATGTTAATGCCTCTCCGAGCTCCGGCGATTGCGCTATACTCTACAAGGTTCGAGGAACTAGTTAAGCTATACCGATCGCGCTGCATGAGCCCGCTACTGGAGGAGGCCGGCGATGAGACTGCTGTTCGACGTTCACTGCCACGCGATGTCGCTCGCGCGTCCGGCGATCGGCCGCTTCGTCGACGCGTTCCTGCGCGGCGGCCTCCAATCGTTCTTCAGCCAGGTCGCCGCGCCCGGCTACATCCTGACCGCCCTGAGCCGCAACATGGGCGAGTCGGTGCGCAACTTGTTCGCCGTCGTCGAGAACGATCCGGACGCCCTGCTCGAGCTCATCGAGGACGACCTGGTCGGCGTCTACCTGCCCGACGGCGAGGCTCGGCGGCGCGTGATCTTCCCCGACGGCCCGAGACTGCTCGGCGAGGAGTGGGACGGCTGGCTGGTCTGCCCGCTCCTGATGGACTTCGGCGCCAGGGCGACGGCGCACGAGACCTATTACCGCGAGCCGATACGGAAGAGCCTGGCCGAGGGCGTCCGCGAGGCCCTCGCGGGCATCTCGGGGTACCGGCGCGAGCGCCCGGACGGCAGGCTGATCGTCCGCCCGTTCCTGGGCCTCGACCCGGGAGCCCGCGGCGCCGCCGAGACCGAGGCCGCGCTGTCGACGTACTTCGCCGGCTACGCGAAGGGCCCGCCGGCCCAGCTGCGCGCGTTCAAGGCCGCCGCCCGCTGGAAGGGGGACCCGGCCCGTCCGCCGCGCAACGCCTTCGCCGGCGTCAAGCTGTACCCGCCGCTCGGCTTCGACCCGTGGCCCGAGGATCGGGCCGCCCTGGACGCCGCGAGGCTCCTGTACGCGTTCTGCGAGCGGCGGGGCGTGCCGGTCGTCGTCCACTGCGACGACCAGGGCTACCGCACCATAGCGCTCGACCTGGCGATGCGCTATACCGACCCAGACCGCTGGATCCCGGTCCTGAAGGCCTATCCGGGCCTGGTCGTCGACTTCGCCCACTTCGGCGAGCGCTACCTGGGCCGTCCGCGGGCCAAGGGCGAATGGACCGAGTCGATAATCAGGCTGATGGAGCGCTATTCGGGCGTCTACGCCGACGTGGCGTTCAACGGCTGCGAGCCGGCGTACTGGGCTAAGCTGGCGCGCCTCGTCGGATCCCTACCCGCGGCTACGGCCGACATCGTCCGCTCGAGGCTGCTGTTCGGCAGCGACTTCGTCATCAGCCTGACCAAGACCAGGTCGTACCTCGACTACGTGTCCGATTTCGCCTCGTCGCCGCTCGACGCGGGCCTTAAGCGCGCGATGGTCGCCGTGAACCCGAGCGCCTTCCTATTCGGCTCCGACGCGTAGCCCCCGGCCTAGCGCCGGTCCAGCCGGTCCTCGAGACCGTACGGGGACCGGCGGCGAGGCCGACGCCGGCGCGCGAGCCGGCGTCGGCGTCGGCGTCTGCTCGTCAGCGGACCATGTAATGGAAGGCCTGTCCTGCAACGATGTACCAGGTCACGAAGATACCGTTCACGAACGCTCCGGCCCAGGCGCGGCCCGTCCGCTCGAAGAACCAGGCGGAGAACAGCGAGGTGACGGCCATCAGCGGCAGGAACTGCATGGCCACGATGACGTTGAGCGGTTCCGACGCGGTCAGCAGGGTGCCCCCGGCCAGTAGCGGTATATACTGGGCCAGCAGGAACGCGAGGAAGCCGCCGGACCCGGCGGCGACGGCCGTCCAGTAGCGCGTCGCCGCCTTGCCCCCGGCCGGCCGCAGCTGGCCGTTCGTCGCCACCGAAGACATTAAGAAGAAGGCGGTGAACGGCAACAGGTAGCCGAGGAAGGCCTTGAACTGCTGCATGCTCATCGGCTTCAGCGCGACCACCCAGAACCTGAAGTCTATCTTGAACAGGAAGTCCGCGGCGAGCAGCAGGAGCGCCCCCGCGCCAATGGCGCAAGCCGCGTAGGCTATCGTCCTGAGCAGGTTAGCGCCGCCGAGGTCGAGGCCGTACGCCGCGGCGCCGCCGCCCCGCTTCTTGGCCGACGCGAGGTGCCAAGCCATGAACAGAGCCAGGCTGACGATACCGTTGAGCAGGGCCCAGACCATGATCTGATTGGTGATGCTCTGCGGCCACAGCGCGCTCGCCTTTAGCGCCGCCCCGAGCTTGAGGAACGGGAAGAAGGTGAGCGCGGGCACCGCGGCGGCGACGGCGACGCTTATCCACAGGGCCGGGCCCTTGGACGGTACGCCGGCGGGCGCGGCCATGGCGAGCGCCGAGAAGGCCGGGGCGCGGAGCAGCGCGCCTCCGGCGCCGAGCACGGCCAGCACGAAGCCGACGAGGCCCGCGAGCGTCGCCAGCTCCTTCCAGAACCAGGTCTGATCCGAGGACGGCAGCGGCTTCGCGCCTTCGAGGGTCCTGTCGAACCAGTCGATCGCGTAGCCGACGGCCTCGGTGGAAAGGTGATCGCCGGGGTGCGTGGTCCTGGGCTGGAACAGCGCTCGGGCCGTGCCGGCCGCTATCGATCCGTATACCTCGCCGGCCTTGACGCGCCCGGTCGTCCCGAAGAGCGCCTGGAGCTTCGGGCTGTCCGGAGCGTCCTTGCCCCGGGCGACGCCCCACATCAGCGGCGCGAATTCGTCCATCGTGCTGAAGACCACGCCGAGGTTGCGCGGCCAGGACGGGCTGCCCTCCATCGCGTAGGGGGCGCCGGTCGACGATCCCTCTAGAACGATCGACCTATACGCGTCGGGCATCGTCGCCGCGGCCGCCAGTACCGTCCAGCCGCCCATCGAGTGCCCCTCGAGGCCTATGTTGTCCCCGTCGACGAAGTCGAGCGACCTGAGGTACTTGAGGCCGTCGGGACCGCCGAAGCCGTTCGCGAAGGCCGGCGAGTCCGAGTATCCGTGCCCCGTCTGGTCCAGGCACAGCACGACGTAGCCTCGCCGGGCGAATTCCACGGCGAAACCCGATTGGGTCTCGCGGGAGTTGATATAGCCGTGTACGGCGAGGATGCCGGGCGCCGGCGTCTTGGCCGTCGCCGTCTCCGGAACGTACAGAAGCGCGCTCATGATCGTACCGTTGCTTCCGGCGAACCTGATGTCGCTGACCCGTACGGCGCCGCCGTCGGTCTGGACGAACCCGCCTACGACGCCGGCGACAAGGACGAGCGCTGCCCCGATGAGCGCCAGTCTCGTATCCTTCTTCATACTGCCTCCATGGATGCTAGTGATAAAAATTATTATCAATGATAATTGAGTAATGTCAATTGAAACCCCGCGGGGCGACCCGTCCCCGCCCGTCGTCGCTTTACGCGGGCGCCGCGCCTGGCTACAATGATCGGATGCTCGGCAACGCCCCCGCCCTCGAGAAGGGCCTGCGCATACTCGAATTCATACTCGGCGTCAACGAGACGGTGACGATGAGCCGCATCGCCGACGGGGTCGGCTACAAGGTCTCGGAGATCCAGCGCATGGTCGAGTACCTGACCCTCGACGGCTTCCTCATCAAGACGGCCTCCGGCGGCTACGCTCCGGGAGCCCGCGCCTACGGGCTGGCCGACCGCAAGATGGACTCGGCCGTGATAGCCCGAGCCGAGGGGCCGATGCGTCGCTACGCCTCCCGATCGGGCGAATCGGTTCACCTGGGCAGGCTGGTGGACGAGAAGCTGCACGTGATCTACAGCGTCGAGGGGACGGGCGACGTGCGCATCGGCGTACGGCCCGGCCTATATGCCGCGGAGCAGGCTCCGTCGGGGCGGCTGCTCCTATCGATGCGCCAGCCGGGCGCGTACCCGGATATCGAGCGGGACGGCTACTCGTTCGGCGACGTACGCTGCGCCGTCGGGGTGTACGCGGTGTCGGTGCCGATACGGATAGGCGACGACCCCTGCGTCGCGACGATAGCCTCGCCGTACGTTCTCAAGGATAAGGGCTCTCCCCTCGTCCGCCTGGACCTCGTGGAGGAGCTGCGCCGGGCCGCCTTCGAGATAGCCGCCCAGTTCTGAGACGGGGCCTCGCTGCTCGCCCTATCGGCCGTCCAGCCAGGCCTCGAGCCTGGCCAGGGCCTCCGGCAGGTTGGCCCGCCCGAAGCCCAGCCTGAAGTACGAGCGGTCGTAGTCGTAGTACGCGCCCGGCAGCAGCAGCACCCCGGACTCGGCTACCAGCCGCTCCGCCAGCTCCTCGGCGTCCGAGCCGTCGCTCAGCCGCGGGAAGGCCACGGAGCCGGCCGCCGGAGGCGTCCACCGGGCGAACTCCGGCCGCCGCTCGAAGAAGCCGTCGAGCAGCGCCAGGTTCCTGGCGCAGATCGCGCGGTTGCGGGCGGCGATAGGCTCCAGGTTGCGGATCGCTATCTCGGCGAGCAGCTCGCTCGGGGCCGACGAGCATATCGAGTTGTAGTCCTTGACGACGGCCACGGCGTCGAGCAGGTCGGTCCGGCGCGACGCCAGCCAGCCTATCCTGAGGCCGGCCAGCCCCGAGTGCTTGCTGAGCACGTCGAGCGCGACGCCGTTCTCGTAGGCCTCGCAGGCCGACGGCAGCCTGGCCGATCGGTCGCGCTCGAGCCTGCGGTACACCTCGTCGACGAACAGGATCGCGCCGGTCCTACGCGCGTAGGCGACGACGGCCTCGAACTCGTCGCGGGTCGGCAGCGCGCCGGTAGGGTTATTCGGCGCGTTCAGCACGATCATCGTCGCCTTGCCGCCCGACAGGGCCGGCAGCTCGTCCGGGTCGAGCCTCCAGCGCGGCCCGCCCGGGCCGTCCTCGACCTGGCGCAGCTCCCAGGGAACGACCTCGCAGCCGAGCGAACGCGGGATCTCCGCGAGCGACTGGTAGCAGGGGTAGTTGACGACGACCCGGTCGCCCGGCTTCAGCGCGGCCAGGTACAGGTTGAGGATAGCCTCCTCGGCGCCGGAGTGGACGAAGACGCCCTCCGGCCCGAGCCCCGCGTAATGCCCGGCTATCGCCTCCCGCAGCGACGGCGCGCCCCTGGTCTCGGTGTAGCCGAGCCTCATGTCGAGCAGCCGGTCTATCGAGCCCTCGTCCATCGCGAGCAGCTCGCGCACCGGGAACGACTCGCAGTCCGACGAGCATAGCAGGTACCTGGCGCTGAACTCGTGCTTGGCGAAGAAGCGCTCGAGGGCGAAGGGCTTGAAGAAACTCATGGGCATCCTCCATGGGCGCGCGGCGCCCCGCGGCCACTATACCACGTTCCCGGCGCCGGGTAAGCCCGTCGGGGCTTGACGGGAGCCGAGAAAGCTAGTACCGTATGACCATAATAGTAAAAATGGTCATATCGCAAAGGAGGAACGCATAGATGCCTACGGCGTTCGACGAGAGGGAACGGGGCGCGATCCGCGAACGGCTGCTCGCCGCGGCGGTCGACGCGCTGCGGCGCGGCGGGCTCGGGGCGGCGAGCGTGGCGGAGCTGGCGGCCGCGGCCTCGATCGCGAAGGGCAGCTTCTACCTGTTCTACGGCTCGAAGGAGGAGCTGTTCATGGACGCGCTCGAAGGAATCGAGCGCGACTATAGGGCCGTCTTCGAGGCTGCGCCGGCCTTGCCCGGAACGGCCTTCGAGCGCCTGCGCGCCACCTTCAAGGCCGCCTTCGATAAGGTGGCGAGCGACCCGGCGGTGGCCTCGATAGACGGCCGGACGCTCGATAGGCTGACCAGGGCACTGCCGCCGGAGCGGGTAGCCAGGCACGTCGAGGGCGACGCGGCCGCGATGGCGGCGATAGCGGCCGCCTGGTCGGCCGCCGGCCTGCTCGGGCCCGGCGTCGGGGCGGCCGAGCTGGCCGGCGCGGGCTATGCCGTGTTCCTGCTGTCCACCGGCCTGCGCAGCCTGCCGGACGAACTGCGCGCCTCGACCGTCGCGGTAACCGCCCGGGGCCTGGCCATGGCCCTGGCCGGCGTTGAAGGCTCCGGTCCAGGCTCCGGCCCCGGCGGGCGCGACGGCGGCCGAGGCTCCGATAGCCGCAGCGAAGAAAGAAGGACGGAATGATACGGGTAAGCGGCCTGAGCTTTGCATATCCGCGGGCCAAGGGCGAGGCCGTGCGCGGCATCGATTTCGCGGTGGCGCCCGGCGAGGTCTTCGGCTTCCTCGGGCCGAGCGGCGCAGGGAAGAGCACCACGCAGAAGATCCTCCTCGGCTCGCTGCGAGGCTACTCGGGCTCGGCGACGGTCGGCGGCGTCGAGGCGTCCGGGGCGGATTCGCGCTACCGGGCCGGCATCGGGGCCGCGTTCGAGTTCCCGTGCTTCTACCAGAAGCTGACGGGCCTCGAGAACGTGAGGCTGTTCGCGTCGTTCTATCCGGGGCCGAAGGAAGACCCGCGCCCTCTGTTCGAGCGGCTCGGCATCGCCGACGCGATGGATAGGCGCGTCGCGGAGTACTCCAAGGGCATGCGGATGCGGCTCAACCTGATACGCGCCGTCATCCACCGCCCGCGCGTCCTGTTCCTGGACGAGCCGACGAGCGGCTTGGACCCGGCCAACGCGCGCGTCGTCCGCGACATCGTGCGCGAGCGGGCGTCGGAAGGCGCGGCCGTGTTCCTGACCACCCACGACATGGCCGCCGCCGACGCGACCTGCGACCGGGTCGCGTTCATCGTCGACGGCCGAATAGCCGCCTGCGACGCGCCGGCCGCCCTCAAGCGGCGCTACGGCAAGCGGGCCGTCGTCGTCGACCGCGAGCCCGGGCCGGAGGCGGGAGCCGCGGCCGGCGGTTCCGCGGCGGGCGCGGCCGCGGCCAGCCCCGAGTTCCCGCTCGACGGCCTGGCAGACGACGCGGCCTTCCTGGCCGAGCTGCGGAAGCCGGGCCTGCTCGGCGTACGCACCCTCGACTCCAGCCTGGACGGCATCTTCCTCAGTCTGACCGGGAAGGAACTCGCGTGAGCGCCGCGTTGTTCGCCGCCGACCTGCGCCTGCTCTGGCGCCACGGCTTCGCGATCGCCTACCTGGTCGTCGCGGCGCTGTACGCGGCCGTCCTGTCGGTATTGCCGCGGGCCTGGGCCGACGCCGTATTGCCGATCCTGGCCTGGAGCGACCCGGCCTTCTTCTGCTTCTTCTTCGCCGGCGCCTCGGTCTGCCTCGACCTGGCCCAGGGCACCTTCCGATCCCTGTTCGCCTCGCCGCTGCGGCCGTCGGACTACCTGATCGTCAAGGCGCTCGACCTGGGGATACTGTCGTTCGCGATGGCGGCGATCGTATCGGCCTCGTCCCGAGGCGCCGACTTCAGCCTCTGGCCGCTCGCGGCCTCCGCCGCCTTCGGAGGCGCGCCGGCCGCGATGCTCGGCGCCGCGCTGGCGCTCCGGCTGAAGAGCGTGAACCGTTTCATGATGGGCTCGATACCGGCGTTCCTGGTACTGGCCCTGCCGGCGCTCGACTACGCGGCGGGGCGCTACCTGCCGCCGTGGTTCGGGCCGATCGCGGCCCTGAGCCCGGGCGGCGCGTCGCTGGCCTTCGCGCGGGCGGCGTATACCGCGGCGCCAGCCGGCGAGCTGGCCCTGGGCGCGCTCGCCGCGGCGGCGTGGACGGCGGCCATAGCCCGGTTCGCGCTGGCCCCGGCGGTGAACGCCGCGAGGGGAGACTAGCGTGCGCTCGCATGATCGCCGGCCGGCCGCCGCGGATAGGCCCTCGCCCTCCGGAACGCGGCCTTCGGCCACGGGCGCCCGGCTCGCGGCGGCCGAGGCGCGGCTCGTAGCCGCCGACCTGCGGCTCGTCGGCAGGGACCCCCTCCTCTGCGTCATGCCCTTCGTGCCGTTCCTGGCCGCGGTCGCGCTGAGGCTGATCCTGCCGCCGCTCGCCGCGTTCATCGCGAAGGCTACCGGCTTCGAGCCGCTCGGCTACGCGGCGCTGATACGCGCCGTGCTGATCCTGTTCCCCGGAACCTTCTTCGGCATGATGTCGGGCTTCCTGCTGCTGGACGACCGCGACGACGGCGTGTCTGCCTACTGGTCCGTCAGCCCGGTCGGCCGCTCCGGCTACCTGGCCGCGAGGCTGGCCCTGTTCTCCGCCGCGGCCCTGATCGCCGGCCTGGCCGTCGGCCCGGCCTTCGGCCTCGGCGGCCGAGCGTTCGCCCTAGACGCGGGCGTCGCCGTCGTCGGGGCCATGCAGGCGCCGTTCTTCGCGCTGTTCCTGGCCGCCTTCGCCTCCGACAAGGTGGAGGGCCTGGCGACGCTCAAGGCCCTGAGCGCCCTCGACCTGGCGCCGCTCGCGGTCTTGCTGCCGATGCCCGCCCGGGCCCTGGCCTGGCCCTTCCCGCAGTACTGGGCCGCCGAGCTCGCGCTCGGGCAGGGGACGGGCTCGGCCGTCCATCCGCTCGCGGCGCTCGGCCTGGGCCTTGCGGCCAGCGCGGCCTGGCTGGCGTTCCTGTACGCCCGCTACCGCCGCCGGGTGGATTAGCGGCCGCGCCGCGCGCGACCGGGGGGCGGCCGGCTAGCGCGCCGCGGCGCCGTGACCCCGGGCGGGGCGCGGCGCCGGGACGGGCGGAGCGGGCCGGGAGCCGAACGGAACGGCGGCCGCCGCGCGGCGGCCGGGCGCGGCGCCGGACGCGCCTGTCCGAAGATGCCTATAGTCGACCTGTCCCTATTGTCCTTTTATTTTATCTTCTCTATACATGAGCGATGAACCAGACGATCGAACGACGGCCGCTCTTCGGGCCGGCCTCATTCTATAAGGAAGTGCTCGCGGTAGCGCTGCCGGTGATGGCGCAGCAGGCCATCCAGAGCCTCGTGTCGCTGATAGACAACTTCATGGTCGCGGGGCTCGGCGACGCCAAGATGGCCGGCGTCAACGTGGCCAACCAGGTCAACTTCGTGTACATGGTCGTGATGATGACCCTCTCGGCCGCGGGCGGCATCTACATGTCGCAGTACCGCGGCGCCAAGGACGAGGAGGGCATGCGCCAGGCCTACCGCTTCAAGGCTATCATGACCCTCGGCGTCTCGGCGCTGTACTTCGCCGTCTGCCAGGTCATGCCCGCGAGCCTGGTGACGATGATGACGGTCGGCAACGCCGCCCAGGCGGAGATCGTGGCCCACGGGGCGAGCTACCTGCGCCTCGTCTCGTGGACCTTCCTGCCGATGGCCCTGTCGCAGTCGATAGGCTCGGCGTTCAGGGAGATAGGCCGGCCGAACGCGCCGCTGGTGATCTCGGTCGCGGCTACCGCGATCAATACCTTCTTCAACTGGGCGCTGATCTACGGCCACCTCGGAGCGCCGGCGCTGGAGATACGCGGCGCGGCGATCGCGACCATCATAGCGCGCGTCGTCGAGCTGACGACGTTCATAGCCTACGCCCGCTCGGTCAAGGCGCCGTTCTTCGTGCCGCTCTCGGGCCTGCTCAAGGCCAGGTGGCCGCTGTTCAGGGAGATCCTGGGCAAGTCCAGCCTGATGCTGCTGTCGGAGACGAGCTGGGTGGTGTCGGAGACGGTGACGACGGCCCTGTACAACGGCCGAGGCGGCGCCGAGGTGGTCGCCGGCATGTCGGCCGGCTGGGCGATAGCGAATATCTTCTTCCTGGTGTTCACCGGCATCCACGTGTCGACCGGCGTCGTCGTCGGCGGCCTCCTGGGCGCCGACAAGCTGGACGAGGCCAAGGTCAAGGCGCGCTGGATCATGAGCGGCTCGGTAATCGGCGGCACGGTCGTCGCCCTGCTGCAGGTGGCGAGCATCGCGGCGGTGCCGCTCGTGTTCATGAACCTGACGCCCCAGGCGACCAAGGTGACCGCCGGCCTCCTCTTCGTGATAGCGGCCTACCTGCCGCTGTGGAGCCTCCTCAACGCCCAGTTCGCCGTGTCGAGGGCCGGCGGCGACACGATGATGGGCGTCGCCGTCGACGTCGGCGTGACCTACGCGCTGTTCATACCGGGCGCCTTCGCGCTGGCCCTGCTGACGCCGATAGGGCCGGTGGCGATGTACGGCATCGTCAAGCTGACCGACATCGTCAAGTGGTACGTGGCGCGCCGATGGCTCAGGAAGGAACGCTGGCTCAGGAACCTCGCGGCGCCGGCGGACGGGGCGGCGGGGACGGCCGAGGTCTAGACACGTTCGAAGCTCTCGCGTAGGATCTGCCTCCGGTTTTACCCAAATTTTACAGAGCACGGAGACATCATGAAGAAAATCATCCTAGCCACGCTCATCGCCTGCGCCCTAGTAGCCGGCGCGTCGGCCCAGATGTACTCGGGCGTCGGAATCGCGTTCGCGTCCGACGCATTTAACGAGGACTACGGCGTAGCCGACGCGTCGCTCAGCGTAGGCTCGATAGCCGTTTCGGTCACGTCGTTCCAGGGCGAGACCTTCGGCCTCGCGATGGCCGCCGCGTTCGGCCTGCCGACGAGCGGCTCCGTGAGGATCGGTTCCCAGAGCGCCGACCTGAACATGAACGTGTTCTCGACCAAGATGCACATGGACGCCGTCTTCGGCCTCGGCTACCGCATGGTCTTCGACTCGGTCGAGATGATAGTCGGCGGCGGCCTCGGCTACGCCGCGACCCTGCTCCTGCCGGACGACTACGCGATCGACTCGATCACCTACATGACGCTGGGCCCGGGAGCCATGGCGAGCGTGGCGTATAGCCTGAACCCCCAGACGGCCCTGTACGCCTCGGTCCACGGCATGTACGGCGTGATGCAGCTGGTCGATACCTCCGATTACTTCACGAGCGCCCTCGCGATCGCGCCCGCGGTCGGCCTGAGGTTCAAGGTCCGCTAAGCGCTAGCCGTTCCACGTCCTTCACGGGCGCGAGCCTCCCCCGGCGGGGAGGCTTTTTCATTGGCTCGAATAGACTGCGGCCCGCTTTATGCGGTAGGATTCGAGCGATGCAACGAGAAGGGCCGCCCGAGCCGGCGCGGTCCCGGGAAGGTCGTACGCCTTGTCGTCCACTGATACGAAGATCTCCGTCGCCGGGGCGGGCGCCGCCGGAGCGGGAGCCGCCGGAGCGGGAGCCGCCGGAGCCGCGCAGACGGCCCGCAAGCCGGACTGGCTCAAGGTGGCCATACCCGCGAGCGAGGGCTCGCGGATGATGACGCGCCTGGTGGGCCGCCGCGGGCTCCATACAGTCTGCGACTCCGCCCGCTGCCCGAACAAGGCCGAGTGCTGGGGCTGCGGCACCGCCACCTTCATGATACTCGGCGATACCTGCACCAGGAACTGCCGCTTCTGCGCCGTGCCCACGGGTAAGCGCGGCGACGAGCCGAACCCCGACGAGCCGCGCCAGCTCGCCGAGGCGATAGCCGAGCTCGGCCTGCGCTACGCCGTGCTGACGAGCGTCGACCGCGACGACCTGCCGGACCGCGGCGCCGGCCACTTCGCCGCCTGCGTGCGCGCTATCAAGGCGGCGAACCCCGGCGTCCGCGTCGAGGTGCTGACCCCGGACTACCGCGAGGGCGAGATCGAGCTCATACTGGCCGAGGGCCCGGACGCGCTCGACCACAACATCGAGACCGTGCCGCGCCTGCAGGGCGTGCGCGACGCGCGCGCCGGCTACGGGAAGTCGCTCCATACCCTGGAGCTTGCCGCGGCCTGGTCGCCCGGCCGGCCGGCCGTCGTCAAGTCCAGCCTGCTCCTCGGCCTCGGCGAGAGCCGCGACGAGGTGCTCGCCTCGATGGACGACCTGCGCGCCGTCGGCTGCGACGCCGTCGTGCTCGGCCAGTACCTGAGGCCGACGAGCGCCCAGGTGCCCGTCGTCGAGTACGTCCACCCGGACGCCTTCGCCGCCTACGCCGAGAGCGCCCGCGAGCGGGGCTTCGCCGCCGTCGTCGCGGGGCCGCTCGCTCGCACGAGCTACCACGCGCGACAGGCCTTCGGCGAGGGGACGCCGGCGTGACCGTCGAGCGCGTGTTCAAGTCGCCGGGCACCAAGCTGCTGCGGCTGACCGCCGATATAGACGCGGGCGCCGTGCGCGGCCTGTCGATGCGCGGCGACTTCTTCGCTCACCCGGAGGAGGGCTTCGACCGCGTCGAGGCGTCGCTGGTCGGCGTTACGGTCGCGGGGTTCGAGTCTGCCTTCCGCGCCGCGCTCGAGCGCGAGGGGGTCAGCCTGTACGGCCTCGACCCGGCCGACGTAGCCAATCTCATAGAGGAGGCCGCCCGTGACGCTTAGGCTGCTCAGGACCGGCGTCGCGCGCGGCGCCTTCAATATGGGCCTCGACGAGGCCGTGCTCGGCTCGGTGTCCGAGGGGCGGCAGCCGCCGACGCTGCGCTTCTACGGCTGGAACCCGCCGACCGTGTCGCTCGGCTATTTCCAGGGGCTCGACGACGAGGTCGACCGCGAGGCGTGCCGGGCCGCCGGCGTCGACGTGGTCCGCAGGATCACCGGCGGCGGCGCCGTCTTCCACGACGACGAGCTAACCTACAGCGTCGTCATCCCCGAGCGCCACCCGTTGGCCAGGGCCGACATCATGGAGTCGTACCGCTTCCTGTGCTCCGGCCTCGTCGACGGGTTCGCCCGCCTCGGCCTCCGCGCCGCGTTCGCGCCGCTCAACGATATACTCGTCGACGGCCGCAAGGTATCGGGCAACGCCCAGACCCGCAGGAAGGGCTGCATCCTGCAGCACGGCACCGTGCTGCTCGGGGTCGACCCCGAGCGTATGTTCAGCCTGCTCAAGGTGCCGTCGGAGAAGCTCAAGGGCAAGCTGATCCAGGACATCAAGGACCGCGTCCGCGGGCTCGACCAGCTCCTTGGCCGGCGGGTAGGCCTCGACGAGGCCGCCGACGCCTTCGCGGACGGCTTCGCCGCCGCCCTCGGCGTCGAGCTGTCCCTAGCCGAGCCGGCCGCCGACGAGCTTGCCGAGGCCGAGCGCCACGCCGAGGAGCGGTACGCCAACGAGGCGTGGACCGCGAAGCGCTGACGACGCGCCGCCCCGGGCCGGGTTTGTGAGTGTAAACAAGCCTCGACTATTATCTCGGCGGGGCCTATGTACGAGCAACCTTCACGGGGCGGCGCGGCGCGTCGTGCATAGGGCGGCTATCGGACGGCGGATGCGGAGCCGGGCGGGGTATTATTGCGGACGTTCATGTTGTTCAACGCCTCGCGCGTGCTATATTATCGATTATATCGAACACGGTTCTTACCGCTACTGGCGTTCGTTCATTATCTGATAATAGGAGCCTTATTCATGAAACGTCTAGCCGCAACGTCTCTGTCCATCGTTTTGGCCGTCGTCTACCTATCAGGTTGCCGCGCTCCAGTCTCTCCTTCCGGTTATCGGACGCTCGGCGTCTCCGTAAGCTTGCCCGCCGATCTGACGAGCTCCGTACCGGCTAATATACGCAAGGCTATCGCCGAGGACATCTACAGCCGCCCCGGGGCGGCCGCGTCTCGCTTCATACACCCGAACGCGTCCTACGCCGTGGCGACGATCGCTGGCCCGGACGTCGACCTATCGACCGAACCCGTGACGCTGAGCGACGGTTCTAGCGTCGAGCTTAGCTTCCCCGCGGTACCTGTACGCTCCGACCTGACCCTTACCGTCCGGGTCTTCGACGCGGACGGCGCCATAGTCGGCGAGGTGCTCGTAGAGGACGTAGCCCTCGAGGCCGGCGAGGCCGTGGCGCTCGAGGTTGGCGTGCTACCGTACGAGGCCGCAGTCGTCGCCGTGGGTACGGACGGCGAGTCCGCCGAGACCGCCGTGCCCGCCGGAGGCGTCGGCCCGAGGGTCCTCGCGGCTGAGCTGCCTGGTCCCGGGCTGTACGCCGTCCGGGGCTACGTCAACGGCGAGTCCCCGGCGCCGGCAGACGCTTCGGTCGCGCTGTACGACGCCGGCGGCGCCTTCGTCGACGAGTTCAACGCCGACGCCTCCGACGTCGGCTACGGGCTCGTAACGAGCGAGGGAGCCACGACCGTCTACCTACTGTTCTCTCTGGACACGGCCTACGCCGCCGAAGGCGCCACGGTTCAGGCGACGAGGTACAGCTCGGCCGTCGCCGTCTACGGCAAGGCGAGCCAGGACGACGCGGCGGTCAGGCTGTTGCCGCCGAGCGCGACCGTCGAATTCGGTACGGTCGGTAGCTACGACGGCTACTCCGCCTCATCGCTGATGACTTTCACGCTCCGCAACCTTGGCGACTCCGACCTGGCGATCGGCTCCGTGGAGGCCGTACAGACCTACGGGGAGGGTTTCGGGACCTTCGTCCTGCCCAAGAGCCTCCCGACGGTCGTGAGGCCCAAAGAAGAGGAGACGTTCCAGGTCGAGCTCGACCACGCGGCCGGCGCTACGGACGTCGGGGGCTACCTGACGATAGCTACGGGCGACCAGATACTATCCTCCTTCGAGCTGAGCCTGTCCGGCTACTGCGCCTGCTGACGGTCCCGTCGCCCGTGGACGAAGACCGTCTCCTCCTCGCCTGGCCTACGGCCGGGCGCAGGGCCTGCCTGGTCGATAGCGTCGCCGGCTTCGTGGCCAACGCCGCCGAGCACGGGCTGGC
>QKAK01000044.1 GCA_003247225.1 Spirochaetota bacterium | reverse complement strand
TCCACCGTCGTCTCCACGCTCGCCCACGAGTTCCAGCACATGATCCACTTCTACCAGAAGGGCGTGCTGCGGGGCGGCGACTACTTTAACGAGGCCACCTGGATAGACGAGCTGTGCGCGATGCAGGTCGAGGACCTGCTCGCCGATAAGATGGGCGTCTCGGGGCCGCGCGGGATAGGGCCGTCGGACTACAGCGCCGGCGCGGCGGGCAATATCTACGGGCGGCTTCCTGATTACCTGCCCTGGCCGGACCTGTCGCTCGAGGCCTGGCCCGATACCGACGACGCGCTGATCACCTCGTACTACTCGCTCGCGTACTCGTTCGGCGCCTACCTGGCCCGTAACTACGGAGGCTCGGAGTTCGTGCGCCGCCTCGTGCAGTCTGCCTCGACCGACGCCGGGGCCGTCGCGGCAGCCGCGTCGGCGTTCTCCGGGCGCGACGAGTCGATAGTCGGGCTGCTCAGGCGCTGGGGCGCGGCAGTCCTCCTGTCGCATCGGACCGACGCGCCGGCCTACTACCGCTACAACTCGGGCGGCGCGTTCCCGTCGAGCTCCGGCGGCCTGACCTATAATCTCGGCTCGATCAATATGTACAACTACCTGTGCCTGGACGCCATCGATACCGACGGCGACGATATAGGCGACGCCGACCTGGCCGAGCCCTACGCGTTCAGCTCCGCGACGATAGGCGACCTGTACGGCGGCGCCTACTCGAACGCCTTCATGGACCTCGGCGACCCCTCGTCGTCGTCCGACTGGCGCTTCGTACTGCCGGCCGGCATGTACGCCACCGTCGTCATCGACTAAATAAAACGCCCGACAGGAAAGATTCCGGTCGGGCGCGTCGGTCAAATCGCAGGCGGGGCTAGAACGCGAAGCCCGCCCGCAGGGACAGGGAGCCGGTCGCCGCGTCGAGGTCGACCCAGTAAGCGTCGATCTCGGATAATGTGCCCATCACGAACGAGTAACGAAGGCCCAGCACCAGTCGCCCGAGCCGCGCGTCGGCGCCGGTCTCGAAGCCGTAGGCCAGCCCCGACCAGGTGCCCTCGTTGTACGAGTAGTCGGAGTATTCCTCGGTCCAGGTCAGCAGGAAGTAGCCCAGCCTGGCTCCGGCGTAGAGCATCACCGGCCCGACCATGAAGTCGAGGCCGGCTCCTGCGCTTGCCTCGACGGACTGCGTGTAGCTGTACCAGCTGTAGTCCTCGTGCTCCGTATCGGTCAGGGACGCGGCGGCCGACAGGTAGAACAGGCCGGACGGGAAGATCCCGGATATGCCGTACGATAGGCCAGAGACCGCCGCTGAATCCTCTTCGGCGTGCGAATAGAGGTCCATGTCGTAGAGATTGCCTAGCAATACGCCTATCGTCGCCGCGGAGCCGACGTCGGCGGTGACGCTCGAGAAGCGGGCCGGCTTCCTCCGCTGCGCCGGAGCCTCCTGCCGGCCGTCGGACGCGGCGGCCGAGGCCTGAGGGGCGGACGACTGCGTCGGCTGGACGGCGGTCCGTCCGCCCGAGCGCGACGACGAGGCGACGTCCTGGCCCATCGACGCGGCTACGAGCTGCCTGCCGAGGTCTCCGGCCATGTCTATCAGCACCGATACCGAGCCGTCTCGGTTGACCGAGGTCTGGGCGGTGATCACGCCGGTCTTGACCTCTATCATCTTGGCCGACAGGAAGTAGGTGCTCTCGAGCTGCTGCACGGTGGAGACGACGATGTACGACGCCTTGAGGAAGCCGCCTATCGTCGCCAGCTTCTCGCTGTCCCCGGAGGTCAGGTCGGAGGTGCTGAACTCGAGCTCCGACAGGGTCTTCGTGATATAGGACCGGTCGAGCACGGTGAACAGCTTCGACCTGACGAATTCCTCCATGATCTTCTCGGTGATCGGGATGACCACCTTGGCGTCGATGCCCTTGGGCAGCACGGTGTCGAGTACCGCTATCCGCTCCTGGGCCCCGACGGCCGCGATCGATAACGCCAACGCCACGACGCAACAGGCTCGCTTGATCATCGAATCCTCCTGGGCATGGCATAAGTATAGCATCTACGGGCCGCGTATCAAGCGGAACCTTCCGGTCGCTTGCGGTCGGGCCTGCGTCGTGATACCGTCGAGCCATGGACGACTCGATACGATTACGCAAGGACGACGACCCGCGGCTGTCCGGCTCGCTCGTGTGCATGGTACTGGCGGAGGTCGACGACATGGCCCCGGCGCCGCGCGCCCTGGCGGGCGCGCTCGGCGAGCTGGCCGCCCGCCGAGCCGCCGAGGACTTCCCCCCGGCCGCCGTCAAGGACCCGGTGCGGGCGATGCTTCGCGCGGGGGGCTTCAAGCCGTCCGGGCGCCAGAAGCCGGCCAGCGAGTACCTGGCGCGGGCCGCCCGCGACGGCGTCTTCCCGTCTATCAACGGGCCGGTCGACTGCAATAACCTGCTGTCGCTCGAGACCGGGCTGCCTATCAGCCTGCTCGACGCCGACGAGCTCGGCGGCTCGGCCCTGGTCCGCGTCTGCGGCCCGGGCGAGGCCTACGTGTTCAACGCCTCCGGCCAGGAGATGGACCTGTCAGGCCTGCTGTGCGTCTGCGCCGCCGACGGCTCGCCGCTCGGTAACCCGGTCAAGGACTCGATGCGCGGCAAGCTCAAGGACGGCACGAGGCGGCTCGCCGGCTTCGTCTACGCGCCGCTCGGGCTGTACTCGCCCGATAGCCTCGGACGGGTGGGCGAGCGCTTCGCGGCCCTGCTCCGCGAGCATTGCGGCGCGGCGGCCGTGGTCGCCGGGACGCTCTAGCATGGGCGCCTTAGCGCAGATCCTGATCCTGCTGGCCTTCATGGCCGCCGGCGCGCTGGTCCACCGCGTCAGGCTGTCGCCGCCGGCCAGGGTCACCGACCTATTGATCAAGCTGGTGCTCTGGGCCCTGCTGTTCGTGATGGGCTTCAGGCTCGGGAACGCGCGCGAGCTGCGCGACCGGCTCGGCGAGATCGGGCTGCTCGCCGGCGGCACGGCCGTAGCCTCGCTCGCCGGGACGATAGCGGCTATCCGCGCGGCCTACGCGCTCCTCGACGCGCTTCGCGCCCGACGGTCCGGCCATCGCGCCGGCGTGCCCGGCGCGCGGCCCGAAGGCGGCTCCGGGACGTCCGCCGACGCGGCGCCGCGGCTGGGCTGGGAGCATTTCAAGGGGCCGTCGGTCCTGCTCCTCGTCGTCATCGTCGGATTCGTAGCCGGGCTTGCCCTGCCGGAGCTGGCGCTCGACTACGGCTCGGTGACCGGCTGGGTGCTCGACGCGCTCCTGTTCATGATAGGGCTCCAGTTCGCCCAGTCCGGCATATCGCTGCGCTCCGCCTTCGTGCGGGCGGATACCGCGCTCGTTCCGATCGCCACCATGCTCGGCAGCCTCGCCGGAGGCCTCGCCGTGGCGGCCGCCTTCTCGATCAGCGCGGGCAGGGCCCTGGCCCTCGCGGCCGGCTTCGGCTGGTACAGCCTATCGGGCGTGCTGATATCCGACCTCGGCGACCCGGCGCTCGGCTCCGCCGCCTTTCTCGCGAACATGGCCAGGGAGTCGCTCGCGCTGCTCCTGATACCCATCCTGTCGCGTTCCAAGCGCCCGTATACGGCCGTCGGGGCCGGAGGCGCCACCGCGATGGACGTGACCCTGCCGCTCGTCGAGCAGTGCCTCGGCCCGGACTCGGTGCCGGTCAGCTTCACGAGCGGGGCGATACTGTCTTTGCTCGTGCCTGTCCTCGTTCCGTTGTTCTACGGATTAGGGTAGGCATCGGCCCGACTAGTCGGCGGTGATCCTGGACAGCTCGGACTCGACCATGGTCAGGCGGTCCTGCAGGTTCTTTATCGTCCGCTCAAGGCGCTCGCGCTCCTTCTGGAGGCGCTCTGACGGGTCGTCGGCCGGCTTGTCCCGCCTGACGAGCGACTTGACGGTGTCCGGGCTCTTGCCCGCCTTG
>QKAK01000150.1 GCA_003247225.1 Spirochaetota bacterium | reverse complement strand
GCGGCGCCTTCCTTTCGTTGCGGGGTTTCCGCTGCGATCCCTCGCGCGTCGTCATCCATGACGTTCCTGCTCGCGGAGCGAGCAGGCCGTGTTGTGGCGCGCCATCCGTGGCGCGTCGTCATCCATGACGTTCCTGCTCGCGGAGCGAGCAGGCCGTGTTGTGGGCGCGCGTCCTTGCGCGCCGGGCCAGCATCCGTGCCGTTCCTGCTCGCGGAGCGAGCAGGCCGTTCTGTGGCGCGTCGTCGTCATCCATGACGTTTCGGCTCGCTACGCTGCGCCGGCCGTTCTGTGGGCGCGTCGTCATCCATGACGTTCCTGCTCGCGGAACGAGCAGGCCGTGTTGTGGGCGCGCGTCCGAGCTATACCATCTTCCTGTACTTCCTCCAGGCGAACCATAGCAGGGCGGCCACGACCGGTACGGCCGCGACGGCTATCCAGTCGCCCTGGAAGAGATGATAGAGCCAGTAGCGCGCCTGGTTGCCGCCGTCGGTAAAAGCGCTTATCTCGCGTCCGCCTATGCCGAGTTTCAGGCCGGCCGCCGTAGCCTGGCTGGTATAGAGCGGGGCCATGTTCGAGGCGATGAGCAGGAACGACGCGATCACCGGTATCCCGGCGAGCACGGCTCGCAGTACGTTGCCGCCCATGATGAGCGTCGTCAGCGACATGACGGATATCAGGTTCGGGAGGTCGCCCAGCGGTATGATCCGGTTGCCCGGGATGATGAAGGCCAGGAGTATAGATACGGGCATGAGCATGAGACCGGTGGCTATGACCGACGGGTGGGTCATCAGGATGCCCGTGTCCACCGCTATGGACAGTCCGCGCATGCTCGAGAAACGCGCCTCGACGAGGAGCTTGAAGGCCGAGGATACCGCGCCCATGCCTTCGCCTATCAGGGCTCCGCACTTGGGTAGCAGGAACATGACGGCGGCGATGTTTATGGCCGTCTCGAGGGTGGCCTTGAGGTCGTAGCCGGCGAGCAGCGACAGGGCCAGGCCCACGACGACGCCTATGACCATGGGTTCCTGCAGCAGGCGCGGCCCGCCGGCCGCGGCCTTCTTGGACGGATCCCAATGCAGTCGGCGTAGTCCGGGGATAGCGTCGAAGGCGCTGTCCATGGCCACCGCGTACGGTAGGAGGCCGGCCACCGACAAGGGGCTTATGGCCAGCCCGTCCAGGCCGGTCTCCCGCTTGACGAAAGGGGCGGACCAGTCGGCGCACTTTATCGTAATGGCCGCGACTACAAGGCTGGCCGCGACGCCCAGGACGAGGCTTCCGGTAACGTTCTGCGCGAGGACGCCCAGGAGGGCGAAGTGCCAGTAGTTCCACAGGTCGATGTATAGCGTCTTCGTGGTCCTGGTCGCCAGCATGGCCAGGTTAAGGAGCATGATCAGCGGGATGACGAGGGGCGTCAGCGACGACGACCAGGTTATGGCCGCCAAGGGCGGCCAACCTACGTCCACCACCGGATAGTCGAGGCCGCGGACCCGTATGATGGCCTCTATGGCCGGGCTAATCTGCGTCACGAAGAAACTGAAGACGGCGAAGACGCCGGCGAAGCCTACGCCTATCTTTATGCAGGAGAATACGGCTTCCTTGAGGCGCATACGGGCTAGCAGCGCCAGCGGGAACATGAACGCCGGCAGTATGACGTAGGCCTTGAAGCTGAAGAACGCGCTCAAGACCGAGGAAAGCCCCGCGATGATCGTTTCCATGTTCCTACTGTACGCGGCGGGCCAGCACGGGTCAACGCGTTCCCGAACCTGGCTCGGCTCGGCTTCACGGTGGAGAACGCAATCGCGACGCTCGACCGCAAGCAGCACGCCGAGGGCCTCGCGCGTCGCTCGACGAGCCCATGCGCCTCGGGCTATAACCTGTATCCATGATCGAATACACCACCGTCGGCACCTGCTCGACGAAGATAACGTTCAGTATAGTCGACGGCAGGCTACGGGATATTCATTTCATTCGCGGATGCGACGGTAACCTGAAGGCGATAGCGCGCCTGCTCGAGGATCAGCCGGCGGCGGAGGCGGCCTCGAAGCTCAAGGGCATCAGGTGCGGCTCGAAGCGGACGTCCTGCGCCGACCAGCTGGCCATCGCGATCGAGCGCGCGACGGGAATCGCCTAGGAAGCGCTCCCTACGGGGCTTTCGCCTCGGCCGCCGACTCCCGTATCTCGAGGCGCACCGGCAGGCGTACGTCGGAGTCGTCGACCGTTTCCTTATGGATGAGCCTCATCAGCATGCCGGAGGCGGCCTTGCCCTTGGCGACCACGTCCTGGTGCACGGTGGTCAGGCGGGGGCGCGACAGGCGGGCTATCCAGATGTCGTCGAAGCCGACGATGGACAGGTCCCCCGGCACCGAGACGCCGAGGCCGGATAGGTAGTCTATCGCCTCGACGGCGTAGAAGTCCGCGGAGAAGAAGAGGGCGCTATACGGTCGCGGCTCGGACGCGAGGGCGCGGTACATCGCCAGGCGCTCGTCGAGGTCCTTTGGCACGGTCACGAGGCCGTCCCCGGGCGCGTCCAGGCCCGCCTCCCCGAAGGCGCGGCGGTACCCGTCGTAGCGGGCGCTGTCGACGCTCGGGAAGTCGGCCGCGTTGGCCATGAAGGCTATCCTGCGATGCCCGAGCGACAGCAGGTAGGCCGTCATGCCGTAGGCGCCGCCCTCGTCGTCGAGCCGTATCGAGTTATAGGCCTGCCCGTCGTCGGCGAAGTAGCAGTCGACGAAGACGACGGGGCTGCCGATACGGCGCACGATGGCGCTCGATATCTCGCTCGGCACGCAGAGCATCACGAGCCCGGCCAGCTTCCAGGTGGCCGCCAGCCTGAGCACCTCGTCCTTGTCCGAGGTGGCGCGCAGCATGATGAAGTAGCCGGCCGCTCGTATCTCCGACTCGAGCGTGCCGATGATGGTCGATACGAACGGGTCCTCTATCGCCGTGCTGCCCGAGCGCGGCTCCATGAACAGGATCACCCCGACGATGCGAGAGCGGTTGCGCACGAGCATGACCGCTCCCTGGTTCGGGGCGTAGTTCTCCTCGGCGACGATGGCCCTGACGCGGTCCCGCACCGCCGGCGACACCTTGGCGGTATTGCCGTGCAGCACGTTGGAGACGGTCGTGGGGCTGACGCCCGCGAGGCGGGCTATGTGCTTAATGGTCGCCATCGCTGTCGGTGTATCGTCGCCGGCGCGGTGCCCGCCGGCGACGAAGGGCCGTATTGTGCTCGATACCGCGCCGTCAGCGCAAGTAGCCCAGCCAGCGCCCCTGCTGCGCTATCATCCTGTCGACGAGCTCGCCGACCTTCGCCGCCTTGCTGACGACGGGATTGGCGAGGATCGCCTGGATCGCGTAGTCCCTGCGCTTATGGATGACCGCCTCGGCCGTCAGGTCGTAGACGCCGCAGTACGATCGCAGCAGCGCCGCGTAGCCCTTGGGCAGCTCGCCTACCTTGACGGCGTTCACGCCGGAGGCGCCGACGACGGCCGGCACCTCGACCGCTATCCAGTCGGGCAGGTCGGCGATCGCGCCGTCGTTCCTCAGGTTGACGGCGGCTTCCTCGAAGCCCTCGTCGCCGAGTATGCCGTCGATGATCGGCACGACGCGCTCTGTCGTCTCGAGCTTGATCTTCCGCTCGACCGCGCGCGACAGCATGATCTTGTACACGTCGTAGAAGTCCAGGATGCCGCGATGGTCTACCACGTCCGAGGCCCACGATATGTACTCGCCGAAGTGGCTGTCGGTCGTGATCGGCAGGAGCCCGTAGTTCTCGAGCATGAACTTGACGATGCGCCTATCGGCCCACTCGTAGCGGCTCGGCTTCGCGGAGCCGGACTTCTCGTACTTCTCCGACTCCTCGAGCGAGCCGGTCTCGCGGTACGAGTCGAGCATGTCGGAGTAGCCGGGCTCGCGCTCGAAGAAGGCCGGCGCCTTCGCGCGCACGTCCGGGTACAGGTCCCTGCCGGTCCGGCGGTCGCTCGCCTCGAGCATGCAGCTGAAGTGGTTCAGCCCGGCGGCCCTGAAGCGTATGTCCTCGGCCTTCATCGACAGCATGCGCGGCAGCCAGCGGGTCAGCCAGCCTATCTCGTGGCACATGCCGATGAAGCGCGCCTCCGGGAAGGCGCGCTTGACCGCGGTGCAGATCGCCGTCATCGGGTTCGAGTAGTTGAAGATATAGGCCTTCGGGCAGACGTCCATCGCGTCGCGGACTATGTCCAGGATCGGGGGTATGATGCGCAGCGCGTGGAACACGCCGCCGGGGCCGCCGTTCTCCCCGTAGACCTGGCCGATGCCGTACTGCTGCGGTACCTTCCAGTCCTCTTCCCAGAGCGTGAAGCGGTTGCCGACCTCGATCGACGATATGATGAAGTCCGCGCCCTTGAAGGCCGCGCGGCGGTCGGTCGTCGCGTTGACCGCGAACTTGAGAGAGTGCGCCCTGACCGTCGCCTCGGCGGACGCGAGCGTGGCGCCGAGGGCCTCGGCGTTTATGTCGTGCAGCGTAATCTCCGAGCCGGCCAGGCGCTCGCTGGTGAATATGTCGCCGAGCGTCCCGCAGCCGAACTGGGCGCTTCCCGCGCCGACTAGTACGATCTTCATGGTTCCTCCGTCTATTTTATGGCGCCTTCCACCATTCCCTTGATGATGTAGCGCTGAGCGAACAGGTACAGCACGATGATGGGGAGCATCGCGATGAGCGTCGAGGTCAGGATCAGGTCCCATTGCTTGAGGTAGGCCCCGGCGAAGGCCGTGACCGCTATCGGTATGGTCTGCACGGCCCCGTTCGAGCCGAGGACGAGCAGCGGCAGCAGGTAGTCGTTCCAGATCCAGATGCCGTTCAGGATCAGGACCGTGACGATGATCGGCTTGAGGAGCGGGAAGACGATCAGGAAGAAGGTCTTGGCCTGCGAGCAGCCGTCTATGGTGGCGGACTCCTCGAGCTCGTAGGGTATGTTCTTGATGAAGCCGTGGAAGATGAATATCGACAGCGGGCAGCCGAAGCCCAGGTACGAGAAGACGATGCCGCGCACGGTGCCGAGCAGCCTGAAGTGTATCGCGTCGCCGATCAAGCGCATCCAGCGCACGAGCGGGTACATCAGCACCTGGAACGGGATGACCATCGCGGCCACGAAGGCCATGAACAGGACGGCCGACCATACGGTCTTGTTGCGCACGAGCACCCAGGCGCACATCGACGAGAACAGCACTATCACCACGAGCGACAGGAAGGTGATGACGGTGCTGTCCCAGAAGGCGCCCAGGTAGTCGACGGTCGGGTTCGTGAAGATGAGCCTGACGTTCGTCAGGAGCTGGCCCCAGCTCTCTGGCAGGGCTATGGCGTTGAAGATGATCTCGCGGGAGGTCTTGGACGAGTTGAGCACGACCATCGCGAACGGCGCCATGAAGAACGCGAATAGCAGGATCACGAAGGCGCCGAGCAGCAGCCTGCCTAGCCTCGGCCCGCGGCCGGAAGCCGGGCCCGCGGGGAGGGCGCCGCCGGAGCCGAGCGCCGCGACGGGAGACGCGTCGCCGTTCATAGCTCCACCTCCTTCTTCTTGTTGGCGGCCACCTGCAGGAGGGCGACCACGACGAGGGCTACGAACAGGACGACGGCCTTGGCCTGGGCCTCGGCCATGCGGTTGGCGGTCGCCGTGTTGAAGATGTTCATAGCCAGGAGCTGGCTAGCCTTGATGGGCGTATCCATGAACCGCGTGGCGGGGCCGCCGTTCGTCAGCGTCAGGTTCATGTCGAACTGCTTGAACGAGGTAGTGAGCGTCAGGAATAGCGATATGGTAAAGGCGTTAGCCATCATCGGCATGAGTATCTTGAAGACGCGCGTCGGGTAATTGGCGCCGTCGACCTCGGCGGCCTCCATCAGCGAGGCGGGGATGCCCTGGATCGCCGCGACGTAGATCAGCATGATGTACCCGGCGTACTGCCAGGTGTTGACAATGGACATGATCCAGATGACGGTGCCCGGCTTGCTCAGGAACGATGACTGGAGCGCCGCTATCGACAGGGACTTGCCGACGGCCACGAGGGCGTTGTTGAAGATGAACTGCCAGATGTAGCCGAGCACGATCCCGCCTATCAGGTAGGGGATGAAGAACCCGGCCCGCAGGAAGTTGCGGCCGCGTATGCGGCCCGTCACGATGAGCGACAGCCCGAAGCTGACGGCGTTGACGAGCACGATGTTGATGGCGGTGTACGCCACCGTGATGATGAACGAGTAGATGAAGTCCGGCGAGGAGAAGAGGCCCGCGAAGTTCGCGAGGCCGACGAAATGGATATCGGGACTCACGCCGTTCCAGTCGGTCATCGAGTAGTAGAGTCCGAAGCCGAACGGGATGATGATGTTCATCGCGAACGCGAATACGCACGGGGCGACGAAGAGGACGTTGACGAGGCGGTGTCGTCTCATGGCTACCTCCCGGAACGAGTGGAATGGTCGCCCGGCGCGGCGCGTCAGCGGCGCGCCGGGCTCTTGCGATCGGATGATTACATATTGGGGATGTTGGCGACGGCCTTCTTCATGTCGCTGATGAAGCGGGGCAGGTCGTTCTGGTTCTGGGCGAACAGGTCGAAGATCGGGCCGAACACGTTCTGGCCGGCTCCGTCGGGGAGCATGCCGAAGAACACGCCGTAGTTGCCGCCCTTGGCGTTGGCGGCCATCAGGGCCTGGCTGAGCTGGCCGGCCGGCTTGAGCGTCACCGACTTGAACGCCGGGATCATGCCCGCCTTGTTGACCATGTAGTCGTGGCCCTCGGGGGTCGTGGCCATCGCGGTCAGGAAGGCCTTGGCCGCTTCGGCGTTCGGGCTCTTCGAGTTGACGCAGTACCAGCTGGGCGCGAACAGGTACAGGCCCTTCTCCTCGGTGTCGAGGAAGGCGTGGGGCGCGTAGCCGATCGGGAAGGTGACGCCGAGCTGCTTGAGGTTCGGGTCGACCCAGTTGCCCTGGTGCAGGAACGCGGTCTTGCCCTGCGCGAAGGCGCCGACCTGGTCGTCGTAGCTGCCGTTCAGGAGGATGTTCTGGTCGGCGTACTTGTACAGGAGCTGCAGGTACTTGGCGTACTGGGTGAAGCGCGCCTCGTCGAGCTCGCCCTTCAGGGCCTTGTCTATGACGCTGGTATCGTCGAAGGCCAGGCCGCCGCCCCAGTAGCAGGCGAGGTTATGCTGCGCGGCTACCCACCACATGCCGCCGGCGACGGACGCGGCCATCGATACCGGCGCGCTGATGCCGAGCTCCTTCTTCATCGAGTCGAGCTTCGCGAACGCCTTCTCGTAGGCGGCGCGCGTGGTCAGCGTGGCGGGGTCGATCCCGGCCTTGGCCAGGATGTCGGCGTTGTACGCGAGGCCGTAGCCCTCGATCGCGACCGGGAAGCCGACGATCTTGCCGTCGACCTTCATCGCCAGGTCGGTGTCCTTGACCCAGGGCTCGCCGCTCAGGTCGGCGATGTAGTCCTTCCAGACATTATAGCCGCCGAGGCCCTCGATCACGAAGATATCGGGCATCTGGCCGGCCTGGGCCTTAGCCTTCATGGCTCCGCCGAAGTCCTGGCCGCCGCCGAGGGTCTCGACCTTGACGGTGACGCCCGGGTGGGCCGCCGAATAGGCCGCGGCGTAGCCGTCTAGCGCGTCCTTGATCTCCACCTTCAGCTGGAACATGTTGACCTCGACGGCCTTGGCCTGCTCGGGCGCGGGCTTAGAGCAGGATACCACGGCGGCGATACATACGAGCGCCGCGGCGATCGAGACGATGCGAGCGAACGATCTCCTCATCTTTCCACCTCCAACGATTTTTCGGCGCGAGTGCTCGCGCCCGTAGGTGTAACGTAACACCTAGCGTTGAGTATAGGTGCAAATGGGAATCCGTCAAGGAAAAAAGCGGCGTTACTTCGACGCCTCGCACCGATTCAGTCGAGAGCCAGGCCCTCGCAGCGCCTGAAAGCCTCGTCCATAAGGGCGCGGTAGCGCGGCTCCGGCACCGGGATGTCGGGCAGGATGGCGTGGACGCAGAAGTGGTCGACGGCCTCGCGCAGGGTAAAGCCGAGGATGCCGTTCTGCATAGCCTTGAACAGCGATTTCGCATGCGAGTTGACCGTCAGCATGAAGGCGATCAGGCCGTCGTCGGACATAGGCTTGCCGTAGGCGGCGGCGAGGTACTTGGTATCCTTATACGCCGTCCTCCCGAGCCGCGCGATGTTGGCGGCGTCGTAGTCGGCGTAGTCGACCAGGTCGAAGTACACCGCGTGGGTGGCCTCGTTCATGGCGATATGCCTGAAGAGCAGGATGTAGCGTACGAACACCGCCAGCATCAGGGCCTCGCGGCCGTCGGCGAGCGGGATAGACCCGGGAAAGGGCGCTGACGGCGACTCCGGGGCGACGCGGTCGGCGGTCCGGTAGAGCCGCTCGACGTAGGAGTCGAAGAGGGCCCTGGCGGCCTGTTCTTTGTCGTCGAAGTAGTAGTAGAACGAGGCTCGGCCGATGCCGGCCTCGCCGGCTATGTCGCCGATGCCGGTATCGTAGTATCCGCGCTCGGTGAAGAGCCTCGCGGCCGCCTCGAGCAGCCGGGCGCGGGTCTCCTCGCTTTTCTTGTAGGTCAAATCTTCCTCCACGACGACTATAGCACTAAAATATCAACACCTGTCGAAAAAAGCTATTGACAGCTTGAAAATCTGGTTCTAGGCTTTTCTAAAATCGACGCGCGTCGAAAATGGCTAGTTCTTTCATCATCGGGCCGATCGCTATGACCGCGTCGCGCCCGGAGGCGAGGAGGTATGATGACTGACCATAGGGATACGATCCTCGCGAGCGTCGACCGGAACGCGAAGACGCTCGCCGACCTGAGCGACGAGATCTGGGGCTACGCCGAATCCGGTTTCGAGGAGACGCGATCGTCGCGGGCCCTCGCCGCGAGGCTCGAGGCCGAGGGATTCTCGATCGAGCGGGGCGTCGCCGGGATGAGTACCGCGTTCACGGCGTCGTACGGCTCGAGAAGCCCCGTCGTCGCCATCCTCGGCGAGTACGACGCGTTGCCCGGACTATCGCAGCGGGCGGGGCTCGCGGAGAAGAGCGAGCTGGAGCCGGGCGCCTGGGGCCACGGCTGCGGGCATAACCTGCTCGGCGTCGGCTCGCTGGCGGCGGCGATAGCCGTGAAGGATTTCATCGCGGCGTCCGGAACACGCGGTACGGTACGCTACTACGGCTGCCCCGGCGAGGAATTCGGCTGCGGCAAGACCTTCATGACGCGGGCCGGCGCCTTCGACGACGTCGACCTGGCCCTGTGCTGGCACCCGATGGACATCAACGCCGTCTGGCAGGTCAGGACCCTGGCCAACCTCTCGGTCTATTTTCGATTTACGGGCAAGGCCTCCCACGCCGCGGCGGCCCCGCACCTCGGGCGCAGCGCCCTCGACGCGGTCGAGCTGACGAACGTCGGGGCGAACTATCTGCGCGAGCACGTCATCCCCGAGGCCCGCTTCCACTACGCCATAACCAACTCGGGCGGCCGAGCGCCGAACGTGGTCCAGCCCTTCGCCGAGGTATTCTACTATTGCCGCGCGCCGCGGCTCGACCAGGCCCGGGAAGTCTACGAGCGAGTCTGCGACGTCGCCCGCGGCGCGGCGCTGATGACCGGCACGAGCCTCGAGATAGCCTTCTCCCAGGGCCTGTCCGACTACGTGCCGAACCAGGTTCTCGGCGAGCTCCTGCAGCGCTGCATGGAGACGGCCGGACCGCCGCGCTTCGACGACCGGGACCGCGCGCTGGCCGCGAGCTTCCGCTCGACGCTGACGGCGGCCGAGCTGGCCGGCGCGAAGGGGCAGCTCAAGGCGACCCAGGGCGACGCGGTGCTGGCCAAGATCGGCGACGACCCCCTCGACGAGGTCATAGGGCCGCTGTTCCGCGGCGACGCGTGCCTGCCCGGCTCGACCGACGTCGGCGACGTCAGCCAGGTCGTGCCGACCGGGCAGCTCGTCTACGCCTGCGCCGCCATCGGTACCCAGTCCCACTCGTGGCAGAACACCGCCCAGGTCGGCTCGCCGATCGGCCATAAGGGCATGCTGGCCGCCGGCCGCGCCCTCGCGCTGGCGGCGGCCGAGGCGATGCTCGACCCGGGAGTCGTCGAGAAGGCCAAGGCCGAGCTGGCCGCCAGGGGCGCTCCCCCGTACGTCTGTCCCATTCCCGACGCGATCGGTCCCGAGGACGTCCTCGGCTCGATGCGCGCCGGTAGCGTCCGATAGGTTCTATCGAGTCTTCCCAAGGAGGCAAACGTGGATTTCTTCAAAGTCGCGAACGGAAGCCTGCTGTTCGTACTCGTGGCCGCGGGCATCGCGTACGTCATGGTACAGTGCGTCCTGTTCCTCAGGATGGCGCTCAAGCGAGGCAGGGAGCTGGGCATCGACAAGAAGGTGATATCGGACACGATCAAGTCGTCGGCGGTATTCACCATCGCTCCGTCGATAGCCGTGGCGCTCGGATTGGCCGCGATGGCGCCGAGCCTCGGCATCCCGTGGCCGTGGTTCAGGCTGTCGGTGATCGGCAGCGTCAGCTACGAGCTGATGGCGGCCAACATGGCCTCGAGCGCCCTGGGCTTCGCGAAGCTCGGCGACGCCGCCGCGGCCGGGGCCGAACCGCTCGGCGCGATCATGTTCGCGATGACCGGCGGGCTGGCCGGCGCGATCATCCTCGACATCGTCTTCATCAAGAAGGTGGACTCGCTGGCCGTCAAGCTCAAGGCCAAGGCCGGCGACTTCGGCACCGTAGCAATAGGCGTGCTCTTCTTCGCCGTGCTGGCGGTCTTCGTCGTGCCGTTCTTCGGGCAGGGCCTGGTGGCGGTGGCTACTTTCTGCACGAGCATCGCGCTGACCCTGATCCTGGCCGTCGTCGCCAAGAAATACAGGCAAGCCTGGCTGGGGAATTTCATCCTGGCCTTCAGCCTGATCCTGAGCATGTGCTCCGCCGTGCTCTGGACCCAGCTGGTTAAATAGGAGGACGCCATGGAGAACAGGGAACAGTATTTCAACCGGATCAACCGGTTCGGGCGCATCAGCTTCGCGATCTTCTTCGTGCTGATATTCGCCATCCCGACCATCGTCTGCGCGGTCTACGATATCTTCCCGAGCCTGGCCACGGTGCTCAAGGCGACGATGGGCCTCTTCCTGATACTCACCCCGATAGCCATCTCGGAGATCGTCAGCTTCGTGCCGCTCCTCGGCTCGGGCGCATCGTACCTGACCTTCGAGACGGGCAACGTCTCGAACATCAAGCTGCCCTGCGCGATGAACGCGCTCAAGCTGGCAGGCGTCCAGCCCGCGAGCGAGGAGGGCGAGGTGCTGTCGACGATATCCGTGGCCGTCTCGTCCATCGTCACGACAGCGGTGATCCTGATCACGGCGCTGCTGCTCGCGCCGCTCGCGCCGGTGTTCGCCAATCCGTCGGTGCGCATCGCGACGGCGAACGTGCTGCCGGCCCTCTTCGGGGCGCTGATGGTGTCGTTCATGACCTCGGGCGACGCCGGGGCGGTCGTGGTCAAGGGCCAGTGGAAGGCGATCGTACTGCCGATGCTGGTCGTCGCGCTGGTGCATTACCTGATCTTCCCGATCAAGGGCTGGGAAGGCGTCACCATCCTGGTGCTGCTGCCGATCACCATCCTCGGGGCCAGGTTCCTGTACAAGAAGGGCCAGATACGGGTCGTGCCGAAGGAGCCGAAGGCCTGACGGAGAAGCCCGGCGGGCGTCCCGCGCGCGGGGACCCGCCGGGCCCGTCCACAGTATCGAGCTAGACGAGCTAGCCTAAGGCGCGGTTCAGCGTAAGGAGGGCCGCCATGGTCGATTCTAAGGTCAAGCTGGCGTGCCGGCTATACGGCCTACGGCACCGGAAGGCGTTCGCCGGCGCGCGCCCGCTCGAGGGCAACGCGGCCTACATGGACGCCGACGAGAAGTACTGGTGGGGCTATAAATACCTCTGCGGTCCGATCGAGGAAGAGGAGCCGGGCTCCGGCCTCGAGGCGTACTTCGGCGGCCAGGACCTGGATTATCGTCCGCGCGACGGCTTCGTCGAGGCCGCCGGCATGACGCTCTGCGCGGGCGGCGACGTACTCGCGCACGCCGGCCTGAACCCCGGCACGACGGGGCGGCTTTGGGACGACGTCCGCGGCTTCTATTTCTCCGGCGACCTCGCGTACGCCAACCTCGAGTCGCCGGTCGCCCCGTCGATGCCGGCGAGCTACCTGCCGCCGAGCATCATGGCTCGCGGCGGCATGAACAATACGCCCGAGATGGTCGATCGCGTCGTCGACGGAGGGGCCGGCGTCGGGTTCTTCTCCACGGCCAACAACCACTGCCTCGACCAGGGAGAGGCGGGGCTCCTCGAGACCCTCGACTTCCTGGACGGGAGGGGCTACCCCCACGTCGGTACGGCTAGGAGCGAGTCGGAGCGGGACGCGGTCGTCATGGTCGAGCGCGGCGGCCTCAAGGTCGCCTTCGTCTCCTGGACCTTCAGCGTCAACTGGGCGGGCCTGCCCGAGGGCCGCGAGTACCTGGCCAACTACCTGAGGCTCAACAGGCCGGACGCCGACCTGTCGCCGATAGACCGGCAGGTGCGCGCGGCCAGGGCCGCCGGCGCCGACGCCGTCGTCGGGCTGATCCACTGGGGCCTCGAGTTCGAGTCCTTCCCGGCGAGCAACGTGGTCGCGGCCGGGCATCGCCTCGCCGAGCTCGGCATCGACGCGATCATCGGGAACCACCCGCACAACGTCCAGCCGGCGGAACGCTACGCGTACCGCGATGCGGCCGGCGCGAGCCGGGAGTGCCTGATCCTCTACGCGCTCGGCGACCTGTTGTCGATCCACAGGACCCTGCCCAACTCTCGGCTGGCTACCCTCGCGAGGATACGGCTGTCGAAGGGCGCGAGCGAGGCCGCGGTCCGCGTGACGTCGCTCGAGCTGCTGCCCGTCTACCTGTACGTCCGGAAGGATGGCGACCGGGTCGAGGAGTATCGGGTGCTAGACTTCCGCAAGCTCGTTTCCGAGCTGCGCTCCGGGCGCGACGCGTATCGGCTCGGCAAGGCCGGAAAGCGTGAGGTATTCAGGCTAGAGGCGTTGATGGACCGGGTGCTCGGGCCCGCGCTGGGCGCGGCCGGGCGGCCGCGGGCGGCTACGGGGGCCGAGCCCGCGCCGATTTGACAAGAGCGTACTACGGTAAATACTTAGTAACCGATCGGCCGCCTTCGGGCGCCGATAGCACGCAATCCGCGTCCGCGGCCACGCGCCGCACTGGAGGCACGCGTATGAGGCGCTCGATCGGTGTAGCTATGGCGTTGTCCTTGGCGGTCCTTTCCGTCGGGGCCCAGGGCAGGTCCCAAGGCGGGGCCGCCGATTCTATCCGCAGGCTCGAGGAAGCCGCGCGAGGCGCCCTCGAGGAGCTGTCGTTGGCGTATCGGGAGGCCTACCCGAACGCGACGATGCGCCGCGCCGTGGCCGTGCTCGATTTCGAGGCGCCCGGCGGCGGCGCCGAGGCCGCCTCGATGGCCGAGACGGCCTCCACGTACGTGGAAGCCGAGCTGACCAGGTCGACGGTGTTCTACGCGGTCGACCGCAAGCACGTCGACGAGATGCTGTCGGAGATGGAGCTGTCGCTGTCGGGGCTCTTCGACGGCGAAGGGGCGCCGGTGCCGGGGATGCTCCGGAGCGCAAGCGCGCTCATCGTCGGCAAGGTCAGCGAGGCGGGCGACGAGTACCACGTCGGCCTCAGGCTGATCGACGTGGAGACCGGGGCCGTCATAGCCGCCGCCGCTTTCGCCGTGGCGAGGGGCGACCTGGGCGCTGCGTCCACCGAGCTGCAGTACGCCTACGTCGCGGCCAACGGCATAGGCATCGCGATAGGCGGCGGCGCCATGCCGCAGAACCCCGCGAGCATGAACCAGGTCGTCAGCTTCATCGCGGAGGCGGGGCTGACCTATAGGCCGAGCCGGTCATGGATGTACTCGCTATCGGTATCGGCGCGGCCGCCCCTTGGCCGCGAGGAGGCCTACGACTATTTCTACGACCCGGGCGACGGCGGGCCGCTCTACTCGGACTACCAGCCCGGCGGTAATTTCACCGCGTCCGGGGACGCGGACTCGATAGAGCTGTACATGGAGCGGGGCTACGCCGAGAGCGGGCCCGCGGTCCACGCCGTCTACGACTACGCGCTGCTCGGTCTCAACGTCCAGTACACAGCGAACCTGTCGCCGCGCTTCAACGTAGGCCTGAGCGGGGGGCCGCTGTTCCACCTGTATAGGCCGAGGATGGCCCTCGAGTACGGCACCGGGGAGCTCGGCGGCGTCTTCTACCGCGAGCGCTACTGGGACGCCGGCCTCGCCGCCTACGACTATCGGCCGGCCATCGATACCAAGCCGCTCGCGTATACCTTCGCCTCGTACGGCGTCGCCGGCGCCCGGGTCGAGATCCGCCCCGAGGTGTTCGTCACGCCGCGCCTGGCGCTGGCGCTGCGCGTCGGCTACCTGTACACGATACCGCTCGGGGTGGCCGACGTGCTCGCGTCGAAGGCCGACTGGCCGTTCGAGTCCGCCGCCGACGTCGACGCGGCCAGCTGGGAGCCGGCCGACTACGCCGCGGCGACTGCCGACTCGTTCGACGTCGCGATATTCCAGAGCGACCCGCAGGCCTCGCTGCAGTACGCTAGCTGGAAGTATTATGGCCTCAACCCGCTCGTAGGCCCCGAAGGGGCCCCGTGGACCTTCGACGTCAGCCACGCCTACGCGTGCCTGACCGCCACCGTGTACTTCTAGCCGGCGTCTTCCAGAATGACGCCCCGGGATGATACGATCCGAGCCGACGCGAGGAGGTGCGCGATGTCAAGGGGAACGGGCTGCAGGTACGGCAGCCATAGGGTGCTCGAGCCGAAGGGGATACTGCCCCAGCCGGCTCTCAGGCTCGATAACGATATGGCCGTCTACG
>QKAK01000170.1 GCA_003247225.1 Spirochaetota bacterium | reverse complement strand
CGAGCCCGACGTCGCGCAGCGCGGCGGCCACGCGGTCGCGCATCTCCGGCCTCGGCACGCCGAGGTTCTCGAGCCCGAACGCGACGTCCTCCTCGACGACCGAGGCGACGATCTGGTCCGGAGGCGACTGGAATACGATGGATAAGGCCCTGCGGGCCGCCGCCCTGCCGGACGGCTCTGACGGGTCGGCTCCGGCCACCGAGACCGCGCCGGCCGGCGGAGCGATGAGGCCGTTCAGGCAGCGGACGCTCCGACTATCGCGAGGTACTCGCCCTCGGCGAGCTCGAGGCTCACGTCGGACAGCGCCGGGACCTCGGCCCCGGGATAGGTATAGCTGAGCGATCGAACGCGTATCAGCCGCATACGCGCCTCGGGAGGCGCGCGAGGGGAGCGATCATGGATTATCCTCGCGTCTCGGTCCGTTTACCGGATCCAAGCGTGATGAAAAGCTACGCAGAAGCCGGCCGTATGTCAAGACGCGTCGTCGCCCCTGGGCGATCCTCGCTATACGTCGTACTATCGTCGCCATGAGATGCAGGTTATGCGGCGCCGAGGCGGCCGAATTCGTCTCGGGCGGAGCCGGCTACGGCGAATGCCCCGTATGCGGCTACATCGGCGTCGAGCCATCGCGGCTGCCTTCGCCCGAGGCGGAGGAGGCCCGCTACCGGTTGCACCGTAACTCGCGGAGCGACTCGAGGTACGTGTCGTGGATACTCGAGTTCGTCGAAGCCGTCGAGCCGTACCTGCGGCCGGGCGGGGAGCTGCTCGACTTCGGCTCGGGCCCCGAGCCCGTACCGGCGGCCCTGCTCCGGGAACGCGGCTACCCGGTACTCGCGTACGACCCGTTCTTCGCCCCCGGCGACGACTGGCGCTCGCGGGCCTGGGACGCCGTCCTGGTCCACGAGGTCGCCGAGCACCTCGCGGAGCCGGGAGCCGCGCTCGCCGAGCTGGCGGCCCTGCTCCGCCCGGGCGGCGCCCTATGCGTCCGCACTCGGTTCCCGCCGCGCGACCGGGAGGCGTTCGCGCGATGGCGCTATAGGATGGACTCGACCCACGTCGGCTTCTTCCGCCCCGAGTCGTTCGCCTGGCTATCGGCTCGGCTGGGCCTGCGGGCCGCCCTCGTCGAGCCTCCCGACCGCGCGGTGCTCGTCAGGCCGGCCTAGGGCTCGAACACGGCGACGAGCCGCCCGCAGGCCTCGGCGGCGACGGCCTCGAGGTCGTAGGCCCCGTCGCGCAGGCACCAGTCGTAGATGGTGCCCCGCGAGAAGCGCAGCACGAACGAGACCACGTAGTCGGCGTCCAGGTCGGAGCGCAGCTCGCCGGCGGCCTGCCCCTCGGCCACGACGCCCCTGAGTATCCTCGGCAGGGACCGCTCCGGCGAGACGAAGAAGCGCGTGCCGTTCTCGAGCTGGCCCTTGTAGACCTGTCGCATCATATCGATGCCGGTCCGGACGGCGTAGCGCATCTGATGGGCGACGAACTCGACGATGCGTCCGGGAGCGTCCGCCGCCTCGAGCTTCCCGGCCACCTCGTCGTCGAAATAGGCGTCGCACTTCGCGTAGCCCTCGACGATCAGGTCGCCCTTGCTCCTGAAGTGGTGGTAGAACGAGCCCTTCGCGACGCCGGCCACCGCGCAGATACGGTCCACCGACACCTTGTCGAAGCCTTCCTCGACGATGAGGCTCCACGCGGACTCGTAGATGCGGGCGCGAGTGTCACGCGCCTTGAGGTCCCTCGTCGTCGGAACGAGGCCGGATCTTCCCATGCGGCCACTGTACCCGATATTCCGGTTTTTTTCGACCCGGCTAGCCGGTTTTCGGCCCTTGCGCGATGGGTAGTTCAGGGTTACACTGGTTTCACCGACTACAGTCGGTATAATTGTATCTAATGTACAGTACCCAGCGTCTCGAAAGGAGAAAGGCATGTACTCCCCAACGATGCGCCTGACCGACGAGGAGCGGATCACCCTCGAGGGCGGGCGGGGCGACGCGCTACGCAAGGCGATGGAATCGGTCGCGCGCTTCGGCGACGTCTTCGGCGCCGACCGCCTCGTCGACCTGGACCACGGCGTCCACCTGGTCACGTCCTTCGGCATCCCGCTCCTCGGCCCGGTATTCGACATGATGGACGAGCTGATAGCCGCGGGGCTCAGGACCCCGGAGCCGTTCACCGTCGACCCGAGGCCCTGCGACTTCGCGAACGTGCCGGTCGGCCCGATCGAGAAGCTGATCTTCACCAAGGTGATGTACGCCAAGCAGAAGGACTACGAGGCCCAGCTCCGCGAGGTCGGCCTCAAGGACGGGAAGGCGTTCACCTGCGCGTGCTACTTCGACGAGGTCGGGAACGTACCGAAGCGCGGCGATACGCTCGCTTGGGCCGAGTCGTCCGCCGTCGTGTACGCGAATTCGGTGCTCGGCGCCCGCAGCAACCGGAACTCCGGCGTCCTCGAGCTGATGTGCGGCATCGTCGGCAAGGCCCCGCGCTTCGGCTTCCTGACCGACGAGGGCCGCGAGGCGACCTGGACCGTCGAGCTCAGGACGACGGCCCTGCCCGAGGCCCAGCTCCTCGGCAGCGCCATCGGCATGAAGGTCGTGGAGGACGTGCCGTACATCCGCGGCCTCGACCGCTACCTCGGTACGGAACTCGACGACAGAGCGAAGGACTACCTCAAGGACATGGGCGCCGCGAGCGCGTCCAACGGGGCCGTCGGGCTCTACCACGTCGACGGCCTGACGCCAGAGGCCAAGGACCTCGGCGAATCGCTCGTTCGCGCCGGAGCCAAGGTCTACGTGATAGACGACGCGGAGATAGGGCGCGTCAAGGCCGGCTACCCGATGATGTGGAAGGACGCCGACGCGAGGCCCTCTCGCTGCTTCATAGGCTGCCCGCACCTGTCGCGCGCCCAGCTCTACGGCTGGCTCGACCGGCTGGAAGCCTCGCTGAAGGCCTCGGGCAGGAAGCGCGTCGCGGTGCCGACCGTGCTGACCACGGCGCCCGACGTCGCCGAGGCGTTCCGCTCGGACGCCCGGGCGGCGGCCAGGCTCGAGGCGACCGGCGCGGCCCTGTCGTCGATATGCCCGCTGATGTACATGAACAACCCGCTCTGCGGCAAGAAGCCGGTCATCACCAACTCGAACAAGCTGCGGACCTACACGAAGGCCCGCTACTATACCGACGCCGACATTCTGGCTATCGTCACGGGAGGCCGGTCATGAGGAAGACGTTCAAGGGACGGCCCGTGGTGCCGGGCGCCGTACGCGGCGAGGCCGTCGTATCCAGGCAGGGCTTCAATATCCTCGCGTCGATGCAGCGCGACCTGATGGGCAAGAAGGCCGAGGTGCGCTGCTCCGACCAGAACAACCCCGACGCGTTCGGCCGGGCGCTCTCGGGCAGGGTACTGTGCCTGCCGCGGACCATAGGCTCGACGACCGGCGGCATGGTGCTGCAGGCCGCGGCCGCCCTCGGTAAGGCGCCGGCCGCCCTGCTCTTCTCCGAGCCCATCGACTCGCTCGCGGCCGGCGGCGTCATACTGGCCAAGGTCTGGAACGGCCGCGACATCGTCACCGTCGACGGCCTGGGCGACGAGTTCCTCGCGGCGGCGTCCAATGGATGCGCCGTCTCCGTATCGCCCGACGGCGAAGTCACCGTGGAAACGGCATAAGGAGCCATAATATGAAGACAACGAAGGAACGCGTCGCCGAGCTCGTGGCGAGCGTCGGCACCTGGTACGAGAAGCCCGGTTGCCTGGCCGCCGGCCGCATGACCGCGGAGCTCTACCCCTATACCGCCATGTTCTCGCCCATCCGCGTGAACCGCCTGACGATCAAGAACCGCCTCGTGATGGCCCCGATGGGCAACGTCAGCATGGCGGACGAGACGGGCAGGCCGAGCGCCAAGATGATCGAGTACTTCACCGCCCGCGCGCGCGGCGGCGTCGGCTTGATCACCTCGGGCCTCGTGCCGGTGAGCCACGGCGTCGATCCCACGGTCACCGAGCTCGGCGACCTGTCATACTTCCCGCGCATCGACCGCAGCCGCTCGGTGTTCGCAGGCTGGCGCGACCTGGCCGAGCGCTGCCACGCCCACGGCGCCCGCTTCTTCATCCAGCTGACGCCCGGCCTCGGCCGCGTCGGCTCCCCCGAGTGCCTGATCAACAAGACCAAGCTGCCGGTCTCGGCGTCGTGGAACCCGAACTTCTACATGCCCGCCCTGCCCTGCCGCCCGCTGACCGACGGCCAGGCCAGGCGCATCGTCAAGAACGCGGGCCAGGCCGCCGCCGACGCCAAGGCCGCGACCATAGACGGCGTCTACCTCCACGGCCACGAGGGCTACCTCCTCGAGCAGATGACGAACCCCGCGTTCAACAGGCGCAGGCTCGGCGCCTTCGCCGACTGGAAGGCCTTCGGCGTCGGGATGGTCGAGGAGATACGCCGCCGCGTCGGCCCGGACTACCCGATCATGTACCGCATCGACCTGAGCCTGGCGCTCGAGGAGACCTACGGCGACCGCATGGCTACCGTAGGGAGCCTCAAGAAATTCAGGGGCGGCCGTACGCCCGAGCAGACCCTCGAGTACATGGAGGCCCTCGTGAAGGCCGGCGTCGACCTCTTCGACGTCGACCTCGGCTGCTACGACAACTGGTGGCTGCCCCATCCGCCGTCGTCGATGGCCCCCGGCTGCTACCTCGAGGTATCGCGCATCGTCAAGGAGCGCTTCGCCGAGAGGAAGATCGTATCGAACGCCGGCGTTCCGGTGCCGGTCGTCGCGGTCGGCAAGCTCGGCTACCCCGACCTCGCCGAGCGGGCGCTGCGCGACGGCGACTGCGACATGGTCATGCTCGGCCGCCCGCTCCTCGCCGATCCCGAGTGGCCCAACAAGGCGTTCGCCGGCCGCGTCGCCGACATCGCGCCGTGCATCGGCGACCAGGAAGGCTGCATCAACGAATTCGTCGAGGGCGGCCACCCCCAGTGCGCGGTCAACGCGCGCACCGGCTTCGAGGACATCCTCGACGGCTCCGAGCTCGCCCCCGCCGCGAGGCCGAGGAAGATAGCCGTCGTCGGAGGCGGCCCCGGCGGCATGCAGTGCGCCGTCATAGCGGCCCGCCGCGGCCACGACGTCACGCTGTACGAGTCCCGCGGCGAGCTCGGCGGCATGCTCGTCCCCGGCTCGCGCCCCGCGATCAAGTTCGACATCGTCAACTACCTCGAGCACCTGCGGCACGACGTCGAGGCGGCCTCCAAGGACTGCAAGCTTAAAATCAAGCTGGGCGAGGCGCCGGGCGCCGCCGAGCTCAAGAAGGGCAAGTACGACGCGATCGTCACCGCGACCGGCTCGGTCCAGGCCCGCCCGCCGGTACCCGGCATCGATTCGGCCGACGTGATGCTCGCGGTCGACGTGCTCCGCGACCCGTCGCTGGCCGACGGGGCCAAGCGCGTCGTCATCGTCGGCGGCGGCGTGGTCGGCTGCGAGACCGCGTACTGGCTGGCCCACGAGAAGGGCAAGGACGTCGCCGTGGTCGAGATGCTGCCCGCCTTCATGAAGGGCGTCTGCACCGCCAACCGCGGCTGGCTGCTCCACTACCTAGAGGAACGCGGCGTCGCCCTATATAACTGCTCGAGGCTAGCCGAGGTCCGCCACGGCTCCGTGACGATACGCCGCAACGTCCATCGCTCCGTCCCCGACCCGACGGTCACCTGGACGCCGCTCCTCCCTGAGAACGTCGAGAACCCCTTCGCGCCCAGGATCAGGCTCGAGGAGCGCGACGAGGAGCTGCCGGCCGACCTCGTGCTGCTCGCCGCCGGCGCCCGCCCGGACGACCGGCTGTACCGGGCCTGCGTCGAGGCCGGCGCCGCCCCGGACGTCCGCAACCTCGGCGACTCGTTCGCGATGGGCCGGGTATTCGAGGCGACCAAGGCCGCCTACGCGGTAGGCACGGCGCTCTAATCCGTTCTTCTCCGGGAGAGAAGGGCCCCGCGCCCTTCCCTCCCGGGCCCTTCCATCCCCGCCTAAGCGCGCTATACTCTCTTGCATGAAGAAACGGACGCACCTTGCCTCGATCGCCGCGATCGCCCTATCGGCGGCTTTCGCTCAGCCGGCCTCCGCCGCGCCGGCGACGCCCGGCGCTAGCGCGGCCGCCCCGAACGAGGCGCCGCCCGCCGAGGCCCTGGCGATCGTCTTCGACCTGCAGAGCCTCGTATCGGTGGCGTCGCCCTACGACGACGGCTACCAGAGCGGCGTCGGGTGCAAGTGGTGGGCCAAGGACTCGCTGGCCGTCAGGGGCCTCGTCGGCCTCGAGCTGAACGCCCGGGACGGTCAGGCCTCGACGACGATAGGCCTATCGGGAGCCGCCGAATGGCATCCGACCCGTCGCCCGACGGTCTCGCCGTACGTCGGCGGCCTGGCGGGCCTGCGCGCCGTGATGGACGGCGAGAACCGCGTCGACCTCTACGCGGGCGGCCTCGCCGGGCTCGAGCTGAGGCTGTTCGGCCCCGTCGCGCTGTACGCCGAGTACCGCCTATTAGCGGCGCTCGACGCGGACGGCTTCACGCTGTCCTTGGGCGGAGCCGGCTCGGCCCAGCTCGGCCTGCTGTTCTATTTCTAAGCGGGGAGGCGGCCATGGAAACGCGCCGAACGACCACAGCCTGGGCGATCATGATCGCGGCGGCGCTCATATCCGTCGCCTGCGATTGGACTATCGGTACAGGAACGACCGACCGCGTCATAGACCATCTCGACGCTACCGTAGACGGATTGGCCGACGCCGAGCTGACCGCGGCCAGGGCCCTGCGCGTGGCGTACTGGCACACCTCGCACGGCAGCCAGCTCGTCACCGGCAACGACGGCATGGACGCGTTCTACGGCGGCGACGGCCGCTTCGTGATCGGAGGAGAGGACGGCCTCGCCCTCGACGAGCTGAGCCCGGACGTCGGGGCCTTCGGTTCGTTCTCGGCGTTCCATGACGCCGTGGCCGCCTACCTGGCGGACCACGCCGATACCGACGTCGTGATGGCCTCGTGGTGCGGCCAGGTCTCGGGCGCCGACGAGGCGACGATAGCGAGCTACCTGGAGACCATGGAGGCGCTCGAGGCCGAGTACGGATCGGTCGACTTCGTCTATATGACCGGCCACGCCGACGGTTCCGGCCTCTCCGGCAACCTGCACCTGCGCAACCGTCAGATCCGGGACTATTGCGTCGCCAACGGCAAATGGCTCTACGACTTCTACGACATCGAATGCTACGACCCGGACGGCGCCTACTACGGCGACCTGAACGTCGACGACGCCTGCGGCTACGACGGCGGCAACTGGGCGGCGGAGTGGCAGGACGCCAATCCCGGCCGATGGTGGGACTGCTCGTCGGCCCACTCGGAGCCGCTCAACGCCAACCAGAAGGCCAAGGCCGCCTGGCGGCTCTGGGCGCTGATAGCCGCCGATCGCTCCTAGGCCGGCGAATCGCTCCTAGGCCCGCGTCTCGGCCGCGGCGGCGGTTGATCGCGGACGATCAAGAACCCTATAATGGCCTCGCTACGAGGAGATCCGATGCCTAAAATAGTCGATTACGACGCGCGCCGTAAGGATATAGCCGATAAGACCGTCTCGGTGCTGGTACGCGACGGATTCAGGGAGCTCAAGCTCGGCAAGGTAGCCGCGCTGTGCGGTATCGGACGAACGACCATCTACCAGTACTTCAGGAACGTCGGGCAGATCATAGACTACGCCCTCGCCGACGTCTTCAAGCGGCTCGACGCCGAGATAGCGGCGGCGGCGGCGGACGTCACACTCGCGCCGTCGGGCAAGCTGCTGCGCGTCATGGAATTCCTCGAGCGGGTCGCCATCCTCGACAAGGAGCGCATGATACTCGTGCTCGACTTCCTGCTCCATCCGAAGCGGGAGGTGCCCGGCGTCGAGTTCGACGTGCAGGAGCACGTGCGCGCCCTGCGCGTAGGGCTCGAGCGGGTGCTGCGGGCCGGCGTCGACTCGGGCGAGCTGCGCCCGATGGACGCCAAGTCGATGGCCTTCACCCTGTTCTCGTTCGTCGAGGCCGCCACGGTCCACAGCGCGCTCTACGACAACATATCGCTCGATACGACGCTGCGCGACCTGCGCATACTGCTCGACGGCCTCAAGGCTTCCTGAGCGTTTTTGACAAGCCAATAGGAATCTCCTATCGTTACGGTATTCGCCATCGCCGCATACCGGGAGACTCCTATGAAAAAGAATTCGGGTAGCGTTGAAACGTACAGGGGCGGTATAAAATCCCGTTTCCTCGGCTGGGGGCTGTCCATCCTCGCCGTATTCCTGTCCGTCCTTACCGTTACCAGCTACCTGGTCGACAAGACAGATCAGCGAAGGATACAGGAGGAGACCGCCGGCCATTTCCTCGACGTCAGCGGCGTCGCGCTCGAGAACTGGATAGGCGACCAGGTCCGCGTCGTCGAGATGATAGCCCGGGATGAACGCGTGGTCGCGGCCTGCGCGTCCCCGGGCGATCCCGGGGCGCGGGACGAGGCCATCGCCTATATGAAGGGCATCCACTCGCTCTATCCCTACTACGAGAACATGGTGCTGGCCTCGCTCGCGCCGGAAGCCGCGGACGTCGCCTTCGCCGGGTCGACGGCGCGCGTCGAGCCTGGCCAGTTCTTCGCCGACACGGTAGGCGGGGGCACCGTCGGCAAGGGCGGCAAGCAGATGAGCTACATCGCGGCGATAGCCGGCGGCAAGGACTACTTCATCAGCGAGGTCTACCCGAGCCTGCTGAGCGGCACGCCCATCTTCGTCATCTCGGCGGCGGTCCGGGACGAAGAGGGCGACATACTCGGTGTCGCGAACATTTCGCCTAAGATGAGTTATTTCACCGAGCTTTTCCTCAAGCCGCTCAAGGTGGGAGATACCGGCCGAATGGTCTTCTTCGACGACCGCGGGGCCATCCTGGCTCACGAGGATCCCAAAGTAATACTCAACGCCGACGCCCAGGCGGCCATGGCCCCGCTGACCACGCGCGCCATCAAGGGAGAGCGTAACTTCGCCGGCGAGTTCGGCGGCGTCAATAAGTACTACTACACCGAGCGGGTAGACATCTCGCCCGATAAGATACTCCACAACTGGTTCATGGCCTTCACCCAGGCGGAGGAGGAAGTGTTCGCCTCGTCGTACGACCAGCTACGGTTCCTGGCCGTCGCCGGAGCCGTCTTCATGTTCGCCTACGGCGCCTTCCTGGTCCTCATGACCAGCCGCGTCGTCAAGCCTATAGCCCAGACGGTGTCGATGCTCAAGGACATAGCCGAGGGAGAGGGAGACCTGACCAAGCGCCTCGAGGTCCGCTCGAGGGACGAGATAGGCCGCATGGCGGCGTACTTCAACATGACGATAGACAAGGTGCGCGATCTCGTAGCCGCGATACGGGAGCAGGCCGAGAAGCTTTCCGGCGTCGGCCAGGAACTGTCGTCGAACATGAACGAGACGGCCGCGTCGATCCACCAGATCAGCGCCAATATCCAGAGCATCGAGAGCCAGACCCTGCGGCAGGCCTCGAGCGTCACCGAGACCAACGCGACGATGGAGAGCATCACCGGCGTGATCGAGAGGCTGGACGAGCACATCGACCAGCAGGCCTCGAGCGTCACCCAGTCCTCCGCCGCCATCGAGCAGATGCTCGCCAACATCGCCTCGGTCACGAGCTCGCTCGCCAAGAACGCGGACGACGTCAGGCGCCTGGCCCAGTCTTCCGAGGGCGGCCGTTCCGACCTATCCTCGGTTTCCGCGAGCCTGCGGGACGTGGCGAAGGAATCGGAGGGCCTCCTCGAGATCAGCGAGATGATCCAGGCGATCGCCAAGCAGACGAACCTCTTGTCCATGAACGCCGCGATCGAGGCGGCGCACGCCGGCGACGCCGGGAAGGGCTTCGCCGTGGTCGCCGACGAGATACGCAAGCTGGCCGAGTCGTCCGGCGAGCAGGCGAAGACGGTCAGCGCCTCGCTCGGGCGTATCCGCGAGGCGATGGAGAGCATCTCTGGCGCTACCGACGTGGTGCTCCGCCAGTTCGAGGCTATCGACGAGAACATAAAGGCCGTCGCCGGGCGGGAGGACGCCATCAAGAACGCGATGGACGAGCAGGGCGCGGGCAGCAAGGAGATACTCGAGGCCATAGGCCTGCTGAACGACGTGACCGATAAGGTGAAGGCGGGTTCGCGCGAGATGCTGGCCGGCTCCAAGGAGATCATAGGCGAGAGCGCCAACCTCGGCAGGATCAGCGACGAGGTCTCGGGCAGCATGAGCGAGATGGCCCGCGGCGTCGAGGAGATCACCGTCGCCGTCACCCGCGTCAACGATATAAGCCGCGCCAACAAGGACAGCATCGGCGCCCTGCTCGGCGAGGTCATGAAGTTCAAGATAGAGTAGCCGATCGCCGGGCCGGCTCGTCGCCTACGGCCGCGCCCGGTGCATGCCCTGCTCGACGTCGGCGCGGTCGGCCTCCAGCTCGAGCTCGACCCGGCCGTACCGGGCGTCGACCGTCGCCGTGAATTCGACTATGCCGACGACCAGCGACGCCTCGGTCTCGGCGTCGGCCGACCACGGCAGAGCCAGTTCGGCGCGCTCGCCGTCCACTACGGCCGCGAGCGTACCGCCGCCGGTCGACCCGCCCCCCTCGGGGGCGCGCAGCTCGACGACGACGGCGCAGCGCCGCTCGACGCCGCCCCGGTCGACGAACGAGAACGACCGCTCCGTCCGGTACGCGCCGTCGGCGCCGAACGCGACCGCGGCGTCGTCGTCGAGCAGCTCCCGAAGCCGGTAGAGGCCGTCGTTGAAGTGCGCGCTCTCGTCCACGACCGTGGCGCGTCGGCCCGACTGCACCTTGACCAGCTCTCGCCATCGCTCGAAACGGATCTCAGGCAGGATGATGACGCCGAAGTCGGCGCCGAGGTCGGTCGACAGCTCGTGGACGCCCGGGGCAACCGATTCGACGATGAACGGGACGCGGCGGTCACCGGTCGTATAGCCTATGAATTCGCCGTCCAGCGTCACGCGGGCGTCGACGAGCCCGGAGAACAGGGCTATCGTCCCTGGCGTCTCGTCGCGCAGCGACAGTATCGACCGGCTCCGGCCCGGCTCGGCTATCGCCGGCCTCGCGCCCGACAGCCGCTCGACGACGTCCTCGACGAGCCCGTGGACCAGGTTCTCCGTGGAGCCCGCGTCCGAGAAGGTGGTCACCCTGGAGTCGCGCACGTCGATCAGCTTCAGGGTCAGCAGCAGCTCGTCGCGCAGCATCGCGTACTCGCCTGCCAATACGTAGTCGGCGGCGCTCACGCCCTCGAAGCCTTCGGCCGGAGCCGCGGCTATCCCGGAAAGCGATAGCTCCCGCTCCCTGAGCAGCGCGTCGATCGCGTCGCGGTCCACCAGCTCCACCGCCCCGCTCGAGGATAGGTCGTACAGGATCAGGCCCTGGGCGATGCCGCCTATATAATCGTAGCGCGGGTCGCCGGAACGGTTCTCGAGCGGCAGCACCGCCACCCTCGGGGCGGCGGCGCACGGAGCGGCTAGCGCCGCGAGCAGGGCCAGCGCGACGGCGGACGCGCCTACGGATCTACGAGCGTGCATCCCGCCTCCTCCGGTATGCCCGGCCGACATCGCCGGGCTACGCCAATCATCGGCCCGTCCCTGGCGGATGTCAAGCCGGCATGGCTACGTAAGTAAGGAAAAGACCCGCCGAGCCTGCGCCCGGCGGGTCTTACGGTTGATTGTACCCGAGAGGCCCGGTCGCTTACGCGATCTTGCCCACGACGAAGTTCATCACGAACAGGACGACGGCTCCGGTGGCCGACAGGGCGAGGACGGCGCCGAACCAGTGCAGGAACATCTCCTTGACGTCGGTCAGGCCGGTGGTGCGGTTGACGACCCAGAAGTAGCTGTCGTGCAGGTTGGTGATGCCGATCGAGCCGATACAGCAGGCGAGGCCGGCCATGTACGGGTTGACGCCGGCCATCGACAGGAGGATGGGCGCGGTGATCGAGCCTGCGGTCAGCATGCCGACCGTGGCGGAGCCGGAGACGATGCGCAGCAGGAAGGCCATCAGGTACGGCAGCAGGATGCCGGGGATATGCGCGGCGACGAGCGCCTCCGCGATGGCGTTGCCCGCGCCGGAGGCCTTGAGCACCGCGCCGAGGGCGCCGCCGGCGCCGGTCACGAACACGATGATGCCGGCCTGCTTGATCGAGTCGTCCAGGATGCCTACGACTTCCTTGCGGTCCATCTTACCGGCGAGGCCGTAGATGGCGATCAGGAGGCCGATGCCGACCGCGACCACGGGGTGGCCGAGGAGGGCGACGACGGTCTTGGCCGCGCCGGTCACCCCGAGCACGGTCGTGACCGTGTTGAGGAGGATCAGCACGATCGGGATCAGGATCGGGGCGAACGAGATGAAGGTGCCGGGCAGGTTCTCATGGACGAGCTGCTCGGGGGTCTCCAGCTCGGCGTCCGTGTACGGCCTGTCGATCAGCTTCGACGAATCGTTCGGGTCGGGCAGCTTGAACAGCTTCTTGCCTACCCAGCGGGCGTAGACGAGGCCGCCGATGGCGATGAAGACCGAGGCTATCAGGCTGTAGATCATGAACATGCCGAGGTCGAGCTTGAAGTAGTTGACGATCGCGAGCGGGCCCGGAGTCGGCGGAACGAGGGAGTGCGTCACGAGGAGCGCGGCGCCGAGGGCGCAGCTGATCCGGATGAGGCTCTTGCCGGTGTTCCTGGACAGGGACTTGGCCAGCGGCGAGAGGACGACGAAGGCGGAGTCGCAGAAGACCGGTATGGACACGATGAAGCCGGTGATGCCCATCGCGATGTCTTCCTTGCCCTTGCCGAGCATCTTGATGAAGGTCAGCGCCATGCGCTTGGCGGCGCCGGATACCTCGAAGATCGCGCCCATCATCACGCCGAAGCCGATGATGATGCCGATGCTGCCGATGGTCCCGCCGAAACCGCTGATGATGTTGGCGATCACGTCCGCGGGCGCGATACCGGCTACGAGGCCGGCCGCCAGCGCGCCGATGATCATCGCGGGGAACACGTGGATCTTGGTCTTGGTCACCGAGACGATGATTATCGCCATGGCGACGACGAGACCGATGACTACTCTAGCGACGTTAACGTCAGTCATCTCGTTCGCTCCTTAGAATGGTGCTATAAAAGCCGGAGCCGACGGCACCGGCGAATCGCCTATCAGATAACGGGCCCCAAGCAGTAGAAGTCCATCGACTTCGTATATTTGATCGACTCGCCCTTCGTCGTCTCGCCGGAGGCTACCCGGATCAGCTGCTGGAAGACTTCCTCGCCGACGTCCTCGATGGAACGCGTACCGTCGACGATGAGGCCGGCGTTGACGTCCATGTCCTGCTGCATCCTCGCGAAGGTCACGGGGTTCCCGCAGATCTTGATGACCGGCACCACGGGGAAGCCCTGGGGCGCGCCGCGGCCGGTGGAGAACAGGATGACCTGCGCGCCGCCTACGGCCATGCCGGACAGCAGCTCGATCTCGCGGCCCGGGGAGTCCTTGATCCACAGCCCCTTGCCCGTCGGCGCCTCGGTATAGCCGATCACGCCCTCGATGGTCCTGGTGCCCGACTTTACGATGGCGCCGAGCGACTTCTCCTCGATGGTCGAGAGCCCGCCCTCGATATTGCCCGGGGTCGGCTGGCCCTTGCGCATGTCGACGCCGATCGCCTTGGCGCGGTCCTCCATCTCGGTGACGATGCGCGCTATCTCGGAGGCGACGCGCGGATCCTTGGCGCGCCGCTGCAGGATGTGCTCGGCGCCGATGAACTCGGTCGTCTCGCCGAAGATCACGGTACCGCCCAGGTCGACGATCCTGTCGGCGACGTAGCCTATCACCGGGTTGGACGCCACGCCCGAGGTCGTGTCGGAGGCGCCGCACTTGATGCCCATCACGAAGCGGGACATGTCGACCGTCTCGCGCTGCAGGCCTGAGATCGCCATGACGAGGCGCTGGGCGGCGTTGATGCCGGCGGCGATGGCGGCGCTCGTGCCGCCGAGCTCCTGGATGTTGATGCGCTCGATCGGCTTGCCGGTGGCGCGCGCCGCCGCCTCGAGGCGGTTCGTGTCGACGCCCTCGCAGCCGAGGCTGACGATCAGGGCCGCTCCGACGTTGGGGTTCTCGCAGATCTTGATCAGGCAGTCGGTGACTCGCTCGAGGTCGGGCGGCGTCTGGCAGCAGCCCTGGTGGTGGATGATGCCCTGGGTCATCACGGTGTTTGCGACGATGGCCTCGACGACCTCGACCGAGCAGACGACCGAAGGGATGATGGCTACGTAGTTCCTGGTTCCGACCTTGCCGTCCTCGCGGACGTATCCCTGGAAGCTGGGCATCACTTACCTCCCTTCGCGGACCAGTCGCCGCGGCCGCGGATACTGTCGATGTTATGGATATGCACGTGCTCGCCGGGCCGTATGGCCTTGGTCGCGACGCCGATCTCCTCGCCGTACTTCGTGACCTGCTCGCCGACCGCGATCGCCGCCAGGGCGACCTTGTGGCCGTACGGGATATCGTTCGACACCTTCATCACGACGGTGTTCCCCTTCTTGTCGAACACCTTGACGTCCGCTCCCGCCCGTACCACGTCGAATACCGTAGCCACGTTATCCGATTCATGGTTCTTGATGGCCTTCGCCATGTCCGCCATTGCCTTACCTCCTCACGATCACCGAAACGCCGTCCGGTATGATCGCGACCTTCGACGCGGGGCCGGTCAGCGCGTACGCCTTGGCGAGCGCCTCCTCCACGGTCCCCGCGAATATGAAATTCATGCCCTCGACGACGGAGCGATCCAGCCCGGTCGTCACGAGTATGATCCTGTACTTGATCAGCGCGTCAGCGAAGCGCTGCACGCACCACTGCTCGGATACGGTCTTCTCGGGCGCGGTCGCGAGGACGCGCTCGAGCAGTTCCTCGGGCGTACCCTCGAGCATCATCCGCCCGAAATTCTCGCCGCCGAGGCCGTCCCGGCAGGCGGCCGCGAGTATGATCACGCCGCCGTCGTTCACGCAGGCCAGGGCCGCGTCCAGGCCCTTCGGGCACTGGTACAGGTTCTGGTCGAGCGGATAGCCTCCGTTCGTCGTGACGACGATATCGGCCTTGACCGGGTCTACGCCGCTGCGCCCTAGCAGGAACTCGCAGCCGGCCCGGTGGGCCGCGTCGGCGTCGCCGCAGAAGGCGGCGATCACGCGCTTCTCCTCGTCGAGGAGCACGTTGAACACGAAGGCGAGCCCCGCGAGCCTGGCCGCCTCTATCATGTCCTCGTGGATGGGATTGCCGTCGAGCACGCCGGTGATGGCGTACGCGCTATGGTTGATGTTCACGCAGTCCTGAGACGCGACGCCGGGCAGCACGCTCTTCCTGCCGCCGGAGAAGCCGGCGAAGAAATGCGGCTCGATGAAGCCCTCGGCGACCAGCAGGTCCGCCTCGACCGCCAGCTTATTGATCTCGCACTTGCTGCCCGACGGCAATACGCCGAGGTCGACGAACGCGTCCCGGTCGTACGCGTCGTGGTTGACGATGCGCTCGCGGGCGCAGAAGCCCTCGCCGAACTTGGCCTCCATCTCCTCGCGAGTCATGCCTCGGTGAAGGCCCGTGGCTACGAGCACGGTGACGTCGGCGTCCGGGCTGCCCTTGCGTATCTCCTCGAGCAGGATGGGCAGGGTCAGGGCGCTCGGCACGGCCCGGGTGTGGTCGCTCGTGATGACGACGACGCGCTTCTTGCCGACGGCGAGTTCAGATAGCGGCTTCGAGCCTATGGGCGAGCGATGGGCCGCGCGGACGATCTCGGCCTCGTCCCGCCTGTCGCCGGCGCTGGCCGGCACCGTCAGGACGCCGGCTACCCTTCCGTCGTCGACCTTCATTTGTATATGGCCCTTATCATAGGGCAACGCTATATGCATAGCTGCTCCTTCGCGGCAGGTTGATCGCATAGGCTGACTGCACTGAATGTATTATGTATACATAATACACCCGCATTTTGGCTTGTCAATCATTTTCTTCGCGTTCGATACGTTGTTAGGAATACGGAGAGAGCCGCGCCCGATCGGTCAGGGAGCGCGGCCGCGAAGGAGGACGGGGCGCCCCCGTCGGCGGGACGAGGGCGGCGCGTACCGAACGGCGACGCCGGCGGATGGAAGGGTAAGGATAGGCGGCCGGTCCGCCGTTCGTCGAGGCTAGCCCGCGTTTACCGCGGCGCGGAGGTGCTTGATGATCTCTTCCTTAGCCAGTCGCAGGTGGGCGTTGCAGATCTCGGAGGCCCCGGCGGCGTCGCGCCTGAGCATCGCGTCGATGAGGCCCGTGTGCTCCTCGATGGAATCGAGGAAACGCTGCTGGCTCGATAGCGAGAATATCCGGAAAGGGGTGATCATCACCGCGACGCGGCCGAGCGCTTCCTTGAAGATGCTGTTGCCCGCGGTGTTCACGAGGAACTCGTGGAAATCCGTATCGATCTTGACGTAATCCTGGATCTGGCTGTAGTCGGCCGTCTCGGCGAACCGATCCCTGAAACGCTCGAGGCTCGCGGCGATACCGTCATCCATGAGCTCGATCACGCGCTGCACCGCGAAGCCCTCGACCACCAGCCTGAACTCGTACGCGTCGAGGATGTCCTTCTCCGACATCCGGCGGACGGTCACGCTCTTATTCGGGATGGACTCGAGCAGGCCCTCGCCTATCAGCTCGTTGATGGCGCTACGCACGGGCGAGCGGCTGACGTTGAGTTCCTTGGCGATCTGAAGCTCCTGGATGCGCTGGCCGGGCTTCAGGTTCTCGTTCAGTATATTTTCCTTGATGACGGAATATACCTGATCCTTGATCGTCGATATAATCCGCCCGCCGCCGTGTAACGTCATGTCGCAAGAATACAGAAATTTAGTATACTTGGCAATAAACCGTTGCATCGGCGCGTCCGCGCCGCCGGGAGGCTACGCATGGCCCTACAGATATTCGGTACCCGCAAGTGCGCCGCTACGCGCAAGGCGGAGCGCTTCTTCAAGGAACGCGACGTAGCGTACCACTTCGTCGACCTGGTCGAGAAAGGCGTCAGCGCCGGCGAGCTCGACGCCATCTCCGCCGCCGTCGGCCTAGGCTCGCTCATCGACGAGGGCTCCAAGCGCTTCAAGGACAGGGGCCTGGCCTATATGGACTACGATCCCCGCGAGGAGATCCTATCGGACCCGAGCCTGCTCAGGACGCCGATCGTGCGCGACGGCAGGCTCGCGGCGGCCGGCGAGGACCCGTCCGCGTGGGCCGAATTCGCCGAACGGTCGAGGAGCTAGGACGTCCATGGCCAACATCCTCGATTACCTTCGCTGGCGCGGCGACCTGCCCTTGACCGCGAGCCCCTTCAACGCGGTGGACAGCCTGATACTCAGCGTGCTCGCCTACGTGCCGTTCGACGGCGTCGTGCCGCCCTCGGCGACCAGGAAGGGCCCGACCATTGCCGAGGCGGCCGCCGGGCTAGCGGAGTCCGGGGCCGCGGCGTTCAGGGACGGGGACGACCGCGACCTGCTAGCGGCCCTGGCCGCCTCCGAGCGCTTCGGCTCCATGCGGCTGTGCGCCTACGAGAACGTCATCGACATCGGGCGCGAGAAGCAGTTCGCGGCCGTCACCGCGCTTACCGGGGACGGCCGCGCCTACGTCGCGTACCGCGGGACCGACCACACCCTCGTCGGCTGGAAAGAAGACTTCAACATGAGCTTCATGACGCCGGTGCCTGCGCAGGAGGCGGCCGTCGCGTACCTTGAACGGGTCGCGTCGGGCCTGAGGGGGCGGCTGCGCCTCGGGGGCCACTCGAAGGGCGGCAACCTCGCCGTCTACGCCGCGTCGTTCTGCCGCCCGAGGACCCAGCGCCGCGTCAGCGAGGTCTATAACAACGACGGCCCCGGCTTCGACGCCTCGGTGATCGCCCGCGACGGCTACGGGAACGTACGGGACCGGATACGATCGTTCGTCCCGCAGTCGTCGATCATCGGCATGCTGCTCGAGCACGCGGAGCGCTACACCGTCGTGCAGAGCACCGAGAGCGGGCTCATGCAGCACGATCCGTACTCCTGGAGCGTGCTCGGAACCGATTTCATCACCGTCCAGCAGGTTACGGACGAGAGCCTGTTCGTCGACCGTACCCTCAAGGAATGGGTCGGCGCGATGGAGCCGGCCCAGCGGGAGCTGTTCATCGACGCCGTCTTCGACGTCCTGTCGGCGACGGAGGCGAGGACCCTGGCCGAGCTGAGCGGCGATTGGCTAAAGAGCTCGATAACGGTCGCCAAGACGCTCCGGGGCCTCGACGAGGCGACCAGGAAGGTCATGCTCGACGCGCTCAGGCTGCTCTTCAAGGCCATACGGGAGAGCCTGCCGGCTATCATGCCCTCGTTCCCGTCCTCTAAGGAGGCGAGGAAACGACCTAAGGCCCGAAGCGATTGATTTGACAACGCGAAGGCCCCGGACAATACTCGCTCCATGGGATCTAAAAAAGGAGCCCAGGTAGACGACTCGGTCTACAAGGCCTTCTTCGACGCCTCTCCCGCTTATTGCGTCGCGATAGGCGCCGACGGGCTCGTACGGGCCATGAACCGGGCCATGCTCGACGCGCTCGCCATCGACGAATCCTCCGCGATCGGCAGCCCCTACCTCGAGCGCTTCGTACCCGAGTCGGACCGCGCGCGGACGAGCGACGTGATGGGCCAGATCGCGCGTACCGGTTCCTCGACCACGAACGTAAACCGCATCGTATCGTCCGACGGCTCCGAGCGCTACGTGCAGTGGCAAGGCCGGCCGATATTCGGCAACGGCGGGGAATTCGACTTCATCATCGGCGTCGGGCAGGATATTACCGACCTCATGAAGGCCAACCTGGCCGCCGTCGAGGCGCACGAGCAGATGCTGACCCTGACCGAGGGCATGGACCTGCCCGTCTACGTCTCCGATCCCGACACCTATCGGCTGTACTTCGCCAACGGCGCCATGAGGCGCTTCTTCGGAGAGCCCGGGACGAAGCCGTGCTACGAGTATATCTACGGATCGTCGGCCCCCTGCGAGTTCTGCCCCCTTCCCCGCATCTTCGGCCCTCATCCGGAGCCGTCATGCGCCTGGGACGGCTTTAACCCGGCCAACGGCCACTGGTACCATTGCGTCAACAAGGCTATCCGCTGGACCGACGGCCGCCTAGTCAACTACGGCATCGCCGTCGACATCGACGGCCGCAAGCGCGCCGAGGACGAGCGCAGGCGCCTCGAGGAAGAGTCCGTAGCCCGGGAACGGCGGGCCCGCGAGCAGAACGAGGCCATACTCGAGTACATCATCCACGGGCCGCTTACGAGCGGGGACCTCGACGCGTCGCTGCGCGGGCTGACCGAGCTGGCGGCCCGTAGCTTCGGGGTCGGCAGGTCGAGCGTATGGCTGTATAGCGACGACGACTCCGAGATCGCCTGCGTCGATCTCTACGACGCCGTCGCCGACGAGCACCGGGCCGGCGAGTCGCTCGAGTCGTCAAGGTTCCCCGCCTACGCGGCCTCGCACCGCAGGGGCGAGCTGGTGTCGGCCCCGGACGTGCGTCTGGACCCGCGGACCGCGGAGCTGCCGGCCTCCTATTTCGAGCGGAACGGCATCGGGTCGCTCCTCGACGCGCCCGTCTGGCTCGGCGCCAGGCTCCGGGGCATCTTCAGCCTCGAGACGTCCGGAGGCGCAGCGCGCTCATGGAGCCCGGACGACGAACGGCTCGCGACCGTCTACGCCACCGCGGTGTCGCTTTCATGCCAGGCGGCCGAGCGCAGGCGGGCGCAGGAAGAATCGGCCAAGCGCGAGGCCGCGCTCAGGACCATACTCGACACGGCTCCCTACCCCATCGTGATCAACCGCGCGCTCGACGGCGCCCTCATCGACTGCAACCGCACCTATCTCGAGGAGCGCGGCCTATCCGACAGGGAGGCGCTGCTCGGAAAGACCGACGAGGAAATCACCGAGCTGCTGGATCCCGGAGACAGGCCGATGATGCTCGACCTGCTGAAGCGGGACGGCAAGATCGACTCGTACTATTATCGCGTCCGGGCTGACGGCGGGATCCGCCACCAGCTCGTATCCGTGCGGCGCGTCGACTACGAGGGCGTCGACTGCTACGTCTCGATCGTCACCGACATCACCGCCCTCAAGAACGCCGAGAACGAGCTCAGGCGGCTCAACGCCGGGCTCGAGGAACGGGTCGCCGCCCGGACCCGCGAACTGGAGCGGGCCAACGCGGGGCTGCTCGAATCCAACGAGACGCTGGAACGCACGATGGCCGAGCTCAAGGAAGCCCAGGACCGCATGCTCGTGTCCGAGAAGCTAGCGGCCCTCGGCCGGCTGATGGCGGGCATAGGGCACGAGCTCAATACCCCGCTCGCCGCGCTCGACGCGTCCGCCCGGCTGCAGCTCCGCTACCTAGGCAGCGGCTTCGACCGGACGATCGCCGACGCCGCCGTCCTCTCGGAGGAGGAGCGGGCCTTCGTCGGGCGAGCCAGGGAGCGCGCCGTGTCGGCCGCGGAGAGGCTGAGCGCCGATACGGTAGCGGAGCGGAGGGAACGGCGGCGCGTCGAGGGTATCCTGAGACGGGCGGGCGTCGAGGCGCCCGAGGAAGCCGCCGAGGACATCGTCGAGCTGGGCATAACGGGCCTTGCCGAGGAAGCCTCGACGATACTGGCCGGCCCTCGGAGGCGCGAGGTCCTGGGCCTCCTCCGCGGGACGCTCGGCACCTACCGCGCCGCGCTCGTCATGGAGGACGCCGTGGCCAAGTCCTCGCGGGTGATATCGGCCCTCCGTACCTACGCCCGAGGCGGCGAGGAGGAAGAGCCCGGCCCCGTTCGATTACGGCCGGAGCTATCGAGCCTGCTCAATCTATATTATAATCGGATCAAGCGCGGCATCGCGGTGTCGGTCGACGTCGACGACGCCATCGTCGTCTGGGGGCGGCGGGAAGCGATCAACCGTATCTGGTTCAACCTGCTGAACAACGCGATCCAGGCGATCCAGGCGGCCCGATCGGGCGGCGAGATAGCGATACGGGCCGAGGCCCGGGGCGACGAAGTGATCGTATCGATCGCCGACTCCGGCCCGGGCGTGCCGGCCGATATAGCCGATCGCGTCTTCGAGCCGTTCTTCACGACCAGGCGCGCCGGCGAGGGCACGGGCCTCGGCCTGGACATCGCGCGCAGGTTGGCGCGCGAGAACGGCGGCGAGATAGAGTTCACGAGCCGGCCCGGCCGCACCGTCTTCAGCGTGCGGCTCAGGCGGGCGCCGGACGAACGGGAAGGCGTTCAATGAGCGTAGACAAGGCGATACTCATCGTCGACGACGAGGCCATCATCCTCCTGGCGCTGCGCCAGGAGCTGCGCGCGGAGTTGGGCCCCGGTTATCGCTACGAGATAGCCAGCAACGCGGACGAGGCCCTCGGCCTGTTCGACGAACTGGCCGCCGACGGCATCGAGATCGTCCTGGTCATCTCGGACTGGCTGATGCCGGGCATGAAGGGCGACGAATTCCTGACTCTGGCCAAGAGCCGGCACCCCAGGATCAGGACCATCATGGTCTCGGGGCAGACCGACGAGGACCAGCTGAACGCGCTGCGCGCCTCCGGGGCGCTCGACGCGTTCATGCGAAAGCCCTGGGCGTCGTCCCGCCTGGCCGCCGAATGCCGCCGGCTCCTGGAAGAGCCCGCCCCGTAGGCCGACGCATGCGCCGCAGGCTCGATCCGGTCATACTCGCGTCGTACGCCGTAATAACCCTCAGCTACGTCCTGGCCATGCTGTTCTTCGACCTCGCGCTCAGGGGCGGCTCCGATCATCCATGGTTCGCCGGCACCTACTACGGCTGCGTCGCGGCCCAGGCGGCGCTCAGCGTCCTGTCGGTCGCCGTCGGCCAGGCCTGGATATCGGGCTTCATCGCATTCCTGCGCTGCTACCTGATCGTCGTGCTAGGCTACGGCGTCGCGGCCTACCTGTCGGTCAAGCTGGCGCTCGGGGCCGGGCTGATGGTCGAGGCCTGCGCCCTCGTCCCCTTCCCGGCCAACCTCGCCGTCTGCGCCGCCCTCGGAGCGGCCATAGTGCTCGCGCAGGTCTTCCCCGGCTTCATGGGCGCGAGCCAGCTGGTCGAGACGACGGCCAGGGCCCGTCCGGACGAGACGCTGGCGCTCGCCGCCTTCCTGGCCATGTCCGCCGTCGCGGCGGCGTCGATAGGCAGGCTCGTCTCCGTCAACGCCTCGCTCGGGCGCTCCCTGAGGATGCAGGAACGCAGCGTCGACACCCTGGCCGAGCTCAACAAGAACCTGCAGGGCTACGCCCGCACCGCAGACGAGGAATCGGCCGAGCGCGAGCGTAACCGCATCAGCCGCGAGATCCACGACATCTCGGGCTACATCTTCACGAACCTCATCGCCCTGATGGACGCGGCGGGCAGCCTGCCGCCCGACGACAGGGAAGCCCTGCTCGACATCGTCGGCACGGCCAGGAAGCAGGCCCAGGAAGGGCTCCACGAGACGCGTGCGGCGCTGCGCAAGCTGCGCGACGAGAAGCCGCGCATGGCGGACAACGCCCACGCCATGCATAAGATCGTCTCGATCTTCAGGACGGTGGCCGGCATCGACGTCGACCTGGAGCTCGGCAACCTGCCGAGGCTCCTGCCTACCGAGCTCAACCTGACGCTGTACCGCGCCATCCAGGAGGGGCTGACGAACGCGGTGCGCCACGGCAAGGCCACCGCGGTGCGCATACGCTTCTGGGTCGACGACGGGCTCGTCCGGCTGTCGATCGCGGATAACGGCCGCGGCGCCGCCGAGGTGACCAAGGGCATCGGGCTATCGGGCATGGACGAGCGCGTAGGCGCGCTCGGCGGCTCGGTACGCACGGGACGATCCCCGGAGGGCGGGTTCCTGCTGTCGGTCGCCGTCCCGCTGTCAGCGGCGCGTACGGAACCGCGGGTCGCCGCGATAGGAGCCGGATCATGATACGGGTACTCATAGCCGACGACCAGCGCCTGTTCGGCGAGAGCCTGTCGACGACGCTCAGGAACTACGCCAAGGACATCGACGTGGTCGGGCTCGCCCCCGACGGCGCCGAGGCGGTCGAGATGGTAGGCCGACTCTCGCCCGACATCGTGCTGATGGACGTGTTCATGCCCAGGCTCGACGGCGTCGAGGCGACCAGGAGCATCATGGCGCGATGGCCGGCGGTCAGGATACTGATGCTGTCCACCTACGACGAGGACGGGAAGGTCAAGGAGGCCCTGTCGCTCGGGGCCGCGGGCTACCTCCTCAAGGACATCTCGCCGGTCGAGCTGATAGCGAGCATCCGGGCCCTGTCGAGCGGCGTCATGCAGATATCGCCGCAGATCGTAGCCAGGCTGATGCA
>QKAK01000015.1 GCA_003247225.1 Spirochaetota bacterium | reverse complement strand
CGCTCTCCCGGCCGCGCGTCGCTCGAATTCAGGCTGGGCCGCGATACCGCGCCGGCCCTCGTAAGTCTGTTCCCGGGCGTCGACGCCGACCTGCTCGAGTCGCTGCAGCCGCCCGCCCTCTACGACAACCCCGTCAGCGTCGCGGAGTATCGATCGATGCTGGCCGGCCTCCTCGGCGAGACCGCGGCCGCGGCCATCGACGGGCGATCCCTGGAGCTACGCGTATCGCTGCCGGGGCCCGTACTCGGGCTGTCGGGCGCGGCGAAGGCCTTGCCGGGGGGGCGCTCCGTGTCGGTATCGGTGCCGGCGTTGGATGCGATGGTGCTGGCGGAGCCTATCGCGTTTCGCGTCGAGTGGGCCGAATAGCCTAGAGTGTTACGAAGCTTAGTTATCCGATAACGTAGAAACAGACGCTCAGAGGGACTATTTAATCCGAAACGGCCCGCCGCGATCGGCGAGGCGCTAGCTTCGGCCGCGCGACGATTCGCGAGTATTCCGATACCTAAGCTTCGTAACACCATGCTTGCCGCCGAAAAAGTACCGCTTCGATTGACAGCGACCGCGGCCTGTGAGACCATGAGACGCTTCCAAGCTCTATCGTAGGGGTGGTTTACTTGGATTATCGCAGAGCCAAGACTACGGTTTCGGCCGTATCGTGGACGATCGCGGCGCTGGCGTTCGCTACCATCGTGTTCATAGCCAGCGCCCGGTCGGGCATCGTCGGTACGGCGGTCTCGAGCGTGGTCGCCTTCGTTATGGTATTCATCGCCAGGCGCGCGATCTCGTCCTCTCTCGACGATCGCCTGTACCGCCTGATCCTGGGCCGCGGCGTCTCGAAGCTGTTCATGGACTTCGTCGAGCGGATCCGGACCTGTTTCACGATGCCCGAGTTCGTCTCCGCCATCCGGGAGAGCCTCGAGTTGTCCTTGGACGCGTCGGTCGTGCTGATCCGCAGCAATACCTGGGAGGTCGTCTACTCGAGCCCGGCGGCGCTGACCGCGGATCCCGGCCTGGTGCCGACCCTCAAGCGAAACTTCCGCGAGCTGTCCGAGGGCCTCGTGTTCATGGACGAGCGGCTTAACCTGACGGTGTCGAGCCAGGGCGCGCGCGGCTTCTTCGTGCTCTGCAGGGGCTACTACCTGTTCGTGTTCTCGCGGGTCTGCCCGTACGCCGACCACGACGCCTACCGCGTGCTGTACGGCGAGCTCCTGATCTTCTTCGACCGCGTGCTGACGGTGGCTAAGCTGTTCGACATCGCGGCCCTGACCAAGGAATGGCGGCAGATAGCCGAGACGCAGCGCACCTTCCTGCCGGAGATGCTGCCGGAGCAGCCGAAGCTGACGCTCGCGGCGTACTGGCGGCCCCTGGTCAACGTATCCGGCGACTTCTACGACGCGATCCGCATCGACGACGACCGTACGTTGCTCGTGATGGGCGACGTATCCGGCAAGGGCCTGGCCGCGGCCCTCGTGATGGGCGTCGTGATCAACACGATACGCGCCGCGGGCGACAAGGCCGACCTGGCCGCGCTCGTCCGCTCCTGCGACCGGGCGATCCGGGGCATGGGCCTCGAGGATAAGTACGTGGTGATGTTCCTCGGCCTGGTCGACGTCGGGGCCAAGCGCCTGCGCTACGTCAACGCGGCCATGCCGGACCAGTACCTGGTCGTGCGCACCGTCAAGGGGCCCGTGGTCAAGCGGCTCGCCTCGAACTGCGGCATCGTCGGCCTGGTGCCGGTGGCTTCGGTCGAGGTCGAGGAGATGGAGCTGCGTACCGACGACGTCATCGCGCTGACGACCGACGGCCTGACCGAGATAACGGACGCCGACGGGCTGGCGATCGACCAGTCGCCCGAGTTCGCCAAGCTGATGGGCGGCGCCGTCGACTCGAGCATAGACGACCTCGTCGAGCGCCTGGCCACCCTCGGCGAGACATACAACGCCGAGGCGTCGCTTCGCGACGACATCACGATACTCGCGGCCAAGGTTGGACGGTTATGGGACTGACGCTTTTCACCTACCTGGCGGCGCTGCTCGCCGCGGCGGCCGCCTTCGCGGTCAAGGGCGCCCGGCCCGGCGTCCGCGCGTTCCGCGCCGCGGCGTTCTTCAGCATCGCGTACGCGCTGCTCCTGGCTACGGGCTATATGCTGTCGATCGATTACCCCGGGGCGGCCCTCGCGCTCGTACGGGCGGCGGGCGCCGGCGTCATCGCCTCGTACCTGGCCTTCCTGCGCCTGGCCATAGGCTATCCGTACGCCAAGCGGCTCTTCATCCTCGACCTGGCGCTGGTCGTAGTCGGCGCGGCGGCCGTATGGGCCTTCGTCTTCACCGACGCGTATATCGTCGAGGTCAAGCGCTTCGAGCTGGAGTACATACGCTTCGAGGGCGACTACCATCGGTTGCTGTCCATCGCCGGCCTCGTAATCGGGCTGGCCGCGGCCCTGACCATGGCCGCGCGCTCGTTCATCACGAAGAGCCGCGTCTACAGGCAGCACCTCGCGGTCATGGCCGCCGGCCTCCTGTTCAGCGTGGCCTGGGGCTACGTATTCGCTATCGTCGGGCCTACCGGCATACTCAAGGCGGCGTACCCGCTGTCGGCGGTCAATACGCTCTTCGCGGTGCTCGCCGCCTCGTACGCCTTCTCGTCGACCCGCGTGTTCCAGCCCAGGGTCGTGGTCAAGTCGGTCGGCGCGTGGCTGGCCATCGTCGCCGTCTTCGCGCTGCCGCTCGGGGCGGTCGTGGCCGTGGCGTTCCTGTTCAGGGCCCAGGCCGGCGCGACCGCGATGGGCATAGCCGCCATCGCCTTCCTGCTGCTCGGCAGGGGCGCCGAGTCGTTCGCGCGCGGCAGGATGGGCTCGGAGCACGACGCGGCCTCCAGGGAGGACCTCGAGGCCGCGATAGCGCACCTGGACCTGTCGGCGGGGCGCGAATCGGTGCTCGGCGAGCTGTCGGCCATCATGGTCGAGTCGTTCGGCTGCTCGTGGCTCGCCGTGCTGTCGGAGGACGACGCCGGTAACCTGCGGCGCATCTACCCCGACGACGACGACGAGATCGTCACGACCCCGAATTCGCCGGCGCTCGAGGCGCTCGCCGCGGTCGATAGGCGCGTCATGCTCAAGACGGACGTCGTGGCCGACGCCTCCTTCGCGGAGCTCAAGCCGGTCCTGCTCGGCTTCTTCGAGGTGATCGGCGCCGAGGCGATCGTGATAGCCAAGGAAGGCCGACGCGTCGTCGGCCTGTTCGCCTTCGGGCCGAAGCGCTCCGGCGCCGACTACGACGCCCAGGACTACGCCGCCTTCGACGCGGTGCACGGCAAGCTCTTCGTCGTCGCGTACTACGCCCGCCACGTGGCGCGCGAGTCGCTGCTCGGCACCGTGGAGAAGGAGATCGGCCTGGCCGACCAGATAGTCAAGTCGATCCAGGAGAAGATCGACCCCGTCGACCATCCGGGCGTCGCGGTGTCCTTCGTCTGCCAGTCGCCCCGCGGCCTCGGCGGCGACCTGTTCGACTCGGTGCGCATCTCGGAGCACCGCTGGTTCTTCGTGGTCGGCGATATATCGGGCAAGGGCCTCAACGCCAGTATGTCGATGGTCATCCTCAAGTCGATGATACGCACGCTCCTCAAGGAGGAGAAGGATTTCGTCAAGCTGGTAGCCAGGGCGAACGCCTTCATCAAGGAGCGCCTGCCGCGAGGGACCTTCTTCTCCGGCATGTTCGGCTTCCTGGCCCTCGACAAGGGGTCCATCTACTTCATAAACTGCGGCATCCCCGCTATGTTCTTCCGGTCGCCCGGCCTCGACTCGGTGATAGAGACCCAGGGCGAGGGCAAGATGCTCGGCTTCGTAAAGAATATCGAGCCCTACCTGAAGACCAGGAAGCTGGCCCTGCCGCCCGGCTCGCGCGTGCTGATCAGCACCGACGGCATCGTCGAGGCGGAGAGCGTGCGCGGCGAGCGGTACGGCAAGGAGCGCCTGGTGCGCATCCTGGCCGAGAACAAGGATTCGAGCGCCGCCGAGACGGTGGAAGCGGTCGTCAAGTCGGCGAGCGCCTTCGCGGGCGGGCGGCTGGACGACGATATCACGGTGGTGGCCATCGACTACGTCGGCATCCCCAAGGAGAAGAAACGATGACAGGAATCAGCGTCGAGGCG
>QKAK01000222.1 GCA_003247225.1 Spirochaetota bacterium | reverse complement strand
ATGGTCCAGGTCCTCAGGGAACAAGGCATCGCGATCCGTCGGGTAGAGGTCTACGGCCTGTACGGAGCCGACGAGGACGGCTTCCTGGCCAGGCTCGAGTACTCGAAGGGCTTCCGCAGCTGGGTCCGCGACGTGCGGCCGTCCGACGCGCTCGCCCTGGCTGTAGCCTCGGGAGCGCCGGTCTTCGCCCACCGCTCATTGCTCTACGGCTCGTCTGAAGACTGGCTGCAGGAAGCTCGCCGAGCCTAGCCGTCGTCGCCGAGCCTAGCCGTCGTCGCCGGGCCTAGCCGTCGTCGCCGGGCCTAGCCGTCGTCGCCGGGCCTAGCCGTCGTCGCCGGGCCTAGCCGTCGTCGCCGGGAACCGATAAGGTTCGTAGCGCCCGAAGCCGCTTGCGCTTGTCGCCGAGGCCAACCTGCCGTAGAATAGACGGCCATGGGCATACTACAGGCTATCCTGTCGTTCTTCCGCGGCCTGCTCGGTCTCGATACGGGCGCGAAGGGCGAGCTGAAGCGCATCTACTCGGTCATCTCGTCGATCAAGCCGCCGTACTACCGCTTCAAGAACAACCTCGTGATGACCGGCTTCGCGCAGGACCTGTACCTGTTCTGCCAGGCGATAAAGCCGCTGATGGACCTGGCGGACCGGACCCTCGCCCATCCGGACCTGCGCGTCTCCAGGCGCTACTTCGACTACCTCGTCGACCTCGAGCTGCCGCCGCAGGAGCTCGAGAAGAAGGAGAGCTTCGCCTACGACGGCATGAAGGCCCGCATCGAGAACGCCGTCAGGGACGACGAGGAGCAGGAGGCGGTGGCCAGGGATTTCCAGCGCTTCCTCAAGAGCCTCGACGCGCTGTCGGACGGGCCGCTCAACGCAGACCTGCACGAGGTCGAGCGCTTCATCGAGGTCTGCAGGCACGACTGGGAACGCACCCTCGGATTCTTCGACCCCGGCGCCAGCCTCGACGACTCCCGCTACCGCCCCGATTTCCAGCCCTGCGCCGGCGAGCAGGTCCTGCCCGAGCTCATCGACGCCTATTACCTGCTGATCGGCTTCTCGTTCTCGGAGAACCTGCTCAGGAAGACGATGAAGGTCTTCGAGCGCCACGCGCCGGCGACCGCGGCCAGCCAGGCCGGCAAGATCGCCAAGCTCTTCTCGACCCTGAACAAGATACTCTCGTACCGCCTGTCCAGCGACAACCTGCTCGCCCTGATCAGGCTGACCAAGCGCGACGCCATCTACGAGCCCGATACCAAGCGGCAGCGCATGGACTATATCGAGGAATACCGCAAGCGAGTCGTCACGCAGTACGAGCGCGACAGGGAGCGGCTGCTCCGCGAGCGCCACGAGAACGCCGTATCCATGGACATACGCGAGCTGTTCGGCGGTACCGAGGTGCTCGTCCTCGACGGGTACAACGAGGAGGTCGACTCCTACCTGCGGCGCGAGAGCCCGAACGGCTTCACCCACGTCAAGCCGATGGGCATACTCAAGACCTTCGTGAAGGGCGTGTTCGAGACGCAGATCAAGGAGACGGTCAAGAAGGTCCTCGTCGAGGGCTACTTCGACAACAAGAATTTCCAGAACAGCCTGGCGAACATCCTGTTCCAGTGCGACCGGACCGGGCCGCGGGTCGAGGCCTTCGAGGAGGGCCTCAAGAGCAACGCCCGCGTCAGCGTCGCGGCGGTCAAGCGCTACGTGGAGGAGATGCGCCACGGCAAGGATATCATGCCCTTCCTGACCAAGCTGGTCGACGAGATCAACTACAAGGCCAGGGAGATATGCGAGGACGAGACGGGCCTGTTCCAGATGCTGGCCGAGACCCTGGGCGAGCTGCTGGCCGACTATAAGAAGCCGAGCCCCGACCTCGTCACGAACATCAGGAGCCTCGGCGGCGTACGCAACAAGGAGCTGCTGGCGACCCTGTCCGAGGGCAAGCGCAAGGCCGAGACCTTCGTGCGCATCATGCGCAACTTCGCGTTCGTCAAGACGAGGGACGGCCTGCCGCCGGCGCCCGGGGCGCTCGGCGCGGCGCTTCCCGCGGCCGCGCCCCCGAGCCCGGCCGACGAGGCCGCCGAGGTGGAACCGCTGCCCTAGCTGCCGTCCGCCTCGGCCGCGTCCATGATGCCGGAGAACCAAGCGAAGGCCGCCGCCGCCCGGTTCGCGAACGATCGCTCGAGGCTGCCCCGGACGCCCGGCATCACGGCGGCCCTGGCGCTCGAGGCGACGTAGAACAGCAGCCCCTCGTCGACCTGGACGACGAGGACCCGCACGACCACGTCGCCCGGCCCCGCCACCGGTATGAACCCGAGCCGCATCCCGGTCAGGTTCGACGACGACTGCGCCACGTAGCCGTCGCCGGCCGACAGCCCGACGCGGTAGCGGTTCTCGCCGAAGGTCGTATCCTCCTGCAGCGCGTAGAGCGTCTCGCCGCCCTCGGGCAGGGAACTGAGACGGGAGTCTGGCAGGGTCGCGTCCGAATCCGGGCCGGCCAGCAAGGTCGAGCGCACGTAGAGCGTACGCACCCTGCCGCGGCTGGCCGAGTAGTATTGGATGCCCTCGAGGCTGCCGATCGACCGTAGGGCGTTATAGGCGATCAGGACCTCGTCCGCCGGCGCCGGCCCCGGCCTGCGCCACAGGAAGGCCGCCTCGACGACCACGTCCGGCGACTCGGAGCGGATGGCGTCTCGGATAGCGTAGGCGGCCGGGTGCGCCGGCGCCAGCGACAGGGCGAGGCCGTCGCCGGACGACGATGCGCGCGGCTCCTCGCCGCCGAGCAGGGCGGAAGCCGCGCCGGGGCCTACGACGGAGGCGAGCGGCGCGGCCGACGCGGACGCGGCGCCGAATACGACGAGCATCGACGCGAGCGCCAGGAAGGCGCGGCGCGGCGCCCTGGTGGGTACGGGACTCATGGGCATACTATACCGCGAAGCCCGACGGACCGTATACGCCGCGGACGCGCTTTATTTTTAAGCCCGATTGCGCTATAACGGAGCCGCGACGATCACCCCCACCTCGACGCGGCCGCCGGCCGCGTCGATGCCTCGAAAGGCTACGTAATGAATATAGTCCTTATACTGATAGAACTGGTCGGATCGCTCGGGTTGTTCCTCTACGGCATGCGCATACTGTCCGAGGGCATCCAGCGGGCCGCCGGCGACCGGCTCAAGCGCGCCCTCAACCTGATGACCGGCACCACCTTCAAGGCGCTGCTGACCGGAGCGGGGCTGACCGCGCTGATCCAGTCGTCGTCGGCGACGACGGTCATGGTCGTCTCCTTCGTCAACGCCGGGCTGCTGACGGTCGCCCAGGCGGCCGGCGTCATCTTCGGCGCGAACATCGGCACGACGATCACGGCCTGGATCGTGTCGCTTATCGGCTTCGACTTCCATATATCGGCGCTGGCCCTGCCGATGGTCGGCGCCGGCTTCATCATGATGACCCTGCCGAAGCGCAAGTCGAGGCTACGCGACTACGGCGAGGCGGCGCTCGGCTTCGGGCTCCTGTTCATGGGGCTGGACTTCCTGGCGCACGCGATCCCGCGCCCCTCGGCCGACGTGATCCGCTTCCTCGAGGGCCTGTCCGGCATGGGCGTGCTGTCGATCCTGATAGCCGTGGCCACCGGCACGGCGCTGACCATCCTGATGCACTCGTCGAGCGCCTCTACGGCCATCGTGATCACGCTCGCGGTGGAGGGCGTCATCGGCTTCGAGATGGCCGCCGGGCTCGTCCTCGGATGCAACATCGGCACCACGGTCGACGCGTTCCTCGCGTCGATCGGCGCGAAGGCGAACGCCAGGCGGGCGGCGTGGCTGCACATCATGTTCAACGTGCTCGGCTCGATCTGGGCGGTGATCCTGTTCAAGCCGTTCCTGGCCCTCGTCAACCTGATGGCCGGAGGCTCCACCGTCGCGCAGCACATAGCGATGATGCACACGGTGTTCAACGTGATCAACGCGGCCGTCTTCGCGCCGTTCGCCAGGCAGCTGTCGGAGCTGGTCACCAGGTTCGTCAAGGCGAGGCCGGGCGAGGACGACCTGCCGCAGAAGCTCGAGTACGTGGCGGCCCCGCTCGTGGGCAGCCCCGAGCTCAACCTGATCCGGGCGCAGAAGGAGATCTCGGACATGGCCGGGCTCTGCGGCTCCATGTTCACCCGGTGGCGCGAGCTGCTGCGCGACGGGACCGGGGACGTCTCCGACGAGGTCGAGCGCTTCCGCGGCCTGGAGGACTACGCGGACCAGATGCGCGACGAGCTGTCGAGGTTCCTGCTCGAGTGCGCCGGCCACGAGATGAGCGCCGATAGGCAGCGCGACATAGGCGAGATGATGCGCATCGTCGTCGACCTGGAGGACATCACCGACGACTGCTTCAGCCTCGTGCTGCTGCTGGACAAGGCGCGGTCGCGCAAGCTCGTCATCGACGCGGAGGAGATCGAGAGCCTTGGCCCGTACACCCTGCTGGTCGAGAATTTCCTGCGCTTCGTCAAGGACAACATCAACGGCGCGATCAGCGAGGAACAGCTGGCCGTAGCCCAGGACCTCGAGAACAGCATCGACGACTTCCGCTCGACGCTCAAGAAGAAGGCGCGCAAGCGGCTCAAGGCCGGCGAGAACGTGAAGGCCGAGCTGCTGTTCATGGACATGGTCAGGCACATCGAGAAGATAGGCGACCACGCGTTCGGCGTGGCCCACGCGCTGAGGACGAGGGACTAGGCGAGCGCCTCGGCCAGGCGGCGGACGTCCTCGACCCCGTCGACGAGGATGGCGCCCATGCCCAGCCCGAGCGGCGCCGCGAGGTCTACGTCGTAGCGGTCGCCGACCGATACGCATGCCCCCGGCTCGGCCCCGGCGAGCCGGGCCGCGAGCAGGTAGGGCTCGGCCGCAGGCTTGGAGCGCATGGTGTCGTCGAGGCCGACGACGGCCGAGAAGAGGCCGCGGACGCCGAGCGCCTCGAGCGTCGCCTCCCCTACCGACCTGGGGTTATTGGTGACCGCCGCGATCGCGGCGCCGAAGCGTTCGCGGAGCCCCGAGAGGGCCGCCGATAGCGCCGGATCGGCCGAGAGGAAGCGCTCGGGGCGTATCAGGCGGCGCCGCCACTCGACGCTGGTACCGATATCGACGCCGAGGGCGGCCATCGCGTTGCCGAGGCTCGTGGAGGCGCGGCCCTCGGCGGCCGCGAGCTCGGCCCGGGTCCGTTCGACGAGGGCCGCGACGTCGTCGTACGGCTCGCCCCGGAGCGCGGCCAGCTCGCGCACCAGTATCTCGACCTGGAAGCGGCCGTACTCGCGGTCCGTGTACAGCGTGCCGTCGATATCGAAGAGGAACGCGCCGATACGCTCGGGTACGCGATAGACCCTCAAGGTCAGAGCGGCAGCGACGGCTGGTGCGCGGCCTGCGCGGCCATCGCCTTCTTGATCTTCTTGGCGATGATCTCGCGGTTGTCGAGCATCGGCGACAGGCTCCGGTTGTGGTGCAGGAGCGAGATGATCTGCGCGAACAGCGTGGTCACGTCGGCCTCTATGTACCACTCCTTCTTGAGGAGCTGGCCGTGGTGCACCGCGTTCGTGCCGATTATCCGGTAGAACAGCCCCTCGCGGTAGGCCTTGTCGAAGTCGTCGATCGCGGTGGCCGAGAACAGCGGCAGCGACACGGCGCAGATCACCTTCGTGGCGCCCTGGTCCTTGAGGTAGCGCATGCCCTTGAGCAGGGTGCCGCCGGTGCCGAGCATATCGTCGGCCATGAACACGGTCTTGCCGCGGATGTCGCCGAGCAGCTTCATCTCGGTGATGTTCGAGTCGGTCGCGTCCTTGGTGACCTTGGAGTAGTCGCGCTCCTTATACAGCATCGCGAGCGGCTTCTGCAGCGTGCTCGCGTAGAACTTGTTGCGGTCGACCGCGCCGGTGTCCGGGGACAGCACGACGAGGTTCTCGTCGCCGACGTCTATGATGCCGGCCAGCTTCTCGATGACCTGGTACGAGGCGTGCAGGTTCTCGAGGCGCAGCTTGTTGAAGCAGTTCTCTATCTCGCGGGAGTGGATGTCGAGGGTGATGATGCGCTGGACGCCGTAGTTCTCGAAGATCTGGCCGAGCCTGGCCGCGGTCAGGCCCTCGCGGCCCTTCTTCTTGTGCTGCCTGGAATACGGATAGGCGGGCATGACGAGCGTGATGCGCTCGGCGCCGGCCTGGATAGCGGCGTCTATCGTGACGAGGGTGTTCATCACGTGGTCGTTGACCGACAGCTCCCGCTCGTCGCGGCCGTCGTTGAACCTGCAGGGCTGGCGGTTCTCGACGTCCTGGAAGATGTACAGGTCCTTGCCCCGGATCGAGTCGAGGATCTCGGTCTTGATCTCCCCGTTGGCGAACCAGGTGAAGCGCGCGTTGACCTTGAACCTCGGCGCCCGGTACTCGTTGACGTTGCCCGGGATGCATAGCATCGACGAGTAGACGTCGTTCGCGAAGTTGATCTTCCGCGTCACGAGCTCCTTGGATATGTGATAGCGGTCGGCCATCACCTGGACCTTTCGCTCGAAACGGTGCCGATAGATGGTGGACAGCCGCTTGAGGACCTGCTCGGCGAAGCGCTCGCCGCCTGGACAGGCCAAGAGCCCGAGTTTGGTTGGGTCGGAATAATTCATGCGCGCGCCTTTGACGGGAGGAGTTATTCCGAGGATACTCGGGGCCATGCGTTTGGTCAAGGCGAGCGCCGCGCTCGCCCAATAGAAACGGGGACCCGGCGCCGCTCGGCCCCGGGTCCCCGACCGCCTCCGGCGGTCCTAGCCTAGCGCTTACCAGCGGCCGCGGCCGGGCTGGCCGTCGCCGCGCCCGTAGCCCTGCCCGCCCATCATGCCGCCGCCGAAGCCGCCCATGGCGCCGAAGTACTGCGACAGGTCGTAGCTCCTCGAGCCTATCGTCAGCTTGGTGGCCTGGAAGAAGAAGCTATTGGCGGCGTAGGGCACGGCCTGCTCGTAGCCCTCGAGCTTGACCGCGGCGCCTTCCTTGAGCCCGTCGACGAAGCCGTAGAGCATCTGCGGGATGCGTACGAAATAGGTCGAGCCCTTGACGACGATGGCCGGATGCCCCTGGACGAGCTCGAGCTTGCCCTCTATCGTCTTGATTTCCTGGGGCGCCGGGGCGAGCTGCGCCTGCGGCGCCGTCGCGAATCCGCGGCCGAAGCCCTGGGCGGATACCGCGCCGATGGCGACGAGCGCCATCATGCTTACGATCACGATCTTCTTCATATCGAACTCCTTGCTGGTTCTCGATGTCGTTGGCCTAGGGCCACGGCCGACCTCGTCGGCGATAATAATTAAGCAAGGATCGTGCCAAACACACCGTATCGAAATGAGTATTTAGTATTTGTTTTTTATGTATGGAATTAGTCGATAGATAAAAAAAGGCTGACCATAATCCAGCATGTAAGGTTACCGGGCAACGTGAATTATTTTCACGAGAAGCGCTTAGGCGACGGGAAATACGATCTCGAATCGGGTTCCGCGACCGAGCTCGCTTTCGACGAGCAGCCTGCCGCCCATAGCCTCGACGAAGCGCCTGGTGATGGCCAGCCCGAACCCCTTGCCCTGTTCTCCCGAGGTACCGAGGGTCAGCTTGGTGCGACCGGGCACGAATAGCTTAGCGAGCTGGTCCGCCGTCATGCCGACGCCCGAGTCCTCGATGGTCACCGAGAGGCTCGCCGTATGGCCGAAGGCGACGGCCGCGGAGCCGGCGGCCTGTATCGGCCGCCCGATCGTCGCCCGTACCGCGCCGCCCTGCCTCGAATACTTGATCGCGTTCGAGAGCAGGTTGCGCAGCGCCGTGGCGAGCGCCCGCCTATCGGCTACGACGGCGCCCTCGGATAGGTCGGCCTCTATGGACACGCCCTTGAGCTCCGCCGTCGGCCCCAGGTCCGCTATCGCCTCGGCGAGCACCTCCGCGATGCTGACCGGGGCCAGCTGAAGCTTGATGCGGCCGGAGGCGCACATGGCCCACTCGAGCAGCGAGTCTAGGAGGCCGGAGATCCGGTCGAGCCCCTCGGCCAGCGTCGCTATGCTGTCGCGCTTGACGTTGAGGTCGCCGTCGAAGTCGACGAGGTGGCTCCGCACGTAGCGGGTGGCGCTCCAGACAGGGGCGCGCAGGTCGTGGGCGATGACGCTGATCAGCGCGTCCTTCGTCTCGATGGTCTCGAGCAGCTCCTCGTTGCGCTTCCGTATCTCCCGCTCCCGCAGTCCCAGCTCGTGCTCGGCGTGCGCGGACGACAGGAGGAAATACCCGAACATGTTGACGAAGCCGACCAGCAGCGCCGACAGGTGCGACGCCGCCCCTATCGATCCGTCGAGCGCTATCGTGCGCGGCGGGACCCAGAAAAGCGTCCTGGCGGCCCTGACGACGCCCGAGAAGCCTATGACGACGAAGAACAGCGCGAACAGCGCGCTCAGGCCGCGGAATTCGTCGCTCCGGCGGCGAAGCAAGTCCGCCGCGAACAGCGAGCCGACTACCGCGAATATCAGGGAGAACATGACGATGCGGGCCCGTACGCCGAGCGGGCCGAGCGCGAACCATCCGACGACGCTCAGCGGCACGATAGCGTAGGCCCACGGCGAGAACCGCGACAGGAGGCCGAATCGCGCCAGGCCGTGGCCTATGCACAGCAGGGCGGCGAGTATGGCGGCGTTGGTAAGCGCCAGGAATTCGTAGGACAGGCCGCGGTCCTGGGCTATCAGGCCGAAGGCGGCCGCGGCGAAGAGCGCCTGGCTGAGTATCATCAGCCGGTCGCCGCGGAACGTACGCTTGAAGAGGTAGAGCAACGTCGAGAACAGCGCGCTGCCGACGTAGACGACCGACAGCGCTACGGTCAGAGTCGGTACGTGCAGCGAATCGATCAATACTGATTGCATATCCTTGGATCAACTATACCGCACGCGGCGGCGGCTGTCATTCCGGAAATATTTTTCCGTCTTACTCGTCGAGCCTTCGCTCGTTCAAGCCGTATTGCTCCTCGTGCTCGCCGCCGCCGGACGGCTCTATGTGGACCACGATATCGTAGACGCCGTCGATCCGGTCCTTGATAGCCCGCTCGACGAGCTGGGCTATCTCGTGGGCCTTGCTCACCGACGTGCGGCCGTCTATCTCTATGTCCAGGTCGATATCGTAGCTCGACGCGAGGCGGCGGACCCGCGCGCGATGCGGGTTGCCCGCCCCGGGAACGCTCCGTACCGCCTCGAAGACCTTCCTGTACAGCTCGGTATCGACCTTGCCGTCCATGATCTCGTCGTTCGCCTCGCTGAAGACGCCTACGGCCGAGCGCATCACCCACGCGCCGACCAGCAGGGCGACTATAGAGTCGGCCAGCGGCGCCTCGAGCAGGACGGACAGCCCGAGGCCGACGAGGACGCCCGAGGAGATGACCACGTCGTTGCGCATATTCTTGGCGTTGGCCGCGAGCATCAGGGAACCGGTCCGCTTGCCGGCGCGGGCCTGGGTCCACGACAGGAAGAGCTTGCCGACGATCGAGGCGGCGGTGACCCAGAGGGCGACGGTCCCGGGTACGGGCCGGACCTCGCCTTCCATCAGCGAATGCGCGGTGGAGAGGACGAGCTGGGCCCCGGCGAAGAAGATGAAGAACGCGAGCACGGTGGTAGCGGCGGTCTCGGCCCGGGCGTGGCCGTAGGGGTGCTCCTTATCGGACGGCTTGACGCTGACGGCGGCAGCGACCAGGGCGACGACGGAGATCAGCACGTCGGTCGACGAGTCGACGCCGTCGCCCACGACGGCGAGCGATCCGGCGGCGAAGCCGACGATTATCTTGGCCGCCGCCAGCGCCGCGTTGCCCGCGAGGCTGACGACGGCGGCGCGCTTGACGATACGGGTCCTGTCCATCGGGAGAGTATATGCCCCGCGGACGCGCCGGGCAATAACTCGCCGGACGGCCCGTTCTTCCTTGCTAAATGCGTTACCTTAGGCTAGGATGCACGCTCGTCCGGCTCTACGCCGGGCGCAGGGAGCCGTAGATGACGTATAAACTTGACGGGGCCAAATTCCAGACGCTAGATGAGCTCGTCGAGGCGCTGTATCCGATGTACTCCGACGAGATGTCGGAAGAGGAATTCAGGAAGTATGCCGAAGAGCACGCCGAGAAGGGATAGGACGACGAGGCGATGAACGACAGGACCGACGACGCGCGGGCTCGCTTCCGCCACGAGGCGCGGACCATACTCAACCACGTCGTCGGCTTCGGGGAGCTTCTGTCCGGCGACGCCGGCATGACCGCGGACCCCGCCAAGAGCAAGGCCCTCGCCGATATCGGCAAGGCGGCCGCGTCGCTCAGGCAGCCGGTGCTCGAGTACGTCGGCTCGGTCATCGACGGCTCCGGCCCCTCGGACGCGCTCCGCGGGCAGGTCTACGAGCGCATCTACGACCTCGTCTCGCTCGTGCAGGCGGCCAAGCGCGACGCCTCGCGCGGGGACCGCTTCATCGGCGACGTACGCAAGGTCCACGAGGCGGTCAACTCGCTGGCGGCCCTCTTCGACGAGGCCGGGCCCGCGGCCGGCAAGGACGCGGGCGAGGCGCCGGCCGGCGGCAGGAGCCTCGAGCCGGCCAAGGCCGCCCGCTCGGGCCGTATCCTGGTCGTCGACGACGACTCCTTCAACCGAGAGATACTCGCCAGGCACCTCGAGCGGCAGGGCCACGTGGTCTGCCAGGCGTCGAACGGCCGCGAGGCCTTCACGATACTGTCCGAGGCGCCGTTCGAGGTCATCGTGCTCGACATCATGATGCCCGGCATGAGCGGCTTCCAGTTCCTCGAGGCGCTGCGCGAGGACCCGCGCCTGCGCGAGGTGTCGACCATCGTCGTCTCGGCCCTGGACGACCCCGTATCGATGGCCCGCTGCATCGAGCTCGGCGCCGAGGACTACCTGATCAGGGACTTCGACCCCATACTCCTCAAGGCGAGGATCGACAGCCTGCTCGAGAAGAAAGAATACAAGCGCCAGAACGACGCGGCGCTCAGGAGGCTCGTCGAGACCCAGGAGAGGCTGGCCGCGGAGCTGCGCGACGCGGCCTCGTACGTGCGCAGCCTGCTGCCCAAGCGGCTCCGCTGGCGGGGCGTCTCGGCCGACTGGGAATTCATACCGTCGCTCAGCCTCGGCGGCGACTGCTTCTACTACCACCGCATCGACGAGCGCCGCCTGGCCATCTACCTGCTCGACGTGTCGGGCCACGGCATCCAGGCGGCCCTGCTGTCCGCGACGATCATGAACATGCTGCGCGGCCTGGCGCTCGGAGGCGTCGACTACGGCTCGCCGTCCTCGGTGCTGTCCCGGCTCAACCGCTCGTTCCGCATCGAGGACCAGAACAACATGTACTTCACGATCTGGTACGGGGTGTACGACGCCCAGGCCAGGACGCTGCTCTACGCGAGCGCCGGCAGCCCGCCGGCCATACTCGTCGGGCCGGACGGCGCCGTCTCCGAGCTGGTCGGCGACGGCCCGGTGATAGGCGTCGACGAGGGCGCGTCGTTCTCCGAGCTCGAGTCGTCCGTATCGCCGGGCTCGAACCTGTACCTGTTCAGCGACGGGCTGTTCGAGATACGGACGAAGGCCGGCGGCATGCTGCCCTGGGAGTCCTTCGTCGAGCTGCTCGAGGCGCACCACCTCGAGTGCACCGCCTCGCCGGGCTGCCTGTCCCCGATCAAGCGCATCGTCGACTCGATCCGATCCCTATCGTCCAAGGCGCTGTTCGACGACGACATATCGATCGTGGAGCTGGCCTTCGATGAATAGCCTCGAGATACGGACGCCGGACGACTTCCACGTCCACCTGAGGCAGGGGCCGGCGATGGCCGCCTACGCGGCGAGGACCGCGCGCGGCTTCGGCCGCTTCATGGCGATGCCGAACGTCGTGCCGCCCCTGACCGGTCCGGCCGCCCTCGCCGACTACCGTCGAGCCGTCGCGGCCGCGGTCGCAGCGTCCGGCTACGCGTCGACGCCGCTCTCCTGCTTCAAGCTCGTGCCCGGGATGGGCCGCGAGGCGGTGCTCGCCTGCGCGGCGGCCGGGGCCGTCGCCGGCAAGTACTATCCGACCGGCTCGACGACGAACGCCTCGGACGGCGTGCCGGAGCCGGCCGCCGTCGCCGACGAGCTGGCGGCGATGCAGGACGCGGGGCTGGTCCTGTCGATCCACGGCGAGGACCCCGCTGCCCCGGCGCTCGAACGGGAGCGCGCCTTCCTCGACGTCGTCGACGGCATCGTCGGCTCGTACCCCCGGCTGCGCGTCGCGCTCGAGCACCTGTCCTGCGCCGAGTCGGTACGTGCCGTGCTGTCCTGGCCCGAGCGGGTCGGGGCCACGATCACCGCCCACCACCTGTCGTACGCGATCGACGACCTGCTCGGAGGCGGCCTGCGGCCGGAGCTCTTCTGCAAGCCCGTGCTCAAGTCGGCGGCCGACCGGGCGGCACTCCTCGAGGCGGCCGTATCCGGCTCGCCGCGCTTCTTCTTCGGGTCGGACAGCGCCCCCCACCCGCCCGAGGCCAAGGCGGCAGGCGCGGCCGGCTGCTATACGGCCCCGGTGGCGCTGTCGCTGCTGGCCGCCGCGTTCGAGGAGGCCGGCGCCCTCGACCGGCTGGAGGCCTTCGTCTCCGTATCGGGCGCCCGCTTCTACGGGCTCGGACTGAACCCAGGCGTCCTCCGGCTCAGCCGGGAGGGCTGGACGGTGCCGGCCGCCGTCGACGGCGCCGTGACGCCGGCGGCCGGCCGGACGCTCGCCTGGACCGCCGAGCGGATATGAAAAAGCCGCCCGGACAGGCCGGGCGGCCGATACGGGCCATATCGTCGAACCGTCAGCCTAGCAGGACTATCCTCGCGTGCGTGAGAACCTCGCAGCCCGACTCGGTGATCAGCACGTCGTCCTCGAGCCTGACGCCGCCCGCCTCGGGGTCGTAGAGCCCCGGCTCGATCGTGATGACGTGGCCGGGGGCGAGCACCCACTCGTTGTCCTCGCGGCTGCGCACGGCCGGCGCCTCGTGCGCCTCGAGGCCGACGCCGTGGCCGAGCGCGTGCGGCATCTTGTAGCCCTTCTCCTCGAAGATCCGGTCGACGAGCAGCGCGACGTCGCGGCTCCTGGCGCCCGGCTTGCAGACCGCTATGGCGTCGTCGTGGGCTTTCTTGACGAGGGCTATCATCTCGCCGCGCTTGCCGTCGGTCGAGCCCCGGACGAAGGTCATCGTCACGTCGGAGGTATAGCCCTCGTACGAGAGGCCGAAGTCGAGGATCGACATGCCCTCGACGGCGAACGGGGCCGCGGTATACGCCGGGAAGGCGTGGATGCCGAAGCTGCGCGACGGGCCGGCCGCGAGCGTCTCGAAGCCGGTGGCCTCGCAGCCCTTCTGCCGGAGGAAGCGCTCGATGAACAGGGCCACGTCGGTCTCGGTGGCCAGGGCGCCCGAGCGGACGCCCTTCTCGATCTCGTCCATCGCCTCGTCGGTGATGGCGGAGACCTTACGGTAGGTCGCGATCTCGTCGGCGTCCTTGACCGCGCGCATCTCGGCGGCCAGGCTCGTCGCGCCGTCCTCTACGCAGCGGAAGTCGTGGTCGGGGCAGGCCTCGACGTAATCCACGTACATCGGGTACGGCGTGACGGACGGCAGGTCGACGACCGAGCCCTTGGCTACGCCGAGGCGCTCCAGCGCGCCGGCCATCGCGGCGAAGGGGCTGCGCGCGAAGTCGGTGTACGCCGCCACGTCCTCGATGGAGGCCATCGACGCGGCCATGTTCACGTCCCACGGCACGAGGAGGGAACGGCCGTCGGCCGCTATGAACAGGAGCGCGTCGCCCGGGTGCCCGGAAAAATAGCGGATCGAAGGATCCCGCCGGCCCTCCGTGTCCTCGAACATGGCCATCGCGACGTTCCGCTCCGCGATCCTGGCGGCCAGGGCCCCGCGCCGTTTCTCATAGGTAGTCAATCGATCCCTCCTCAAGGTCATAGTTACTTCTGGAGCGCCTTCTGGGCGGCCGACGCGAGGGTCAGCACGCCGCTCGACCAGCCGTCGTTGATCAGCACGGCCTGCACGGCGGGCGCCAGCTCCTTGCCGGCGTTGACGGCGGCGTTCTGCAGGGCCGCCTTCATCAGCGCGTTCCTGGTCTCGTCGACCAGCCCGGCCTTCTGGGCCGAGTTCAGGTCGATGATGATATCACGTAAAGCTGCCGCCGAGGCGGAGGATTTCTCGGCGCCCAGGGCCTTCATCGCGACGAGGCGCTCGTCGGTCGGGCCTATGCGGTAGGCCTCCGCTATGTCCGGCGCGGCGGAGCCGTCCCCGGGGCCGGCGGCGGCCAGCGCGTTCATCGCGACGACCCGCAGCTCCGACAGCTGGCCCTGCTCGACGCGGTTGCGCGGCACGTAGGCGATGCCGCGGCCGAGCGCGAGCGCGGCTACCGCGGCCTTGCCGGCGGCGGGCGCCTGGGAACGCAGCTCGAGCGCCAGGGCGCGCAGCATGCGCGGCGGCGTCTCGACGCGGAGCAGGGCGGAGACGGCCTCGCTCGGGTCGGCGAGCACGAGGGCCAGGCTGCGCTCGGCCTGCTCCCTGACCCGCCTCGAGTACCAGCCCTCGCTCGCGAAGAACAGCGGGGCGAAGCCCTCGGGCGAGCGCATGCGCTCGAGCGCTATCACGCAGCCGAAGGCTACCTGCTCGCCGGCGGCCTTGTCGGCGGTCGGCGCGGCGTTCAGGTCGCGAAGCAGGAGAGCGACGCGCTCGGCGTACTCGGTGGCGCGCATCGAGCCGAGCGCTATCAGGGCCTCGGCCCTGGTCAGGGGGTCGGGCGAGTCTTCGACGGCGCGCATCGCCGAGGCCGCGGCGTTGGCGTAGCGGGCCTCGCCGAGCCGCTTGAGCAGGATCCGCGTCAGCTGCTCGTAGGTCTCGCGGTCGGGGCCGGGCTTGACGTTGCTGCGCACGCCGAGGGCCCAGTCGAGCGCGTCGGCCAGGTACGGGGCCAGGTCCGGGTCGTCGACGGCCGACGCGGCGGTCGCCGCGGCGTACTTCTCCTGCACGGAGCCGGCCTCGGCCAGGATGCGGCCGTAGACCCTGGCAGTCTCGTCGGAGAACGCCGGCGCGGCGGCGACGGTTAGCGCGGCGGCGAGCGCCGCGATCCTTATGGTTCGCATGATGATCCTCACTCGGGGCGCGGCCCGTTATTCGTAGTAGACGACGGTCTCAGTGACCGTCCGGAACGCGTACTCGTAGTCGACGTACTCCCGGGCCTTGCCGGAACCGTCGAGCAGCGCCTTCCGCAGCAGCTCTCCGTCGGGGCCGTAGGCGTAGGTCAGCCTCCGCTCGAGCCTGCCGTCGGCTCGGTACACGCTCTCCTCGACGGGCTCGCCGCCC
>QKAK01000053.1 GCA_003247225.1 Spirochaetota bacterium | reverse complement strand
ATTTTCCCGCTTCTTGCCTGCTCCGTGTCTCCGTGCCTCCGTGGTTACATCGGCGATCAGGCCTTCTCGTACTTGGCCAGGTAGGCGCCGAAGATCTCGTCGTCGGTCGGCCTGTTCGGCTCGATGGGCAGCGACAGCCACGTCACGTTGATGAAGTGCTTCCAGTGGATATTCTCGCTGGTGACGTTGCCGCCCCAGGTGCCGCAGCCGAGGGTTACGGTCGACGGCATGCCGTTGGTGAAGGTACCGCCGTTGCCTGAGACCATGCCCTGGCGCACCATGATGCGGCTCGAGCGCATCGTCCGGCCCATGCGTTCGATATACTCGTCGTTGGAGGTGAAGACTCCCGACGAGTGGCCGGTGCCGCAGGCGTCGGTGATGCCCACGACCTTGCCGAGCCCGTCGTCGAACGACGAGCAGCGCCACAGCGTCAGTACCGGCGACAGCTTCTCGTGGGCGAACCGCTCCTCGGCCGGGGCTCCGGCCGCCTCGACCATCAGGAACCTGGTACCGGCCGGAACGCCGAAGCCGGCGTCGCGCGCTATGATCCCGGCGTCCTTGGCGATGACCTTGGGGTTCAGCGCCTCGTGGCCGTCCTTGCCGACGACCCAGATCCAGGAGCGCAGCCTCGCCTTCTCCTCGGCCGAGCAGAGGTAGCCGCCCTTGGCCTTCATCGCGCCGACGAACGCGTCGTAGAGCGACTCGTGGACCACGACCGAATTCTCGCTCGAGCAGCTGGTGGCGTTGTCGAAGGCCTTGCTGACCGAGATCTTGGCCGCGGCGTCGAGCGGGTCGGCGTCCTCGGCGAGCAGCTGGACCGCGTTGCCCGGGCCGACGCCGTAGGCCGGCGTACCGGACGAATAGGCGGCCTTGACCATCGCGCCGCCGCCGGTCGCGACGACGAGGTCGACCTGGCGCATCAGCTCGCCGGTCAGCTCTATGCTCGGCTCCTCGACGATCTGCACGAGGTCCTCGGGGGCGCCTACCTTCTCGAGGGCGGCGCGCATATAGGCGACGGCCATCGCGCTCGAGCGCTTGGCCTTCGGGTGCGGGGCGAAGATGACGGCGTTGCGGCCCTTGAGGATGGCCAGGCCGTTGGACGCCGGGGTAGCCGTCGGGTTAGTGACCGGCGCGAGCGCCCCCACGACGCCGACCGGCTTGGCGTACTTCCGGAGCCCGCGAGCCTCGTCGACCTCGATCAGGCCGACGCTCTTCGCGCCCTTGATGTCGCGCAGCGAGCCGAGCACCTTGTTCTTGTGCTTGGCCACCTTGTCGGCGACGACGCCCATGCCGGTCTCCTCGACCGCGCTGGCGGCGAGCCTGGCTATATGCTCGTCCTTATAGACCGACCAGCCCACGGCTACGCAGACTTCGTCGACGCGGGCCTGGTCCCACCCTGCGGCGACGGCCTGAGCCGCGCGCGCCTTGGCCACGAGCTCGGCTATCAGCCGTTCGTTATCGTTCATCGTTATAATCTCCTTGCCCTTCGGCGGCAGGAACGAGAGCGGACCGGCCCCGCCTCGCGGGGCGGAGTCTCCTAGCTTCTCATTCAGTAGTACGGCGAGGAGGAGGAGCGTGCCCTTGGGGCAGAGCCCCCCTCTCAGGGCCACGACGGCCCCGTCCCTCAGCAGGTACGAGTACCCGCATCGGTTCGGGCAGCCCGGGCAGGCGAACGCCCGCTCGCCCTCCCCCGCGCCGTCGGGCGGGGTCACCTGTCCTGCAGGATCGCCTTGGTAGCGTTGCTGATCTTGATGACGCGCATGGTCCGCCCCGCGTTGAGCTCCTCGCGGCTCTTGCCCGAGTAATCCTTGAGGCCCTTGCCCGTCTTGATGCCTAGGGATCCGGCCTGGATCATCTTCAGCGCCATCGGGCTCGGCTGCTTGTCGTCGCAGAGGAACGGATAGATGATCTTGCCCACGCCGGCGGCGACGTCCCAGCCGATGTAGTCCATCAGCTCGAGCGGTCCCTCGAAGGAGGCCTTGAGGCCCTGGTTGGCCATGAAGGCGGTATCGACGTCCTCGGCCGAGGCGAAGCCGTTGTCCACGAGGTAGCTGCACTCGCGCAGCAGGGCCGCGGTCAGGCGGTTGACGATGAAGCCGGGCACGTAGCGGTTGAGCACGGCGGGCGCCTTGCCGATCGACTTGAGCAGCTCGCGCACGTCGTCGAGCAGGTCGGCCGGCGTGGACGGCCCGGCCACTACCTCGACGAGCGGGATCACGTGCGACGGATTATTAAAGTGCGCTATGAGCACGCGCTCGGGATGGCTTACCTTGACGATGTCATGGACGTTCATCGCCGAGGTCGTGCTCGCCAGCACCGCGTCCTCGCGGCAGGCCCCGTCGAGCGACGCGAAGACCGCGGCCTTGATCTCCGGGACCTCGGGCACCGCCTCGACGACGAAGTCTGCGTCCGCGGCGGCTGCGTAGTCGGTCGAGTAGCTCAGGTGCCGCTCGGTGCTGTCGGCCTGCTCCGGGGTGATGAATTGGGTCTCGAGCATCACCCGTACGTTCGAGGCGACCATCTTCTTGGCCGTCTCGAGCGCCTCTTCCTTGACGTCGATCACGACGGTGTCGTAGCCGTGGGCGGCGAAGGTCTGCGCGATGCCGTGGCCCATCGTGCCCGAGCCTATCACCGCGATTTTCTTGAAAGTCCTCATAAGCGTGTCCTCCGTAGCGGAGGGCGTCCTCGCGCCCCCCGCGGGTCGAATCGGCGTAGGATCAGAAGGCGAAGCCGATCTTGACGTCGGTCATGACGTTGACGATCGACGGCTTGTCCTGGGCCAGGGCGCGGTCTATCGCGGGCCCGATATCCTCGGGCTTGTCGACGTACTCGCCGTAGGCGCCGACCGCCTCGGCCACCTTCTCGTAATGGGTATCGCGCAGGTACAGGCCGACGAATTCCTTGTCCTCGCCGGCGCGCTTGGCCTCCGAGTTCTTGATCATGCCCCAGCACGAGTCGTTCAGGATGACGGTGGTGACCTTGATGCCGTAGCGCATCATGGTGTCGTACTCCATCGCGCCGTAGCCGAAGGCGCCGTCGCCCGTCAGTAGGATGACCTTCTTGCCGGGGTGCGCGAGCTTGGCGGCCATGGCGTACGGCACGCCGACGCCGAGCGGCCCGAATGAGCCGGTCGCTATGGTCAGGAGCTGGCCGGGTCCCATCGCCGGCAGCAGCAGGTTGCCCCACGAGGCGGTATCGCCGCCGTCGATCACGACGACGGTATCCTTGTCCACGCGCTTGCGGATCTCGGCTACGAGGCGGAGCGGATGGATCGGCGTCTGCGGGCTGACGAAGGCCTGCCCGAGGAACTGGGCCATCGAGTCGCGCGACTCGACCAGCATGGCCACCCACTCCTTATGGTCGGCCGGCTTGACGGCCGCGGTCAGCTGGGCCGCGACCGCCTTGGCGTCGCCCACTATGCCGAGCCTCACGTCGAGCTGGTCGGTGATCGCGGCGCCGTTGATGTCGACGCGGAGGATGTTCGCGCCGGCGGGGAAGGCCTCCCTCGACAGGGTGTAGCCGGTGCGCGTGCCGATCACGATGATCAGGTCGGCGTTCTGCAGGGCGGCGGCGCATACCGGGTGCTTGTCGGAGCCGATGCACATCGCCAGCGGGTGATAGTCGGGCACGAGGCCGCGGGCGGCGTTGCGGGTGAACACCGGGATGCCCGCCTTCTCTATCAGGGCGGTCACCTCGGCCGCCGCGCCGGACCAGAAGGCCCCGGAGCCGACTATCGCCATAGGCCGCTTCGCGGCGTCTATCATCGCGGCCGCCTTGGCCACGTCGGCCTCGGACGCCGCGGGGCGGGTCTCGCACTGCCAGGTATCCTGGACGCGTACGGCCTCGTCGTCGTAGGCGCAGGCCTCCATCTTGTCGCGGGGCACCTCCATGTACACGGGGCCGGGGGTATTCCGCCTGGCCTCGGCGAACGCGCGGCCGAAGTACTCTGGGATGCGGTTGCCGTCGGGGATCTGGTAGGTCTTCTTGGACGCGCCCTTGAACACGCCCATCGTGTCGAAGTCCTGCAGCTGGTTACTCTCGTACTCGCAGACGCGGGCCTTGCCGCCGACTGCTATCATCGGGGCCTGGTTGCAGTACGCGTTCGCGACGCCGGTCAGCATGTTCGTCGCGCCGGGGCCGGCCGTACCGGTACAGACGCCGGGCTTGCCCGTAGCGAAGGCCCAGCCCTCGGCCATGAAGGCCGCGTTCATCTCGTTGCGAACGCCGATGAACTTGATGCCGGCTTCCTCGCAGGCCTCTATCATCGGGTAGATGTGGCCGCCGGGGATACCGAAGACGTACTTGACGCCTTCCTTGCTGAATACCCCTTCTATCAGCTTTCCGCCGTTCACTAATGCCATTCCGTTCTCCTTTCCTTACGCTTCGTTCTCTATCGACGGCTGTCCGGCGTCGTAACCGGCAGCGTCGCCATCGGCGGCGCCGCCGGCGACGCTCCTGGCCGCCAGCCGTATCCATCCGTAGAACACGAGGAACATCGCGGAGCAGATGCCCAGGGTGATCAGGATCCAGGTATTCGACCTCGGCGCGAATCCCATCAGGAGCAGCATCGGGAACCCGGTCAGGACCGCCCAGATGGTCTGGAAGACCAGGTTCTTGCTGGCCGGCGTCCGGAGGCCCGGGTCGATCTGCCTGAGCAGGATGATGCCCGTACCGACCACGCCCGTGAGCATCCCGTACAGGGACAGGAAGGATTCCTCGCTGTACGAAGGGAAGAGCTTCTTGGTCGCGTGCTCGACGAAGAAGTAGGTTCCCACCATGCCCAGGAAGCACATCGCGACCATGGGTATGACGAAGGAGCGCTCGCGGAACGCGCTCAGGTTGATAGCGGCGATCGAGGCGGCGATCATCAGGTCGAAGCAGACGTTCGAGATGCGCTCGAGGAACAGGTTGTTGAAGTACTGCTTCTCGACCACCTTCTTCTTGGTGAGGAAGCCCATGGCGCCCTGCACCAGCAGGGCGGCCAGCGCCGCGAAGATAAAGTTGAAGCCCCAGATCAGCGGCTTGACCGTGCTCGTCAGGAGCTCGACCCCGCTCAGGTCGCAGAGGCAGCTGAGGCCGTAGATGATGCCGTACGCTACCATATAGGTAAGGAATACGAGGCCGAACTGCAGGGTCATCTTGTCCAGCGTATCGGACAGGGGCACCTCGTTGGGCGCCGCGATATCCTCGGGGCGCACCTCGTCCCGGAGCTCGGCCCCGATACGGGAGGTCGCCTTCGGATTGCGGCGCAGGCGCATCAGGTTCAGGAACGCGATTCCGCCTATCGAGCAGGCGATGAAGCCGACCGACGATACGGTGAGGCCGAAGCTGGTGCCGTTGGCGAAGCCCCAGCTCGTCTCGTAGGTATGGGCCCAGTTGTAGGCCTGGCCCGGCCCCTGGCCGTAGCCCATCGGCAGCAGCATGCCGGAGGCGGGCCAGACGTCGGCCAGCACGAAGTAGAGGCCGAAGGATACGGCCAGGCCGATCACGACCTGGAGCAGGTAGCCCGAGGTAGTCACCAGCGCGGAGTTGAAGATATCCCGCTGGGCGTGGCGGCGCTTCGACTTCTTCTCCGCCTTCAGAGCCAGCGCGGTGCAGCCCAGTCCGAGGCCGTGGTAGGTGATCATCTCGAGCGTCGACTGCTCGATAAGGCTCTTTCCGGTTACGGCCCTCATGATGGCGAGGAAGGCCACGAGGAGGAAACCGCCGAGCACGGAGCTGGGGATCAGCATGTTTCGGAGCGGCTTGACGAGTCGGATCAGGGCGTTCGCCGCGAGCATCCCGAGGAACAGGATGGCGAGCGCTGATGCGAAGGACCACACCCCGGGATCCCATAAGTTGTAGCTTGACTGCATTGCTTCGGCCTCCAGTATGTCCGGGCCTCAGCGTACCATCGTATCTCCAAACGGAGAAATATAATTATTCTATCGAGTGTATAGGTATCTCCTTATGCGTCGCGCCAGTAGGCCCGTCGCGCCAGTAGGCCCGTCGCGCCAGTAGGCCCGTCGCGCCAGTAGGCCCGTCGCCGCTACAGCTGCTCCGGGGCCATATTGAAGTACTTCGTATTCCCGCATATCTGCGTGAACCGCATCAGTATGTTCGTGATGAACTTGCTCTTCTTATAGACCAGCTTGAAGCTGCGATCGAGCTCGACGCCGGATATATCGCATATATGGAGCCTGCCGCCGCCCGAGTACTTCCTGGCCAGCATCCCCGAGACGACTCCGACGCCGAGGTCGTGCTCCACCGCGTCGATGATCGCGCTGTGGCTGTAGCTGCTCCAGCGCACCGTGAAGGGTATGCCGGCCTCCCGCATCACCCGCTCGAAGTACTCTCGGGCGCCGCTTCCCTCCTCTCGCAGTATCAGGGGCACGTCGGCCAGGTCGCTCAGCTCGAGCGATCCCTTGGCGCTGAACGGATGCTTCGTGGAGCAGATGAGGACCAGCTTGTCGTTGATGACCGGCGTCACCTCGAGGCTGGCGTTGTCGATCTCGCCCTCGACCAGCGCTATATCGATGTCGGCGTTCATCAGCTGCTTCTCGATGATCCGCGTATTGGCTACCATCACGTGGTAGTTGACGTGGGGCATCTCCTTCTTCATCTCCGCCAGTATAGAGCTGAAGATCGTGGAGCCTATGGTCACGGTCACGCCGATGCGCACGCAGACGTTCGCCGATTCCTCGCGTAGGAAGCTGTCGAGGCTGTGCTCGGCGCTCAGCACCCGCTCGGCGTGCGTCAGCATGATGCGGCCGGTCGGGGTGAGCGACAACTTGCCGCCCATCCTGTCGAACAGCGAGACGTCGTACTCGCGCTCTATGTCGGATATCGCCATGCTCACCGACGGCTGCGATATGTACAGCTTCTCGGCGGCCTTGGTCATGTTGCAGCACTCCGCCACGGTAGCGAATATCTGAAGATTCCGTAAGGTCATCGGTAGTTCCTCCATCCGCGGATCAAGCCCCGGCTCGGGACCGTCGTCGAAGGTATAATTATATACTTATAGTGTGGATAATGGTTTTCATATTTTACAAAATCGAGGTCCCGTCCTATAAAGGCGATGCGACATGAGGATTACGCCTTTATTCTGGAGGAACGCGATGCATCAGTTGACAGGAAAATGGAAAATCAAGGCCAGCACCCCGATGGGGACGATGGCGCTTATCGCCGATTTCACGGCGAACGAGCCGGGCACGGCCTTTACCGGCAGCGTAGCGGACGAGGGGAACGGCAAGATATACGAAGTGTCGAACGGGGTAATAGACGGGAACAAGATCGCCTACGACATGACCATACGCTTCGGCCTCATTCCGTTCAACTTCCACCTCGAAGGCACCTTCGCCGAGGACGGCACCTGCAAGGGCGTCGGCAAGGCCATGAAGATGGAAGCCTCCTACGAGGGGCGTAAGCTCGTCGGCTAAGAACCGCCCGCCTCCGGTCCTCCCGGGACGCCGTTCCGCGAGGACCCGGAAGGGGCCGATGCGCCGTCCCCTAGCGCCGCCTACCCACCCTATCCAGGATGAAACGCACCTCCTCCTCCACTTCGGCGTGTAGCCGCTTAAGGCTGGTCGGGGTGCCGTAGCGGATATAGAAGTGCAGCTTCGAGTGGAAGACGTAGGTGAGGATGTCGGCGAGCACGCGCGCCTCTCCCCGCTCGCCGCCCGACGATAGTTCAGGGAAACGCTCGAGCTCCGCCAGCAGCAACGGGTAGGCCGGGTGGACGAAGGGGCGGCCGTCCCGCCTCGCGAAGTAGCCGTAGTCGACGTTCGTGGACAGGAATACCGAATAGACGTTGGGCTCGCGGGCGTTCGCCTCGATCATCAGGCGGGCGAAGTCGACGACGCGCTCGGCCGGGGTCTCGCCCTTGATCCGGGCGGCCACCCAATCGGCGCTTTCGCGGGCCAGCTCCTCGAGGCACTCGCAGACGAGCCCGTTGAAATTCTCGAAGTAGTTATAGATGGACGCGTAGGAGTACGCCGCCTTCTCGCCGATCTTCTTCGTCGTGAGGCTATCGACGCCCTCCGCCCGGATGATGCCCTTCGCGGCGTCCAGGAAAAAGCGCCTCGTCCGTTCCTTCTTCGCCTGCTTCCTGTCCATCGAACCTCCGTTCAATTTATGAATGCCATTAAATAACAGTTCGCGCGTCGATGCAAGCTTCGGCTTGACAGTTCGGTATAACGGCCATAAAGTATTAATGGCTTTCAGTTTTTGAACGCAACAAATATTCCAGATCGAAGACGGGCCTCGAGACTATAGCGACGCGGGAGCGAGCACGATGACGGATAGAAGCGGAACGATTTTCGGCAACGCGATGGGGGCCGCGGTCATACGCAAGGCGGAACGCGCCAAGGCATCCTACCTCAGGGAGTTCGGCGACGACTCGGGAAAGCCGCTCCGACTCGGGGCCAGGCCGGTGCCGGCGCTCGCCGACCTCGGCGTGGACGAGCTCACGGTGAGCGAAGGCGGAACACTGGACGCGGGCATCGACCTGCGCGCCGACGAGCGGGCCCTGGTGATCGGCACGATACGCATGGGCTTCGGCCATTACCGCATCTCGATGGCCATCGCGAGCGCCGCGAGGGCGCGAGGGCTCCATCCGTACTGGTTCGACCTCCACTCCTTCTCCGGCACCTCGGGCGGCGGGATCATCGCCAAGCTGAACGGCCTCTACTCGATGGGCTCGCGCTGGTCGCAGAAGTATCCCCTGTTCAACAAGCTGTACTGGGAGCCGCTCAACTCGGAGGGCTTCAGGAAGCTGTCGTACAACGCCGTGGACCAGAAGGTAGCTGAGATCATGGCGACGCCCTGCGGCCTGCTCCCGAAGGGCGTACCCTACGTGGCGACCCACGCGTGGCCGGCCCAGGCCGCGCTGCACGCGGGCCTCGAGCGCGTCGTCAACGTGATCCCGGACAACTGGCCGATGGCCCTCCACCTGTCGGAAGGCGCTATCCACTGCGTCCAGAGCCCGTCGGCCTGGCAGGGCTATAAGCTGCTGCGCGGCATGAGCGGCGACGAGATCCTGAAGCCTATGCCGCCGGGCAGCCTCCAGTATACGGGCCACTATATCGACCACGAGCTCGTCTCGAACCTCGAATCGGACACGGCGGCCAGGGTCTCCAGGCTCGACGGCGACGAGCCGCTCCGCGTGCTGCTGACGATAGGCGGCGCCGGCGCCCAGCGCGAGCTCTTCAAGGCGGTGATCGAGCGTCTCCTGCCGGCGGTCGGGAACGGGAAGGCTTGCCTGCTCGTCAACGTCGGCGACCACGGCGACGCGCTCGAGTGGCTCAGGCAGGCCGTACCCGCCCTATCGTCGGCGGTCGTCCACTCGAACGACTGGGACGGGACGAAGCGCTTCGCCGAGGGTGCGTCGTCGGGGAGCGTCGAAGGCGTCCACCTCTTCCACGACGCGGACATCTTCGCCGCCGTCTACGCGACCAACCTCCTCATGCGGGCGAGCGACCTCCTCGTGACCAAGCCGAGCGAGCTGGCCTTCTACCCGATACCGAAGCTGCACCTCAGGCGCGTCGGCGGGCACGAGGCCTGGGGCGCGATCAGGTCGGCGGAGCTGGGCGACGGCAGCGTCGAATGCGGCTCGGTGAAGGAGACGCTGGCGATGCTCGACCTGCTGCTCGACGACCGCGAGGGGCTGGCGCTGATGAACGAGCGCATCCTGGCGGCCAAGCGAGCCGGCGTCTATGACGGCGCATACCGCGCGGTGGACCTCGCGTCCGGCCGCCGAGATAACAGATAAGGAGACGGAAGCGATGAACAGCGCGACCATGGAATCAAGCACGACGATCGGCGTCCCGGAGAAGCTTCCGTTCTGGAAGAAGCTGATGTACGCCCTAGGCCAGCTCGGCTGGTCCCTCGGCAGCTACGGAGCCGCTAATTTCCTCAACCAGTACTACCTGCCGTTCAACGAGGGCGGCGAGGCCATCTACCCGAAGATGATCCACCAGGGCTACGTGATCGGCGTGCTCACCGTCATCGGGCTCGCCCTCGGCCTTGGCCGCGCCTTCGACGCCGTGACCGATCCTCTCATCGCGGTGCTGTCCGACCGATCCAGGCTGAGGCTCGGCAGGCGCCGCGGCTTCATGGCGTTCTCCGCCCTCCCCTTCGCCCTCTTCGCCGTGCTCGTGTTCATCCCGATAGGCGGGGCGGGAGCCGGAGCCAACATCGCGCTCAACTCGGTCTGGCTATTCATCTGCATCACCCTGCTCTACTGGTTCATGACCATGTACGTCACGCCGTTCTTCGCCTGGATGTCGGAGCTCGGCCACGACGCCGACGAGCGCCTCCAGCTGTCGACCATGATCTCGATCACCTGGGCCGTCGGCGCGATGATAGGCGCGCAGGCGCCGGTGCTCCAGGGCGTCTTCCAGGCGCGAGGCCTCTCGGCGCTTAACGCGTTCCAGGCGACGATGGCCATCTTCGGCGTCGCGTCGTTCGCGCTGATGATGCTACCAGTGCTCTTCATCGACGAACGCAGGTACTGCGTCTCCGTCCCGAGCGACGACGGCTTCTTCTCGTCGGTCGGCAAGGTGATCAAGGACCGCAACTTCCTGGTCTTTACCCTCTCTGACTTCGCGTACTGGGTCAGCCTCTACTTCATCAACAACGGGCTCCTGTACTACGTGACCGTGCTACTCGGGCTGCCCAAGGAGACCTACTCCCTCTTGTTCATCGTGATGTTCGCCGTGAGCTTCGTCTTCTACGTGCCCGTCGGCCTCCTGGCCAGGAAGGTCGGCAGGAGGCGGCTCCTCATCGTCGCCTTCGTCCTCTTCGGCGTCCTGTTCGCCTTCTGCTCGCTCTTCGGCGTGCTGCCGCTGCCGTCCATGGCTCAGGCGTCCATCGCCGCCGTCCTCGCCGCGATACCGATGGCGATCTTCGGCATCCTGCCGAACGCGATGATATCGGACATGGCCGAGGCCTACTCGATAGAGACCGGCATCCACAAGGCCGGCGTCTTCTTCGGCTTCAGGACCTTCATGTCGAAGCTGGGCCAGTTCGTCGGCGCCCTGATCCTGCCGTCCATCGTCATGATAGGGGCCGACAAGGCGGCCGGGGATATCGTCGGCAGGAGCGGAGTCCGCATGACCACCTTCTTCGCCCTCGGCTTCTGCCTGCTCGGCCTCGTCCTCCTCCTCGCCTACAACGAGAGGAAGGTCATGGCGAGCCTGGAGAAGGCGAAGGAGGCCGGGGCGTAGCATGAGATAGACGCGGTCCGGCCGCCGGCTCATCGGGACCGGCCGCCATGGAACCGCGCGCCCTGGCGCCTCGCTACCGCTCTAGTTTCAGGCCCTCGATCGCCCCTCCCGTTCAGGGAGCGACGATCGAGGGCCTAATCGTTGATAGAACCTTTGACGTACTTGACTAGTTCCATTTTCGGTATTATTACTATAATCGACAACAATGAAGACGCCGAACAAGATCAGCATCACCGAGGTCGTGCTTCACCCCATCCGGATGCGCGTCATCCAGGAGATGGCGATACGGACGAGCGTCACGACCGCCGAGCTGGGCGAGGCACTGCCCGACGTGCCGAGGACGACGCTGTACCGCCACGTCTCGACGCTCGTCGAGCACGGCATAGCGAGGGTCGTGTCGGAGCGCCGGGTCCGCGGCAGCGTCGAGCGGACCCTGGCCCTCGATGCGGCCGAGCTGGGCAGGCACAACACGCGTGAGGGCGCCGCCGGCAACGCGCTCGCCTTCCTCCTGAACCGCTACGCGCGCTTCCACGCCTACTTCGAGCGGAGCGACGCCGATACCGGGCGGGACCGGCTCTTCCTGAACGGCACGGTCATGATGATGGACGACGGCGAGTTCGACCGCTTCCTGATTAGGCTCCGGGAGCTGCTCGTCGAATTCAGCCTCGGTCCGGGCGAGGGACGTAGGCCTCGCGATATATCGATCATCTCGTCGCCGACCGACGAGACGGGAAAGTGAGCGTTCTATGCGAAGGAGAGGGAAGATCATGAGGATCGTACTGATACTGCTGGCGGTCTTCGCGTCATGCGCCGTCGCCGGCGCCGTCTATAGGAAGGCCGTCGTCGGGCCGAGGAAGGCGAGGATGGAGCCGTTCGGGAGGCTCGTCGAGGTATTCGGCGGGACGATGCACGTCCGAGAGGCGGGCGACGGGCCGGACACGATCGTGCTGCTTCCCGGCATGGGCATCGCGCTGCCGTCGGCGGACTTCGGGCCGCTCCAGCGGGAGCTCGCCGCGAGGCACCGGGTCGTCGTCGTCGAGTACTTCGGCACCGGCTTCAGCGGAGGGACCGACCGGCCCCGTACCAGCGCTAACTACGTCGAGGAGATCCGCGCCGCGCTGTCGGCCGCGGGCTACGAACCGCCGTACGTGCTGATGCCCCACTCCATCTCGGGCGTCTACGCCGAGCACTACGCGGCGACCTACCCGGACGAGGTCGAGGCGATCGTATCGCTCGACGGCACCCCGACCGTGCACTACGAGCCGCTGCCGCCCGTCATGCGCTTCGCCCTCTCGATAGGCGAGTTCCAGCAGGCCGCGGGCACGACCGCCGTCCTCGCGAGGCTTACGGTGAACCGGAAGAAGCTCAGGGCCGCCGGCTATACCGACCGGGAGCTGGACGGCCTCGTCGCGTTCGCCGGCTACGCGCTGAACGACACCGTCGTCGAGCAGATACTCGCCTCGTCCGAATTCATCAGGCAGACCATGGAGCTGCCGTTCCCGGGATCGGTGCCGTACTTCAAGATCATCTCCAGGCAGACCTACGAACGGCCGAACAAGCAGATACCGATGAGCCCGCAGGAATACCAGCGCAGGCACCTGGAGCGGATCGGCCCCGGCGCGCGCTACGAGGTGCTCGACGGGAGCCACTTCATCTACCTGAACAACGCCGCCCGTATCGCCGAGATAGCCGACGAGGTGATCGCGGTGGCGCGGCCCTAGCCGGTCGCCCCGTCGGCGTCAATCGGGCAGGCTGTCCGCGACGTATCCCGCGACCGCGCCGGCCTCTTCGACCGCCACGAACGGCAGGACCCACCATGACGGGTGCAGCAACGGGTTGTCGGGCCGGAATTCCACCTGCCTCGGCACGACCGCCCGGACGCCCCTCACGCGGTTGGTATAGCCGGCCGTCTCCCTCGGCGATCCCAGCGTCGCCAGGTCGACCGTCACGACGCTCTCGGCGCCGAAGTCCCAGGGCCGTTCGAGCGGGCCGAGCTCGACCGTCGCCTCGATGTCGATGACGTAGGTCCCGATCGCGTGCACGTAGCCGTCGAGGTCGTACAGGTCCAGGGAGACGATGGCCGAGCATGGCCAGGGCATGGCCACGGCGCTCGTCGAGAAGCGTATCGAGTAGAGCGTGCTGAGTTCCTTGTCGGTGCTCCAGGTCGGGACCGAGCAAGCGAACTCGATATCGGGAGGCTCGGGCGCGCAGGAGACGGCTACGGCGCAGAGGAGCGCGAGCGACGCGATCACGACGCCCCGGGTCGGAACGTACCGGGCGCTCACGGCCGCATCCTCACGCCGCGGACCAGCACGCTCGAACGGGAAGCGTCCACGTTACCGATATCGATTTCCATATAGTACTTCGCGTAGGTGACGGCCTGGACCGACCTGCCCGGAGGAAGGCCGCCGAGGGGAAAGTCCGCGCTCCAGAAGTCGACGGCCACCCGCTCGCCCTTCGAGGTATCGTATAGCATGGCGCGGAATTCGACGCGGGAGCCCGACGGCACGTCCTTCGTGCCCAGGTTGGTCACGCGGTAGCAGACGTTGAACCAGCCGGCGAGCGTCTCGTCGTTGATGTCCTCGATCTCCGCGGAGACGACCTCGGTGAACGGCTCGGCGCCCGCGTAGAGCAGCTCGCACGACGTCGAGCCGACCGCGACGAGCGCCAGCGCCATGGCCGCGAAGGCGGCGCGGTACCGAACGGCGGAGGCTCCGGACCTACCGGCGACGCTCCACGCACCCGCGGCCGTCACGGCGCGCTCCAGCCGACGACTGCGCCGCGGCTCCGAAGGTCGCCTTCGGGGGCGCCGACCGACAGCGCCCTGATCCTGAACCAGACGTCGGTACCGGGCTTCCGTAGCGCTATCGCGTGCCGTTCCTCGGCCGGATCGAAGCGGAACGACGAGCGCGACGCGTCGTACGGATGCTCGGGATCGTCGACTACCAGGCTCGAGTCGGTCGGGTTCATCGGGTAGAACGGCCCGTCCTCGGAGAGCGCCAGCTCGAGCAGGTACTGCTCGACGCCGGGGACGCCGTCCCATGACAGCTCGAGCCCGGCCCCGACCGCGGCGACGCTCGGCGAACCAGGCGTCACCCAGCCGACGCATGAACGGGATAGCGGCGTCTCGACGCCGCCCTCGATCGCGCGGACCTTGAAGAAGTAGACGAAATACGGGAGCTCCGCGCCGTACTCGAAGCTCGTACGATCGACCGCGTCGTCGCCCGCCTCCAGGTAGAGCCCGACGTCGACGTCGCAGGCGTAGACCCGGTAAGCCTCGGCGCCGTCAACGGACGGCCACGACACGACGACGCGGTCCGCGTATTCTCCCTGGGACGCTACCGGGCGCAGGTCGAGGAGGCCGCCGGCCGGGCCTGCCTCGAACGCGCAGGCGGCGAGCAGGCCGATGGCGACGGCGATACCCGCTACCGCGAGGCTCGCGGGCCGCCGCCTCGGGTCATCGTCACGCGTTATAGTCATCGCTTTCATCGGACCATGATACCCCATGGTTATAAAAAAGCAACAGCCGAGTCACGCGCGCCAAGGCGCCCGCTCACGTCGCGCATGAGACCATGGCCGACAGCCCCGCTATTTCCAGTTCTCCTCGTGCCAGGCGCTGCCGAGGAATCTAGGTCGGCAATCGGCCTGGGCCTCGTCCAGGCTTATCCCCGGCGAAGCCGCGATGGCCTCGAGGTAGCTCAGCCGGTTGGCGAGATCGCGCTCTCTAGCGCCCCGATCAGTCACCGGGGCGCCGTGGCCGGGCACGAAGGTCAGGTCGACGTAGTCGCCGAGCCTGCGGACGGCCTCCGCATGGAGGCTGACCGGCCTGGCGTGCACCGAGGGCAGGATAGGCTCGCCGTCGTTGGTATAGAGGAGGGTATCGGCCGCGTACAGGACCCTGCCGTCGATTACGGCGCCTAGGGAATCCGGGGTATGCCCGGGCAGCGGGAACAGCTCGATCTCGTGCCCGCCGAAGCGCACCAGCGCCGGGCCGCCGACGGGATGGGTCGGCGCTAGCGACGCGCGGCGCTCGGCCCTGAAACAGCGGGCCAGCGTCTCCGCGTAACGGGCACTTCCCCAGGTCTCGAGTCCGGGGACGACCGAGAGGCCGTCCGCGTGGTCGACGTGATAATGGGAGACGATGGCCGCGGTCGGCCGCGCCCCCCTGCCCTCCAGCCAGCCGAGGGCGGTGCGCATGTTCCGTTCGTACCCGGCGTCG
>QKAK01000213.1 GCA_003247225.1 Spirochaetota bacterium | reverse complement strand
CCGCTCAGCTTGTCCCAGAGGTACACGAACCCGGTGGCCACGAAGATGGTCGAGTAGGTGCCGGAGACGATGCCGACGATCAGCGCGAGCGCGAAGTCCTTGATGCTGCCCGAGGTGAAGAAGTACAGGGCAGCGACCGCGAGCAGGGTCGTCACCGTCGTGATGATGGTGCGGCCGAGGGTCTCGGTGACCGACCTGTCGATGATGGCCGACAGCTTGGTGTTCGGGTCGAGCTTGCGGTCCTCGCGGACGCGGTCGAAGATGACGATCGTGTCGTTGATCGAGTAGCCGAGTATAGTCAGGATAGCGGCGATCGACGTGGTGTTGAACTCCATGCGGGTCCAGACCATGAAGGCTATCACCACGAGGGCGTCGTGCAGGATGGCGAGCACGGCGCCGAGGCCGTACTGCAGCTTGAACCGTATCGTGGCGTACGCGAGGATCGCGAGCGCGGTGAACAGGCTGAGCTTCCAGGCGCTCGACGACAGGTCCTTGGAGAAGCGCGCGCCTACGTAATCGGTCTTGATGACGACTACCTTGCCGGCGCCGAAGGCGGACTCGAGCGCGGCGCGTATCCGGCCCGGCGTCTTCTCGCTGAAGCCCTTGTCGGAGCCGTCGTCGCTGACGCGGATCAGGTACTGCATCGAGTCGTCGCCGCCGACGTTCTGCACGGACACCGAGCCGAGGGACGACACGGCGGCGCGGATCTCGTCGATCGAGCCGAAGGCCTCGGCCTCGGACTTGGGCGAGCGGTGGACGAGCACCGGCTTGGAGCCGAGCGTATAGTCGCCCTGGTAGGTCGGTACGAGCAGGTCGGCGGACAGGCCCGCGCCGTCGCGGACGGAGGCGGTAACGCCCTCGGCCTTGAGCAGCCCGGCGAGGTCGGCGATGGTGCCTACGGTGCGCAGGTCCCACGCGACGGTCCTCGACTCGACGTCGGCGCCGGAGAACACGAGCGAAGCCTCGTTCTCGCCGATCGACAGCACGGGCGAGCCCGGGCCGTCGTAGCTGAGCTCGGCGGCGGGGTACGCGAGCCTGACGGACTGGTTGATGCCGGCCTGGAAGTCCACGCCGAGGTTCAGGCCCATCGCCGCGAACGAGACGAGCCCGGCGAGGATCACGGCGGTCGAGGCCAGGGCCGCGGGCAGGAACGCCTTATGGAAGTTGATGACGCGCTTCATTTGACCCTCCAGCCAATCGACACCGTCTGATGCTTGGCCACGTCGGTATTGAAGTCGAACAGCAGCCTGGACACGAACAGCGAGGTGAACAGCGACGAGATATTGCCGATCGCGAGGCTGACGGCGAAGCCCTGGATGGACCCCGTGCCGAGCTGGGACAGGAACAGGGCGGCGATGATGGTCGTCATGTTGCCGTCCATGACCGCCCAGAAGGCCTTGGAGAAGCCCGCGTCGATGGCGGCCTTGCGGCCCTTGCCCTCGCGCAGCTCCTCCTTGATGCGCTCGAAGATGATCACGTTCGCGTCGACCGCCATGCCTATCGTCAGCACGAAGCCGGCTATAGACGGCAGGGTCAGCGTCAGGTTGAAGGCGGACAGGATCGAGAACATCAGGAACAGGTTGAGCACCTGGGCCAGCGTCGCGTTGACGCCGGCGCCCTTGTAGTACATCAGCATGAACAGGAACACGAGGGCCAGGCCTAGCAGCACGGCGTTGCGGCCCTCGAGGATCGTATCCTCTCCGAGCGAGGCGCCGATGGCCTGCTGCGACTCGACGACGAGCTCGACCGGCAGCGCCGCCGAGCGCAGGATCAGGGCCAGGTTGTTGGCCTCGTCGACGTCGAACCCGGTGATCTTGACGTTGGCCTGGATGGGGCCGGAGATCCTGGCGCCGGTGCGCACGCGGTCGTCGAGCACGACGGCCATCGTCTTCTCGACGTTGGCGCTGGTCAGCGCGTAGAAGATCTCGCCGCCCTCCTTGTCGAGGCTGAAGACGACCTCGGGCTGGCCGGTCACCGCGTCCGAGGAGACGGTGGCGCTCTCGATATGGTTGCCGTCGAGCCCGGCCTCCGCGGCTATCACCATGTAGGTGCCGGTCCACTCGTCGAGGCCGTACTCGTCCTTGGTGTAGTACTTGCGGACCATCGTGCCCTCGGGTATCAGGGACGGGTCGGCGAGGACCAGGTCGTCGCCGATCGCGAGTGGGTTGGACTCGAGGTACGACGCCAGCGACGCGGTCGCCTGCTCGTCGACGATATGGAACGCGAGCTTGCCGCGGCCCATGATGATGCTGTTGATGCGGTCCGGGTCGGCGGCGCCGGGGATCTCGACGTAGATGCGGTCGTCGCCCTGGCGGCGGATGACCGGCTCGGTCAGGCCGAACTTGTCGATGCGGTTGTTCAGCACCTCGAGGGCCCGCTCGACGGCGTCGTCGCGCTCGGCCGGCGACAGGGTCCTGCCGACCTTGGCCTCGAGGGCCTCTATGTCGGCGCGGATGATCACCGACATGCCGCCGGACAGGTCCAGGCCGAGCTGCACCGCGCTGCCGTGGAGCTTCTTCAAGCCGAGCACGTGCGATCGGTAGTAGTCCTCGAGCTCGGCGAGCGCGTCGCCGCGGTTATCGAAGGCGCCGAGGAAGGCCTTGGCGCTCCAGACGGCCGGGGCGTCGATGCCGAGCTCCTTGTAGATCTTCTTGGCCCGCTTGACGAGGGGATCGAAGCGGTCGGGCAGCGGCTCGACGTCCGAGGCGGCGACCAGCCGCTCGATCTCGGCCAGGTCCGCGCGCGCCATGCGCCACGCGTACTCGCGTATCTGTTCGCGGGAGCCGAGCGCCAGCGCCTGGTCTTCCTTCGGGGTCATGGCGTACCACTGCAGCGAGGGGAAGAGGAAGGCGAACGCGACGGCCAACACTACGAGCACGATGATGAATCTTTTGGTTTTGTTCATGCGTTGACTCCGGTGGTGTCGAAAGGGGGTAGGAATAGCGGCCCCGACCGTAAGGGCCGGGGCCGTCGGGACGTTACTTCGAGGCTTCTTTCTTGGAGTCCTCGGCGACGGCCGGGACGTCCTCGCCGCGCGGCTCGACCGACGCGATCGCCGACTTGGTGAACTCTATCTTGGCCGAGTCGTCGACCTTGATCACGACGGTCTTGTCCTTGACGGCGTGGATGGTGCCGTGGATGCCGCCGATGGTAACGACCTTGTCGCCCTTCTTGACGGCGGCGATCATCTTCTGGGCTTCCTTCTGCTTCTTGTTCTGGGGGCGGATGATAAGGAAGTAGAAGATGGCGAAGACGGCGCCGAACATGACGACGGTCGAGATCATCGAGCCGGTCGAATTGGCGGGGGCGGCCTGGAACAGGCTCAGGCCGGAAAACAAACTATCCATGTCAGTGTCCTCAATCTATAGGAAGGATTGACCGCAAAGGTACCATAGAAGATATGCACCGTCAAGTTTGACGAGAAGCGGGATAACTACAAAAACGGCGAACCACGGAGGCACGGAGACACGGAGAGGGAAGGGCGAGAGCGGATTCGGAAATGGGCAAGGCACCCTGGCGTCACTACTCTACCAGGATATCGCCCACCTATCCCACACGATCGCCTTCCTCCGCGCCTCCGTGGCTCCGTGGCCGGATTCCTCGTTATAAGCTTGACGCCTTACTTCACGACGCGGGTGCCGGCGCGGCCGTCGACGGCCTCCTGGGCCTTCTCCAGGCTGGTGATGACCACGGTCTTGCCGCCGCGCTTGACGAAGTCGACGGCCGCCTCGATCTTGGGGCCCATCGAGCCCTTGGGGAACTGCCCCTCGGCCATGTAGCGCTCGGCCTCCGCCACGGTGAGCGTGTCGAGGGCCTTCTGGTCGGGCTTCTTGTAGTTGACGGCCACCTTGTCGACGCCGGTCAGGATCAGGAGCTCGTCGGCCTTGATCAGCCCGGCGAGCAGGGCGCTGGCGCGGTCCTTGTCGATGACGGCGTCCACGCCCTCGAGCGTGCCGTCGGCCAGCCTGCAGACCGGCACGCCGCCGCCGCCGACCGCTATGACGACCTTGCCGGAGTCGAGCAGCTCGTGGATCACGCCCTTCTCGACCACGTCGACGGGGATCGGGGAGGCGACGACGCGGCGGTAGCCGCGGCCCGGGTCTTCCTTCATGACCCAGCCCTTGGCCTTGCAGGCGTCCAGGTGCTCGGCCTTGAAGAAGGGGCCGACGTACTTGGTCGGGTTGATCATGGACGGGTCGTCCTTGTCGACGACGACCTGGGTGACGACGGTGACGACCTCGGCCTTGACGCCGGCCTTGAGCAGGGCGTTCATCAGCGACTGCTGGATCATATAGCCGATCGAGCCCTGGGTATCGGCGACGATGACGTTGAGGGAGCTGGGGGCGACCTGGGCGGCGCCGGCCTCGTTGCGGATCAGGTGCACGCCGGCCTGGGGGCCGTTGCCGTGGGTCAGGACGACGCGGTGGCCTTCCTTGACCAGGCCGACGATCGCGGCCATGCTCTTGCGGGTATTCTCGAACTGCTGCTCGATGGTACCCTCGGTACCCTCCTCGATCAGGGCGTTGCCCCCGAGGGCGACGACTATCGTCTTCTTGCTCATCTGGACCTTCCTTTTTCAGCGGCTCGCCGCGTTGCTAGCGGGCACGACGCGCCCATCGGCGAAGCAAAGTCCAGTATAATAAAACGCCGGCCCGGCGTACAATCGAGGCGCTTTATGCACGCCGTATTCGCGCCGGGCCGCCGCCCCGCATATAGGCCGTATACCCGCGGCGGCCCCCCGAGGCTCAGTACGACGCGAACTTGGTCTTGTAGCCCTTCTTGAGCGATACGAGCTCCCCGGACACCGACTCCTTGGAGCCGCTCTTGGCCCATTCGTACTTGACCAGGCCGCCGGGCGCCTTGGGGTCGACCCACCAGGTGTAGCGGTAGGTCGTCTTCTCGTCCTCGTCGTAGAAGGTCCACTCGATGCGCTCGGCGCGGAACGAGCCGGCGCCGACCTTGACCGTCTCGACGCCCTTCGAATAGCCGGAAAGGTCCTCGAGCGCGAGCTCGCTCGTCGGCGCCTCCTCGGGCGGGGCGGTCTCCGAGTCGGGCTTGGCCTTGCCGCTGGTATCGAAGACGGCCTCCTCGACGCGCTTGACGTCGGCGTTGAAGTAGCGGATCTTGCGGGCCATCTGGTCCCCGTCCATCAGCGCCTCGAACTCCCACGACTCGCCGTCGCCGCGCCAGGCCAGGTACCACCAGGAGTCGCCGTTCGGCAGGCGCTTGAGGAAGGCGCGCTCCGCCTCGACCGCGCTGAACGAGCCGTCCTCGTCGACGCTCTTGATGCGCCATACGGAGCCCTGCGTCTCCTCGAGGCCGTAGAGATCGGCGCCGAAGCCTCCGATGAAGAAGATCTGGGAATACAGCACGTTGAACATGGCCTTGCGCTCGAGCCCGCTCAGGCCGACGGCCGACGACACCTCGGCCGAGGCCCTGGCCTCGACGGACGACTGCAGGTCGGCGAGCGGGTTGAAGCCGCCGATGCCGGGCAGCGAGAAGCACGAGGCGAGCAGCGTAAGGCAGAGCGCCGACGCCAGCCCGGCCGCGACGGCGCGGCGAACGTTTCTTGATCCGGTACGCATTCTATAAACCTCCGTGGCTCGACCGAGCGGCGACGCGATCGGTCAGAATAGTAAGATATTGTAACGCGTCCGTCGGAAAAGACCAGCCGAATCAAGGCGGCGCGCATGGACGAAACGGCCGGCTATGCGGTACCCTCGAACGTGGCGCGCCGCCTGGGCCGCCGCTATCCGCTACCCCGAGGAGACGAGACCATGGCCACACCCCATAACGCCGCGAAGAAGGGCGATATAGCACCGACGGTGCTGCTCCCGGGCGATCCGCTCCGGGCCAAGTTCATAGCCGAGACCTTCCTCGAGAAGCCCGTCTGCTATAACACGGTGCGCAACATGCTCGGCTTCACCGGCACGTACAAGGGCAGGCCCGTCTCGGTGCAGGGCACCGGCATGGGCGTGCCGTCGCTGTCGATCTACGTGACCGAGCTGATCCAGGAATACGGCGCCGAGAACGTCGTGCGCATCGGCACCTGCGGCTCGATCCAGCCGGACGTGAGGGTGCGCGACGTCATCATGGCCCAGGGCTCCTGCACCGACTCGAACGTCAACCGCATACGCTTCGGCGGGCTCGACTACGCGCCGATAGCCGACTTCGGCCTGATGCGGAAGGCCTGGAAGGCCGCCGAGGAGCGCGGCGTGGAGCTCAAGGTCGGCAATATCCTGACCTCCGACAGCTTCTACGGCGACGACCCCGACTCGTGGAAGCTGTGGGCCGCCTACAACGTGCTCGCCGTCGAGATGGAGACCGCCGCGCTGTACACGATAGCCGCTAAGTTCCGCAAGCGGGCGCTCACCCTGCTGACCGTATCCGACAGCATCGTCACGCACGAGGCGACCAGCGCCGAGGAGCGCCAGAGCACCTTCAAGACGATGATGGAGATAGCGCTGGAGCTGGCGTAGGCCGAGGGAGAGCGGAAGTGACCGTGACGAGGGCCCGCACGCTCGGCTTCTGCCCGGGCGTCAGGCGGGCCGTGGAGACGGCGGAGCGGGCCGCCGCGCGGGCCGCGGGCTCGGGCTCGAGCGGCTTCGTGCTCGGCCAGATCGTGCATAACCCCCGCGTCTCGGCCAGGCTCGCCGGCCTGGGCATGGAGACGATAGACGACCCCGACGACGCTTCCGGGCGCCTCGCCGGCGCCACGGTGGTCATACGGTCCCACGGGGCCGCGCCGGAGGTCTTGGAACGGCTCAGGGCGGCCGGCGCCGACGTCGTCGACGCGACCTGCCCGCGCGTGGCGGCGAACCAGAAGGCCGCGGCGGCCTACGCGGCGCGCGGCTACCTGGTCGTCATCGCGGGGGACAAGGGCCACGGCGAGACCCTCGGCGTCGCGGGCCACGCGCCGGGAGCCGTCATCGTATCGAGCGCCGCGGAGGCGGCGTCGGCGCCGACGGACAGGCCCCTGGCGCTGATAGCGCAGACGACCGTATCGGAGGCCGAGTACGAGGCCGTGCGCGACGCGCTCCGTTCGCGCCGGCCCGACCTGATCGACGTCGGGGGCGTCTGCGCGGCCAGCCGCGAGCGTCGCGCCGCCGTCGAGGAGCTGGCCGGCGAGGTCGACGCGGTCGTGGTCGTCGGCGGCAGGAACTCGGCCAACACGAGGCGCCTCGCCGAGCTGGCCGCCTCGCTCGGCGTTCCGGCCTGGCACGTCGAGAACGCGGCCGAGATACCCGACGAGCTCGGCCGCTACGAGCGGGTCGGGCTATCGGCCGGCGCCTCTACGCCCGACGAGGACATAGACGAGGCCGAGGCCAGGCTGCTCGAGCTAGGCCTCGCGGCGAGCCGGGCCTAGGCCCGGTAGCGCCTGCGGCGGCCGGCGGCGGCCGCGCCGCCCCCCGCCCCGCCGCTCAGCGCGAGCCAGAAGCCCAGGTCGTACCAGAACCCCGTGTTGGCTACCTCGTAGACGCGTATCTCCGGCTTGAAGATCTGCACGACGAGCGACACCGGCGCGACGACGCCGTGCCAGAAGCCCGATAGGAAGCCGGCCGGGTCGGCGGGCGTATTCTTGCCGTCGCCGGGCAGGCAGGACGACAGGAGGACGGCGGCGAATACGCAGGCGGCGATCAGGAGCGAACGACGTTTCATGGGACATCCTTTCATCGAGACGCGGTCTATGACTATATAGCGCGGGCGCGGGCGGATCGCAAGGCCGCGCCGGCCGCGGGGGAGGCCCGAGACCCCGGAGCGCGCGGCCCGGGGCCGGGCGCGAGGAGGCTCGGGCCGGGGGGCGCGTCCGCCAGAGGCGGCCGACGGCCGGAAGCTGGCGCCCCCCGTTCCCAAGCCGAGCGGGGCGTGCTATCCTCGCGCCATGGCAGAAGCGAAACTCATAGGGATCTGCGGCGGCTCGGGCTCGGGCAAGACGACGATCGTGCGCAAGATATCGGAGCTCGTGTCCGACTTCGTGTTCATTCCCCAGGATAACTACTACAAGTCGGCGGAGTACGTGTCGAACTCGAACATCACCGCGTTCAACTTCGACCACCCGGAGGCCTTCGACAACGAGCTGCTCTGGAGCCAGCTCGCGGCGCTCAAGCGTATGGAGCCGGTCGAGATGCCGACCTACGACTTCGTGCACCACCGCAGGGCGGAGGAGACGGTCAAGGTCACGCCGCGAAAGCTGGTGATCTTCGAGGGCATCATGGTGTTCACGAACCAGAAGGTGCGCGACCTGATAGACCTGAAGATATTCGTCGACACGCCGGACGACATACGGTTCATACGCAGGCTGTCGCGCGACATCAAGGAACGGGGCCGCACGGTGGACTCGGTGATCGACCAGTACCTGAACGTGGTGCGGCCGGGCCATTTCCAGTTCATCGAGCCGACCAAGCGCTACGCCGACATCATCATACCCGAGGGCGGCGCCAACGAGAACGCGCTGCAGGTGCTCGTCACCTTCATCAACACGATACTCAACTCCGAGGGCTGACGGCCGCGGGCCCGGCGGCGACGCCGCCCGGAGCGACGCCGCCGCCGTCGGGCCGGGCCAGCGGGAAGCGCAGCTCGACGCGGGCGCCCGGGCCGGACGACGCGCGCAGCTCGCCGCGCAGCTGGGCGGCCAGGCCCGAGACCAGGCTCAGGCCGAGCGTGGCGCCGTCCATCGAGCGCTCGAAGGCGCCTTCCGGGAAGCCCGGGCCGTCGTCCTCGACTACCACGGAGCACAGGCCGCCCTCATCGCGCGCCCGTATGCGCAGGGCGGTACGGCGGCCGCCCGCGCCGGCGTACTTGAGCGCGTTGGTCACGAGCTCGTTGACCGCCAGCCCGCAGGGGATGGCCGCGTCGATGTCGAGCGGCACGAAGCCGGCGTCCACCTGGAGGTCGACCGCGCCCGTGGCGAACTCGCCGACCACGCGGGCGGCCAGCTCGCGCAGGTACTCGCCGAGGTCTATGCTCGAGATCGAGTCGCGCTTGTACAGCTGCTCGTGGACCAGGGCCATCGTGCGGATCCGGCCCTGGGCCTCCTTGGCCACCGCCGCGAAGCGCGAGTCGGCCTCGTCCATCGCGCCGAGCTCGAGCAGGCTCGAGATCACCTGCATATTGTTCTTGACGCGGTGGTGCACTTCCTTGATCAGGGCCTCGCGCTCGACGATGGAGCCGCGCAGGCGCTCCTCCATCGACTCGCGCTCGGTCACGTCCCTGGCGCCGGCGAAGACGACGCCGCTGCCCGGCGACAGCCTGGCGCGCCACTCGACGCGGCGGTAGCCGCCGCCGGCGGCCCGGATCCGATTGACGAAGCCCTCGAGCGACGCTCCGTCGCCGACGCCGCGGTAGGCGCGGCTCGAGTCCTCCCGGTCGTCGGGATGGACGAACTCGATCAGGCGCTTGCCCTCCATCTCGCCCGCCCGGTAGCCGAGGGACGCCGCCCACTCGGAGTTGAGCCGCCTGATCGCGCCGTCGGGGCCGATGATCATGAACATGTCGGGGCCGAGCTGGAAGAACAGCTCCGACTCCTCGCCGGCGGCGACGGCGCTGGCCTCGGCCGTGGCCTTGGACCGGGTCAGGGAGTAGACCGCGAAGCCGAGCACGAACGAGGCCAGCGCGCCGGCCAAAAGGAAGAACTCCGGCCCGGCGTCCGAGGCGACGCCGGACACGTAGCCGGTGGACGCCCGGACCTCGACGAACCAGGATCGTCCGGAGAAGCCGATTATCCTGGGGTACGACAGCTGGCGGTACGGGTGCCCGAGGGCAGGCATGGCGCCGACCCTCGGCGCGTAGCGGTACTCCGGGGAGCCGGGGCCGGCGTCGTAGTCGCGGATCGAGAACGGCAGGCCTGACGGAGGCTCGGGGGAGAGCGCCGCGTACGCCACCGTGGGCAGGCTGATCAGCCCGACGACGAGGCCGAAGCGGCGGACTCCCGACTCGTCCCAGGCGGCGAAGACCGGCAGGCACAGCGCGACGAACGGATCGGACCGGGCGTCGCCGAGCTCGAACAGCTCCGAGGCGCCCATGCGGCCGCTGACGCGGGCGCCGGCTATCGCGGCCCTGACCGCCGGCGATCCGAGCCAGGCCAGCTCGGCGTCCGAGTCGAGGGTAGGCACCCTGTAGACGGGCCTGAGCGAGCCGCCTCCGCCGGAGAGCCAGTCGGCCTCGTCGGCCGGAGCGGCCCAGACGATCGAGCGGAAGCCGTCGACGGAAGCCCAGGCTGACGCGAAGCGCGAGAATTCGCCGTCGGTCACGCCGGCGGAATTCTCGAAGAAGCGCTTGATAGTCTCGAGGGCGTCGCCGTGGTGGGCGAAGGCCTCCCGGACGAGATCGGTCCGCTGCGCGGCGTCGAACGCGAAGCCCGACTCGAGCCTGTCCCGCCGGTCGGCCGCGAGCGCGCCGTAGACGCCCGCGGTGAAGGCGAGGCCGGCGGCTGCGGCGACTAGCGCGTAGGCCATCGTCTTCCAACGATTCGAGGATTGTCCGAGTCGATCGCTCATCGCACCTACTATAATCGAAGATCCTGAAGGGCGCCACCGCGAACGAGCGCCGTCCATTCGTTTCACTAAATGATATATTGGTGTGCATACTGAAATTTCAGTATTGACAGTTCAAGTCGGCCGTGGTTCCATATCCGCGCATCGGAGACAACCACCATGAACCGAATCACCGAACATCCGGTAATCGACGCCGGGAAACCGCGGGCCGAGGTCCGCTTCTCCTTCGACGGCGAGCCGCTCGCCGGCCTCGACGGCGAGGCCGTCAGCTCCGCCCTGTTCGCCGCCGGCGTCAAGCGCTTCTCGGAGCACCGCAAGGACGGCGCCCCGCAGGGCATCTTCTGCGCCAACGGCCAGTGCTCGCAGTGCAACGTGCTCGTCGACGGCGTCGTGCGCAAGGCATGCGTCACGGCGCTCCGGGCCGGCATGGACGTGCGCACCGTGCACGGCGTGCCCGGGCTCAAGGCCGACGACGAGGCGCCGCCCGAGGCGCGGATCGAGACGATGCGTACCGAGGTACTCGTCGTCGGGGGCGGCCCGTCCGGGCTCGCGGCGGCGGCCGAGCTGGCCGAGCGCGGCTTCGACGTGATCCTGGCCGACGACAAGGCCTCCCTCGGCGGCAAGCTGGTGCTGCAGACCCATAAGTTCTTCGGCTCGGAGGAGGACTGCTACGCCGGCACGCGCGGCTACGAGATAGCCGCCCTGCTCGAGAGGAAGGTCCGTGCCTACCCGAACGTTCGCGTGCTGGCCGACTCCCCGGTGCTCGCGGTGTACAAGGACCGCAAGGCCGGCGTCTACCTGGACTACGCGCGCTACGCCCTCATAGACTTCCAGGCCGTCGTCGTCGCCGCCGGCGCCCGCGAGAAGTCCATCCTGTTCCCCGGCAACGACCTAGTCGGCGTCTACGGCGCCGGCGCGTTCCAGACCCTGGTCAACCGCGACCTCGTCAAGGCCGCCCGCCGCGTCTTCGTGATCGGCTCCGGCAACGTCGGCCTGATAGGCTCGTACCACGCCCTGCAGGCCGGCATCGAGGTGGCCGGCATCTGCGAGATCCTGCCCAAGGTCAACGGCTACAAGGTCCACGCCGACAAGATCCGCCGCATGGGCGTGCCGATCCACCTGTCGACCACCGTCGTATCGGTCGAGGGCGACGGCAGGGTCGAGCGCGTGACCGTGGCCGACGTCGACGCCGACTACCGGCCCCTCCTCGAGACGGCCCGTACCTATGAAGTGGACACCGTGCTCGTCGCGACCGGCCTGTCGCCGTGCGACGAGCTGTACCGCCAGGCGACGCGCTTCGGCTTCGCCGCGGTCAAGGCCGGCGACGCCGAGGAGATAGCCGAGGCGTCGAGCGCGATGTTCGGCGGCCGGATCGCCGCCCTGTCGCTGGCCAAGCTGCTCGGCCGCAAGGTAGAGATCGACGCCGAGTGGCTCGCCAAGCGCGAGGTGCTCAAGAGCCGGCCCGGCGACGTGATCGACCGCGAGCCGGTGGAGCCAGGCGACTCGTGGAAGCCGGTGTTCTTCTGCACGGAGGAGATACCCTGCAATCCCTGCACCACGGTCTGCCCGACGAAGTCGATCAGGCTCAAGGCGCGCAAGGGCTCGATCATGGACCTGCCGTACTTCGAGGGCTCGGACTGCAAGGGCTGCTCGGCCTGCGTCGCGGCCTGCCCGGGCCTCGCGGTGTCGCTCGTCCGCCGGGCGGGAGACGGCATGGCCGAGGTCAGGATACCGTTCGAGTTCGACGCCGGCCGCTACGCGATAGGCGACAGGCTGCCCGCCCTCGACCGCGACGGCCTCCCCGTCGAGGACGCCGAGCTCGTCGGCAAGCAATACTACAAGAAGCACCGCACCTGGGTGCTGACGCTGCGGGCCCGGCCCGAGAACGCCGCCAGGATCATCGGCGTGCGCGTGCAGGACGAGGCGGTCACGAGGCCGCTCCCGGCTCCGCGCTACGAGTACCTGCCGGACAGGGCGATCGTCTGCCGCTGCGAGCGCGTGACGGTCGGCGAGATAGTCGAGTTCATCAAGGCGAACGAGGTCCGCGACGTGAGCCAGCTCAAGAGCATACGCGTCGGGATGGGAGCGTGCGGCTCCAAGACCTGCTCGGCGCTGCTGCCGCAGGTCTTCCGCAAGGCGGGCGTCGACCCGCGCGAGGTGACCGACGGCACGCTCAGGCCGCTGTACCTGGAGGCGCCGCTCGGCGAGCTGGCCGGCCGCGTCTCCGGCCCGGCGGACGCCGACGAACGAAACGGAGGGCGGGCATGAAGACCTGCGACGTACTGATCATAGGCGCCGGCTCGGTCGGCGTCCCGCTCGCCCTGTACTGCGCCGAGCGGGGCCTGTCGACGATAGTCCTGGAGAAGAACGCCTCCTGGGGCCGCGGCCAGAACCGCGCGGCCATAGGGGGCCTGCGCGCCACCCACTCCGACCCGGCCAAGATACGGCTGTGCCAGGAATCGATACGCATCGTCTCGGGCCTCGCCTCCGAGCGCGGCGTCGACGTCGAGTGGCGCGCGGGCGGCTACCTGTTCGTCGCCTACGACGAACAGCGCGAGCGCGCCTTCCGGGACCTGCTCGTCACGCAGAAGGCCGCCGGCCTCGACATCGACTGGATAGGCCCCGACCGCGTCGCAGAGCTATGCCCCGGCATCAGCCGCGACGGCCTCCTCGGCGGCACCTTCAGCCCGGGCGACGGCTACGCCTCGCCGCTGATGACGAGCACCGCGTTCCACCGACTGGCCAGGGCGGCCGGCGCGGAGTTCCGCTTCGGCGAGTCAGTCGTTTCGATGACGACGGCGCCGGGCTCCGGCGCGGGCCGCGTATCGGCGGTGCGCACCGACAAGGACGAGTACTCGGCCGCCGTCGTGGTCAACGCGGCCGGCGCCGACGCCGCCGACATCGCCGGCCTCGTCGACCTCGAGATACCGGTGCACCCGGACTGCCACGAGGCCGGCGTCACCGAGCCCTGCGAGCGCTTCCTCGAGCCGATGCTCGTCGACATCAGGTCCGACGACCAGTCGGGCAACTACTACTTCTACCAGACCGTCACCGGGCAGATCGTCTTCTGCATCACCCCGAAGCCCCAGGTCTGGGGCAAGGACACCGACTCGACCTCGAGCTTCCTCCCGCTCGTCTCGCGTCGCATGGTCGAGCTGTACCCGCGCCTGCGGAACCTCAAGGTCAGGCGCACCTGGCGCGGCATGTACCCGATGACGCCGGACGGCCTGCCCATCGTCGGCTACCCGCGCGAGTACTCGAACCTGCTCCTGGCCGTGGGCATGTGCGGCCAGGGCTTCATGCTCGGGCCGGGCCTAGGCAGGATCCTCGCGGACGCGATAGCCGACGGCCCCGAGGCGGCCGCGGACGTCTTCGAGGAGCTGTCGCTGTACAGGAAGTTCGAGGGGATGGAGCTGCTCAAGTAATGAAGGCGGCGGAGGCCGCCCGGCCGCCGCTCGCATCCCTACTCGTGCCGCTTCTCCTTGAACGTCCCGAGGCCCATCGACCGGATCTGGGCGCCGTGGAAGGCGTCGTGCGTGACGAGCCAGGCGATCACCTGGCCCCAGGGCCGCTTCCAGGACGGCATCTCGTCGGCCAGCCGCGCCTCGGGCAGGGCGCGGAGGGCGCCCATCGACAGGTCGTGCATCACGCGGAGCAGCTCGCGGTCGCGCTCCCAGGCCTCCGGGCTCGGTTCGGGCGGGGCCGGGAACCAGGCCTCCTCGGGATACGGCCAGGCCGGCGCCTCCGCGCCTAGGTCGACGGCGACGACGCGCTTGCACTTGGCGCAGTGCAGGGCGACGCTCCACGCGCTGTAGCCCTCCCAGGTATCGTCGCGGGCGGCCTCGGCGGCCGAGAGGCGGTCGAGCGTGGCCGTCAGCGACGGCCCGTTCCACGACTTGCCGAAGAACTCGGCGTCGATCGCGTCAAGGAAATACTCGAGGCATCCGTTCATGGCTTCCTCCGGGGATAGATATGCGCCGTCCGACGGGGCTCCGCCGCGACCGCGCAGCCAGTATCGCCCGGGGAGCCGCCGCCGTAAAGCCTTCTCCCGCTCCATTCAATAAAAAATTCGCATCTCCCGTACCGGCGCGCTATACTATTGGCCGCATCACGATACAAGCAACCTAGTCTAAAAACCAGCTTGCGGAGCGCGTATGCATACGAAGCGTCTCGCCGCCCTGGCATTCATCGCCGTCGCGGGCGCCGTATCGGCCCAGACGGGACCCGGTTTCTCGATGACGATGAACCCGTCGGTCCTGCTACCCCTTCCGGGCTCCTCGAGCGAGGATCGCTACGCGCTCGGCGCGATGGGCTCGGTCGGCGCCGACTGGGCGCCCGCCGGGGCGCCCTTCCTATCGGTCCTCGGCTCCATCGACTATTCGATCGTCCCGTACGGCTCGGACCTGAGCCTCCAGGCCGTCGGCGGGGCCGCAGGGCTCGGCCTCAGGCTCGGGCTGTCGCGATCGCTGTCGCTCGGGCTCTCAGGCCGCGGAGGCGTCGCCTACGGCATGCTCGGCGAGGCCGGGGCCGTCACGCCCTACGCCGTCGCCGGGCTCGAGGCGTCGCTCGCGCTGTCGCCGAGCTTCTCGCTGCGGCTCGGGGGCGGCTACCTGCACCAGTTCGCCGCCTCCGGGCCCCTGTACCAGGGCCTCGGGGCCAGCCTGACCGCCGGCTTCAACTTCAGCCGCATGGACGCCCGGCCCCGCCTGCGCGTCCGGGAGGTCGAGCTGTCGCCGGTCTTCCCCGTGTTCTACAAGCACTACGACTCCAACCCGCTCGGCCGGGCCGTCGTCGTCAACGAGGAGGGCGGCGCGGTACGCGACGTACGGGTCAGCGTCTTCTCTCCTCAGTACATGGACGCGCCGAAGCTCTGCGCCTCCATTCCGGCCATGGCCCGCGGCGAGCGCGCGGAGGTGCTCCTGTACGCGCTGTTCGACCGGCGTATCCTGGCCGAGCTCGAGGCGACCAAGGCCCAGCTCCAGGTGATCGTCGAGTACGAGTACGCCGGCGTCGACAAGCGCGCCGAGGCGGCGGAGACCG
>QKAK01000111.1 GCA_003247225.1 Spirochaetota bacterium | reverse complement strand
GACGCTCTCGAACTCCGGCGCCTCGTCCTCGAAGCCTAAGCCCGGCAGGAAGATAAGGTTGCAGGAGCAGAGCAGAAAGGCGAAGGCGACGCCGTACGATAGCGCGCGGACGGCCTCGGCCGGATCCGATCGTTTCTTCGATTCTATTCTCATGGGTCCCTTCTTGGAAAAGGCGACTTGCTATAATTTATTCTTAACGTCGAAGCGAATCGACTATAGGCCTCCGGCGTCGAGCTGTCAACTTCGCTTTACGGACCGCGCGATGCGCTCCGTTTCTATTCCATTACTCCGGATTGCCGTTTATACTTCACGGAGCATGGAAGGGATAGAGTACGGGCTGGCAGACATCGTGCCGCTGCTCAAGCGTTCGGATTTCTTCTCGCGCCTCCTCCCCGACGACCTGTATTGGCTGGCCGCCAAGTCGGAGCTCGCCGCCCTTCCGTCCGGCGCCGTGCTGTTCAGGCCCGGCGACCGGGCGGTCCGCTTCTTCATCGTCAAATCGGGCTCGGTCGCGGTGTCCAGGCTAGACGCCGGCGGCCGCTCCGAGGAGATGGCCCGCTTTGTGGCCGGCGACGTGGTCGGCGACTTCGACTTCTCGCGCGCGGCCGCCTACGACGCCGCCGCGGTCTGCGCCGAGGGCTCGGAGATCCTGTCGTTCCCGGGCCGCGGCGCGACGATGGACGACCTGGTCCGCGAGCGGCCGGACGTGTCGGCGCGCATCCTCCTGCGCACCGTCGCGATGATATCGTCGCGGGTGCGCTCGACCCAGGCGCTGATATCCGAGAACGCGCCATGGGTGCGCGAGCTCAGGCGCCAGATGTATACCGACTCGGCGACCGGCCTATGGTCGCGCGCCTTCCTCGACGACGAGCTGGCCCGCTCGATCGAGCCGCCGGCGGCCGTGCTGCTCTGCAAGCCGGACCGCTTCAAGGAGCTGTGCGACGGCTGGACCCACGCGGCCGGCGACGCCGCGATGGAGCGCATCGCGGCGCTGCTCAAGGACGAGGCCAGGGCGCTCAGGCGCGCCTGGGCCGTCAGGATGCGCAGCAACGAGACGGCCGTCATAGCCGCCGGCTGCGGACGCGAACAGGCCGCGGCCCTGGCCGAGCGGATACGCGCCTCCTACGCCGCGATGGACCTGAGCCCGATAACCGGCTCTCCCGATTTCCGCCTGAGCGCCAGCGTCGCTATCGCCGCCTGGCCCGACGACGGGCGGGACTTCAAGGAGCTCGTCGAGCAGGCCTACGGCCTGATGACCCGCGCCTGGAAGGACGGCGGCGACAGGGTCTACCGGCTCGGCGACGCCGAGCGCCGCGACGGCGCGGGGGCGAGACGATGAACCCGATCGTCGCGGCGATAGCCGACACCCCGCTGTTCGCCGGCATGAGCGGCCTCGAGCTGAACGCCGTCTCCGCCTTCCTGGAGCCGAGGCGCTGCGAGGCCGGCGCCGTGATCTGCGGGCGCGGCGAGCCGGGCACCGAGATGTTCATCGTCAGGGCCGGGCGCGTCGCGTCGCTCGCCGTCGACCGCGACGGCAACGAGCGCCAGCTGTACGAGTTCGGCCCCGGCCGATTCTTCGGAGAGATGGCCGTCATCGAGAACGAGCCGCGCTCGGCCACCTGCGTGGCGCTCGAGCCGACCGAGCTCCTGGTGCTCGACGGCATCGACTTCTACCGCCTCGTCTGGGAGCACCCGATGATAGGCTCGCGGATGCTCGCCTCGATGGCCAAGGTGATGGCCGGCTGGCTCGACGAGGCCTCGGGCTTCCTGTCCGACATGGTCCGCTGGGGCGAGACCGCCAGGAAGCGCGCCGTGACAGACGAGCTGTCCGGCCTGTTCAACCGGCGCTTCATCGAGGAGGCGTCGCGCTCGCGCTTCGCCCGCGGATCGTCCGAGCCGCCGCTATGCTCCGCGCTGATGCTCGACCTGGACCGCTTCCACGCGCTGAACGAGCGCTTCGGGACGACGGCCGGCGACTCGATCATATCGACCGCCGGGGCCGCGTACAGCCGGCTGATACGCGACGGCGACGTGGCCGCGAGGCTGTCGGGCGACGAATTCGCGTTCTTCATGCCGGACGCCGGCCCCGAGGAGGCCCTGGCCGCCGCCGAGCGCATCCGCTCGGAGACCGAGTCGCTGTACCTTGAGTTCCGCTCCGGCCCGGGGGCGACTCCCCAGCGCGTCAGCCTGAGCGCCAGCATCGGCGTCGCCTCGAGCCCCTTCGACGCGACCGATCACGTCGGCTTGTTCGCGGCCGCGGACAAGGCCCTGTTCAGCGCCAAGGAGTCGGGCCGCAACCGCGTGGTGCGCTTCGGTTAGCCTGACTCGCGTCCCCGGAGACAGGCTCCTAGGGCCATGCTATTCTAAGCTCATGAAGGAACTATAGATGAACGTACTATCCGCGGCCGGTCGCGCCGCGGGCCTCGCCCTCGCGGCCCTGGCTCTCGCCGGTTGCGCGCCGTCCGTGACGAGCCTCGAGCCCTTCGACGGCCTTAAGGACTATGACTTCGTCTTCGCCCTCCCCCAAGACATCGACCCGACCTACGAATGGCTATCGAACTTCGCCCATACTAAAGCGCCGTCGATCTTCAAGAGCGTCACCCACGAGCGCGCCTTCGAGGGCTACCGAGCGGGCGGGCGATACGCGATAGTCGCCGACGCCTCAGGTAGTCTCGTGGGCGCCGAGCTGCGCGACTTAGGCGCGCGGCTCGCGGACGACGGTCCGCGCCTGGGAAGCCGCTACTATGACGCCGACGACGCCCTCTTCGTGGCGCGCTATGGCCGAGACGGCGCCGAGATCCTCCTCGAGTCGGCCTATCGGGTCTCGGTCCTTATCAACAGGGACTTCGAGATGCCGGCCGCCTGGGGCTACGTTCTCTACTCCCGTGACGGCGCGGTTATAGAACGCGGCGATATACGCCCTCGCCTACGGGGCTACGCCCTCCGGCCGACCGTCATGAACGCCGCCGCCGCGACGCCGAGCGCTACCGGCCGCAAGGCGCGCGAAGCCGCCTACGACGCGGCCGTGGCCGCTTGCGTGTCCTACCCCGCGGACGGCGACTACGACTATATCGACGCCCTCGCCGCGCCCGCCGACGGCTCCGAGGTGCGGATGATCTTCATCGGCGAGGAGCATTACCAACAGAAGATATACGACGAGGAGATCGCCCTCGCTTGGCGACTCCGTGAGAAGCACGGCTACGGGGTCTTCGCCAAGGAAGGCCTCTTCTCCGAAGGCCCCTTCGCCGAGGCGGCCGGTTCGGGGACGCGCCTTCCGAGCGTACTGCCCGATCGCTTCGTAGGCGCCGACGAAGAAGGCTTCGCCGACCCGGTGCTCGCGGCCATAAACGGTAGGAACCGAACGCTCGAGCCGGAGGCCCGCGTCCTCTGCACGAGCATCGATATAGACCACGCTATCAATCATACGAAGTCCGCCACCATGCGCTACTGGGGCTATCTGGCGACGAGGTGCCCCTCTGCAGTAGGGCGGGCCGAGCTGGCCGCCCATATTCCCTCCCTATCATCGACGGCGAGTCTCGAGTCGGTTGAGGCGTGGTTGGACGGGCTCGAGGCCCTGTTCCGCCGACATGGGAACGGGATGACGACCGAAGACGAGGCAGAGATAGGCCTCGCGCTCCGCATCGACCGCGCTTCGGCGCGTTATCAGCTCGACGAGAGGCATGACGAGGAAGGAGCAGCGGACCAGGACTTCGAGGAGGTCCGCGGCGAGTACTTTCGCGAGAGCATCGAGCGCGCCCTACGCCTCGCGACCAACCGGGGAGGGCGCCTCGCGTGCTGCGTCGGCGGGGCTCACGCCATCCTCTCTGACTTCGGGGAAGGCGATTACCCGGTGGGCAGGATCAGCGAGGCGCGGTATTTCAACGAGGAGTGCGAGGCGACCGCCGGCGCGGTCCGCTCCATCGTTATACGGCTAGCCGGGATGACCGCCGATAACGAGCTCATAGCGCGCATCGTCCGGCTGTCTGAGGGGCGGAGGCGCGTGTACATAGATCTCCACGCGCTGGGCGCGGTCCTCGGCGAGGAAGCCGGGCGGAACGAGCTGTTCACGCCCGAGGGGAGGCCGAAGGTCGACGCCTTGCTCCTCCTTCTCTAGCCCCTACCGGATCGCCTCCGGTGGATCGGCCCCCGCCCTCGTTGCGGCTCGGGGAGCGGGGCCGGCTACGCGTCAGCGCGGCTTCTTGGCCGCGGCGAAGCGCGGGCCGTCGCGGCTCGGCGAGCAGGTCCAGCGACGGGGAGCGCGCCTCGTCTCGTCGGCGAACGCGGCGACGTCGAAGCTGGCGTAGTCGAGCAGGTCCTCGGGCGGCCAGCCGAGCTCCATCGTCGTCGTAGCGCCCTCGGCGAAGGCCCTCGTCCACGCGCCCGACGCTTTGATCAGGTCGATCGCGGCCAGGGCGTGGTCCGGCTTCTTCGTCGGCCTGCGCTCGAACCAGTCGCCGAAGAACGCGGTCTGCAGCCGCTCGATATCGTCATGGCGCGCCGCGTCGGTCGTCGCCTCGGCGACGATATCGGCGAACGGTCCCGATCGCTCCTGGTCCATGAAATCGGCGAAGGCGGCGAGCAGGGCGGACGGCTTGGCCCTGGCGAGCGCCGCGACCGATCGGAACCACATCACGGCCCTGCCGCGCGTATAGAGCACGTCGGCCGCTACGGCCAGCCGCTCCGCCTTTTCCAGCTCGGCGGCTCCGAAGGTCGGCGTCGATCGGACGAGGTAGGGCGCGGCCCGATCCCAGTCGAGCCCGAGGCCAGCGGCGCGGTCGCGGAGGGCGGTGCCCGGCAGCACGGCCAGCCTGAACACGTCCAGGTGATTCGGGCCGAGGCCGAGCGCGTAGTCGAGGCTGCGCCTGAAGCCGGCGAGCGTGTCGCCGGGCAGCCCGTAGATCAGGTCCAGGCCGTAGACGACGCCCTCCTCGTCGAGCAGCCTCGTCTTGCGCGCGAACAGGTCCGGGTCGAGCGTCCGGTCGACGAGGGCGAGGACCGCCGGGTCGGCGCTCTGGAGCCCTATCTGCACCGAGCAGTCGAGCGAGCCGAGTAGCCGCGCCTGTTCGGCCGTCAGGAGCTCGGCGCGGATCTCCAGGAAGTACCGAAGGTTCGGGCCGCGCTCCGAGAACAGCCTGACGGCTGCCGCCATGCGCTTGGGGTCGGCGTTGAAGGTCGGGTCGAGCACGAAGACCTCCTCGACCATCGCCTCCTCGAAGCGCTCGAGCTCTTTCCCGGCCGTCTCCAACGGGAAGCGCCTGAGCCGCGCCTCGCCCTTCGACTCGAAGCAGAACGCGCATCGGTAGGGACAACCGCGGGTAAGCTCGAGCGCGCCGCCTCCCCAGCGCCCGGGGTCGAGTGTGCCGTCGAGCCAGGGCGACGACAGGCCGGCCGGGTCCGCCGGGGCGGCGCGGACGACGGGGCCCGGCAGGGGCTTCCCGGCGAGCATCGCCTCTACCAGGTCGACGATGGCCCGCTCGCCCTCTCCGGCGACCACGACGTCGGCCGGGCCGCGCGCCGCGAGCGCCTCGGGATCCGCGCTGGCGTCCGGCCCCCCGGCGACGATGACGAGCCCGGGGCGCGCCGCCTTGAGCGCGGCTCCGGCCGCCTCGAGCCGGCCGGAGTTCCACGAGTACAGCGACAGCCCGACGAGGTCCGGCGAGAGGGCGAGCGCCCGCTTGGCGATGGCCTCGGGCGACTCGTCGGGCTCGGCCTCGACTATGGACACGCGGATGGAAGCGTTGGCTCCGGACGGGCCGGCGCCCGTCCCGGGCTTGGATGAGGACCGCGAAGCGGACCAGGCCTTGAGCGCCGACGCGACGCGCGCGGCCCCGAACGGGGCGGCCCTCGTTCCCGGCCCGGCGGCCGCCGTCAGGAAGACGACCGAAAGCGGTTCCCGGCCGCTCATATCGCGTCCACCGCGGCCTCGAGCCTGCGCATCGCCTCGGCGGCCGGCAGCCGTATGAGCACGTCGCTGACCTCGTCGGTGAACTCGCTCGGCTCGGGGTTGATCTCGACGACGCGGCCGCCCGCCCGCTTGACCGCGCGCGGTATCGAGGCCGCCGGATAGACGGTGCCGGTGGAGCCGATCACGAGGCAGGCGTCCGCCATGGCCGCCGCGGAGAAGGCCGTCTCGTAGGCGTCGGCCGGTATGCCCTCGCCGAAGAACACGAAGCCCGGCTTCAGTAGCCCGCCGCACTCGCAGCGCGGCGGCAGGGAGTCGAGCAGCCCGGCCGCGGCGGGGACGCGGCCGCCGCAGCGCATGCAGACCAGCTCGTCGCAGGAGCCGTGGAACTCGGCCACGTTCCTCGAGCCGGCGCGGCGGTGCAGCCCGTCTATGTTCTGCGTGACGACGAGCCTGAGCCGTCCCGCGGCCTCCCAGCGCGCCAGGACGCGGTGCGCGTCGTTCGGCTCGACGCTCAGGGTGAAGGTATAGAAGATCTGCTTGATCGTCTTCCAGGCTATCGCAGGCTCGCGCCTGAAGAAGCCCAGCTCCAGGTGGCTCTCGTCATAGGAGCCCCAGATGCCGCCCTGGCCCCTGAAGGTCGGAATGCCGGACTCGGCCGACACGCCGGCGCCGGTGAAGGCTATCAGGTAGCTCGAGCCGGCGACGAGCTCGGCCGCGCGCGCTATCGCGTCGTCGACCGCCGTCCCGGCGCTGGTATCCGCGTCTCGCATCGTTTTCCTCTTGACCGAGGCGCCGTAAACGCGCTTCAGTGGTTTCAGTATGCCGCTCATCGACTCCGTAGCGCAAGCGGACGCCGGGATCTCCTCCTGGCCGGCCGCGCTCATCCTCCTCGCCGTGGTGGTGGCGGCAGTCGCCGCCCTGGCGCTGTGGCTCGGCCTGGCCATCGGCCGCCGCTCCGGCCGGCTCGAGGCCGAGCGCGGCGGCCGCGACGCCGAGGCTGCCGCCCGCGAGGACGCCGTGCGCCGCTCCCGCGCCGTGCTGACCGGCCAGATAGGCGAGCAGCTGGCCCCGTACCTGCCCGGTTTTCCCTGCGATCCGGCCGACGCGCGTTTCATAGGCAAGCCGATAGACTTCGTCGCCTTTCCCGGCGCGTCGGCCGGCGCCCCCGTCGAGGCGCTGTTCATCGAGGTGAAGACCGGCGACTCGCGGCTGTCGGCGGCCGAGCGCGCGCTCAAGGAGGCCGTGGTAGCCGGCCGCGTGCGCTGGGTCGAGTACCGGCCCCCGGTCGGGTCCCGGGCGCCGTCGCCCGCGGCCGCCGGCGAAACGCGTCCTGGCCCGGGCGGCGGGCCGTCAGCGCCCGCCGTTCCCGCGAAGGTCCATCGTCGCCCGCGCGCCTAGCGCGGGCCTTGGTGTTACGAAGCTTGTGTATGAACCGGCTTCCCGCGCGCCGAGCGCTGAATATCTAGAAGCATCCGTTTTCCTTGACGTTCAATAAAGCTGAACGTTATGCTGGGAGCATGGTAGACGTCATGCTCCTCGACAGCGAAGAACGCATCAAGGCCTTTACGCATCCGTACCGGATGAAGCTGGTGCACGTGCTCAGGGAGACGAGGCGTCCGATGACGGCCACCGAGGTGGCGAGGTTCATCGGTGACGGGCCGGGCAGGGTGCACTACCACATGCGCGTGCTCGAGGCCGCCGGCATCGTGAACGTGGCGCGTACCGAGACGGTCAACGGCATCGTGGCCCGCTACTACGAGCCGACCGCCCGCCATTACAGCGTAGGCGACGCGGTGCGGGGGACGATAGGCGGCGAGGCCGTGCGCGACGAGGTGACGCGCATGATCGGCCGGCGCTTCCGCGACGGGCTGCGGTCGTTCCTCGAAAGCGCCGCGGCAGCCGACTCCGACGCCGACGCGGCCCCGGCGGCCTTCCTGTTCGAGCGGTCGGTCCATTGCGACGACGGCCAGTGGCTGGAGTTCAGGGACGCGGTCGAGGCGCTCGCCGAGCGCTACGCGGAGCCTGGCGCCGGGTCCAGGCGCAGGCGGGTATTCGTCGCCGGGACCACCGATCGCCGCGAGGGCGACCCGGGGCCGCGAATGGAAGGGGCGAGGGCCGCGTCCTCGATCGTCGCGCCCGACTGGCCTCCGCATCCCGGCCCCGATCGATAGCCTTTCCTTGCCGGCCGCGGGCCTTGCGGCTATACTGTCGCCCATGTTCGATCCATCCCCGGCGCCCGCCACCGGCGCCCGCGTCTGCGTGATCGGCGGAGGCGGCACCGGCGCCGCGCTCGCCTACGACCTTTGCCTCCGCGGCTTCTCGGTAACGCTGCTCGAGAAGGGCGAGCTGACCTCCGGCACCACCGGCCGCCACCACGGCCAGCTGCATTCGGGCGCGCGCTACGCGGTCGGCGACCGCGCGATAGCCCGCGAGTGCATGGAGGAGACGCTGATCCTCAGGCGCATCGCGCCGGACGCGGTCGAGTACAACGGCGGCGTGTTCGTCGCCGTGAGCGACGACGAGGCGGACTACGCGCCGGCCTTCACGGCGGCCTGCCTCGAGGCGGGGATACCGGCGCGCGAGGTGCCGGTCGCCGAGGCCCGTTCCTGGGAGCCGGCGATCAACCCCGCAGCGCGGCGCGCGGTCTGGGTGCCGGACGGCGCCTTCGACGCGTTCAGGGTGCCGCTGGCCTTCTTCGCCGCGGCGCGCGCTCTCGGCGCCGTGATCAGGCCCTTCGTCGAGGCGATTGGCTTCGACGTGACCGGGGGCAGGGTGCGCGCGGTGATCGCGAGGCCCTACGGCTCGGCCGGGGACGAGCGGATCGAGTGCGACTACGTCGTCAGCGCGACCGGCGCCTGGGCCGGGGCGGTCGGGAGGCTGGCCGGCCTCGACGTGCCGATCACGCCGGCGCCCGGCACGATGGTCGCGGTGCGCGGCCGCGTCTCCGACATGGTCGTCTCGCGGCTGGCGCCTCCGGGCGACGGCGACATCGTCGTGCCGCAGCGCGGCCTCTCGATAATCGGCACCACGCAGCGGGTCGTCGACGACCCGGACGGCATACTGCCGAACGACGACGACGTGGCCTTCCTCCTCGGGCGGGCCGACGAGCTATGCCCCGGCTTCTCGAAGCGGCCGATCCACGCGGTCTGGGCCGCCGCGCGCCCGCTCGCCGGCAGGGCCGCCGGCGACGGCCGTAGCATCAGCCGCGACTTCATGGTGCTCGACCACGCCGCGCCCGGCTCGCCGCCCGGTTCGTCGGGCATGGCCACGCTGATAGGCGGCAAGGCTACGGTGCTGCGCGCGATGGCGGAGAAGGCCGCCGACCACGTCTGCATGGCGCTCGGCGTGGGCGAGGCCTGCCGCACCCGCGACTACGTCCTGCCGTCGTGGCGCGAATACTACGCCGCAAGGCATTATTCCGGAGGCGAGCGATGAGCGATACCGGATCCCCCGCGGCCTCGATACCGCTCCTCCTCCGCGTACGGAACGGCGGCGGATACGCCGAGTTCAGGGTCGACGCCGAGCCGGGCCGTACGGTGCTCGACCTGCTCGAGCGCCTGCGCTCGGGCGGGCGCTCCGTGCCGGCCTATCGTCATTCCTGCCACCACGGCTCGTGCGGCACCTGCGGCGCGGTGATCAACGGGGTCGAGGCTCTGATGTGCCTGACCAAGGCCGCCGACCTGGCCGAGCCCAGGGCCAGGCTGCCGGGCGGGCCGGCCCTGCCGCCCGAGCGCGACGATGGCGGCGCCGTCGTCGTCACGCTCGAGCCGCTGTCGAAGATGACGATCGTCTCCGGCATAGCCGTCGAGCCGGGGCCCGTGTTCGCCGGCATCCCGGACGGCGCATCGTACCTGCGGACCGAGTCCGCGGAGGGGCGAGCGGACCTGCCGCTGGATCCCGACGGAGCCGCTGTCCATTCCGGAGCTTGGAGGCCTGACGGCAGGACGCGCTTCGAGGCCTGCATCGAGTGCGGGCTGTGCGTGTCGGCCTGTCCGGTCGCCGTGCCCTTCATCGGGCCCGCCGCGCTGGCCGCGGTCAACCGCGAACGGGAGAAGCGGCCGGAGCTGGCGACGGCGATGCTGGCCGTCGCCGCGGCGCCCGACGGCGTCGGGCCGTGCGGCAGGCACCTGGCCTGTTCGCGGGTATGCCCCCAGGCCGTGTTCCCGGGCAAGCATATCCAGCTGCTCAGGAACGCGCTGGCCAGGCAGTAGGCGGCGAACCGGGCGATTACATAAGGTTCGTAACACTCGGCTTAGCTTGCCTGCTAGCCGTTTTTTCAGCATAGTTACGATATAACGACTCATGAGGAGCCTCCCGATTGCCAACTAGCACCGCCGTCCGGATACCGTTCAGGCGCAAGCTCGCCATGATAGGCGCTTGGGGCCGCTCGAGGCTCGGCGCCCAGGCCAGGGCCGTCGCGTTCGTAGTGGTCTACCTGGTGCTGTCCCAGACCCTGTTGCTCGATCAGCCGATACGCGATCCCCTGTCGGTGGTCGTCGGTATCGCCGCTACGATCGCGGGCCTGGCCTTCTTCCTGGAAGGGCTCTTCCTCGGGGTGATGCCGCTCGGCGAACGCTGCGGCATCAGGCTGCCCGGGCGGGTAGGGCCGGTAGTCATCGCCGTCTTCGCCCTGGTGCTCGGCGTGACGGCGACGCTGGCGGAGCCGGCGATAGGCATCCTGAAGCTCCAGGGAGGCTCGGCTAGGCCCTGGTCGACGCCGCTCCTGTACCTTCTGCTCAACCGCGGCTCCGGCTGGCTCGTCGCGGCGGTGGCCGCGGGCGTCGGCCTCGCTGTCGCGCTCGGCGTGTTCCGCTTCCTGCATCGCTGGCCCCTGAAGCCGTTCATCTACGCGCTGATACCGCCGCTCGTCGCGGTTACCTTCCTGTTCGGCGCCGACCCGAACCTCAAGGCGGTGGCCGGCCTGGCCTGGGATACGGGCGGCGTGACCACGGGGCCGGTGACCGTGCCGCTGGTCATCGCCCTCGGTATCGGCGTATCGCGCATCGTCGGCTCCCGCAGCGACGCCTCCGGCGGCCTGGGCGTGGTGACGCTCGCGTCGGCCCTTCCGGTGGCCGCCGTGTTCGCTCTGGCGGTCGCGCTATTGCCGAGCGTGCCCGCCCCGGGCGGCCCGGCCGCGTTCTTCTCGGAGGCCGAGCGAGAGCGGGCCGTGTTCGTCGCCGGCTCCGAGGAGGCGCTCGCGGAGCTGGCCGCCGGGGCCGTAGCGTCGGGCAGCCTGGCCGCCTCTGATTTCGTCGCGCTGTTTCCCGATTACGACCCGCTCGCCATAGCCTCCGGCGGCGGCGGGGACGAGGGGACGGAACTGCGCGGGCGTCTCGGCGACAGCGCCCTGTCGGCTCTCAAGGCCGTGCTGCCGCTCGCGTTCGTGCTGATAGTCACCCTCGTGTTCCTGCTCAAGGACCGGCTCGTCGGGGTGGACGAGCTGGTGCTCGGCCTGGTCTTCGCCGTGCTCGGCCTGTTCCTGTTCAACTTCGGCATGGAGAAGGGCCTGACCGCCCTCGGCGCGCAGGCGGGGGCCAGCCTCCCGCGGGCCTATGAGCGGACCGAGCGGCCGGACCGGGCGCTGCTCCTGCGCGGCGTTACCGAGGCGGACGTCGTCAAGGCGGTCGGCCCCGACGGCCCGGCGGAGTATATCTGGATGGACGGGGCCGACGGACCGGTCGCCGTGCCCTTCGACCGGGCGCTCTGGGACGAGGCGAGCGGCGCGTACCGCTACGTGCCGGTCGAGCGCGCCGTCTTCGATAGATGGGGCCGGAACGCCGGCTTCGCGGCGGCCCTCCTGTTCGTGTTCATACTCGGCTTCGGCGCGACGCTCGCCGAGCCGTCGCTGTCGGCACTCGGCACGACGGTCGAGGACCTGACGACCGGCACCTATAAGAAGTCGACGCTCGTAGGCATGGTCGCGGTCGGCGTCGGCCTCGGCCTGGCCTTCGGCTTCGCGTCGATCCTGTTCGACCTGCCGCTGGCGTGGGTGCTCGGCGTGCCGTACGCCCTGGCCCTCGTCCTGACCGCGTTCGCGCCGGAGGACTTCGCCGCGATCGCCTGGGACTCGGCCGGCGTGACGACGGGTCCCATAACGGTGCCGCTCGTCATCGCCACCGGGCTCGGGATAGGCGGCCGCGCCGGCGCGGCCTCGAGCTTCGGCGTCGTGGCGGCCGCGAGCGTGTTCCCGGTGGTGGCCGTGCTCGGCTCGGGGCTGTGGCGGACCGCGCGGGCGCGCTCGGCGCTGGCGGCTATGTCCCAGGGGGGCCGGTCATGATACGATCCTCGTTGTCCAAGATCACCTGCGCCGCCGACTCTCGCCTGTCGCCCATCATCGACGAGGCGCTCGCCGACATGGCCATACCCGAGGCGTTCATACAGCGGGCCAAGCAGGTGTCGTTCATCGAGCGCTCCGGGCTCTTCGGCCTGGCGTCAAGGGCCGCCCTGTCGGAGTCGCGCGCCGAGCTGTACCGCTTCTACGTGCCGGCCGGGCTGGAGTCGGCGGCGGCTAGGCGCGTCGCCGAGGCGGCCGACCTCTACCTGCCCGGCCGCGGTACGCTGTTCGCCGAGGACGTCGAGGTGCTGTCCGCCGAGGCTCCGGCCTTCGACGAGGCCGCCATCTCGTCGGCCTGCGACGACGGTTCGTGCGCTCGGCCTCTCGAGCGCTATTCGGTACTGTGCTGCATCGTGCAGCGCGGCATGGGCGAGGACCTGGCGCGCACCGTGCTCGAGATGGGGCTGTGCGTGCCTATCGTATCCTTCGGCGAGGGCATGGGCCTGCGCAACAAGCTCGGCCTCCTGCGCATCACGATACCGGTGGACAAGGAGATACTCTATTTCGTCGTGCCCGAGCGCGACACCGCGCTGGTCGAGGGGGTCGCGGTCCATAAGGCCAGGCTGGACAAGCCGGGCCAGGGCTTCATCTACCGCTACCAGGTCAGGGCCTACGCGGTCAACCTGCGGGTCAGGGCCGGCAAGCGCAGCCACGCGGCGTCGATGGAGCAGGTTATTTCGGTGCTGGACGAGCTGCGGGGATCGAGCGACTGGAGGCGGCTCGAGCCGGTCAAGGCCAAGGCGATGAAAGGCAAGGCGGCGGTGAACGGATCGAACCTCGCCTGCCTGTCGATACTGGCCGAGGAGGGCAGCGTCGGCGGATTCGTGCGCGCGGCGATGGACGCGGGGGCGGGCGGGGCGACCCTCGTGCCGCTGGCTAGGCGGCGCTACGACGGCTACGTGGAGGCCGGCGCGGACCTGTCGAGCGCTCGCGAGGGCTGCGACCTGATCATCAGGACCGATCTCGTCGAGGCAGTGATCGGAGCGGTCGGCAGGCTCGGCCTGTTCGACGGCGACGCCCGCGGGCTGGCCGAGATCAGCGCGGTCGGGCGCGCCGTTACCTATAGCGCGTAGCCGGCCGAGCCCTAGCCGTTCGCCGGCAGGCCGAGCTCCCGCATGGTCTCCGGCCTCGGCGCGCCCGAGTCCTCGTCCCAGCCGAACTCCCTGCGGTACCTGCCGACCATCTCGGCGAGCGGCACCGTCTTGCCCGCGAGCGGGCCCTCGCGGAGCGGCGGGTCCCCGTAGACCCGAGGATTGGCGAGCGAGTAGTTCCTGGACCAAGCCTTGCCCTCGTCGGCGAGCTTCTCGCGGGCCCCGAACGCCGCCCTCGCCGTCTGGATGCGGCGGCCGGCCTCCATCCACTCGTCCGGCGTACGGGCGTCGCCGGTCGCCGCGGCGAGCCAATCGAAGAAGCGCCAGTGCTGCAGGCCGGTCGTCAGCGCGAAGAGGCAACCGCCGGTAGCGTCCAGCAGCTGCTTCATGCAGGCGCCGGCGACCGACTTGAGCGTCTCCTCGTCGCTCGCCGCGTATTCCTTGGACTTCGGATAGGGCTTCGTCACCTTCGGCGCCCAGCTGACGTACTCCCAGAGGTGCGACACGTTGTAGTACACGCCGGCCGAGATGGTATGACGTCCGGGCGTCGGGTCGGCCGCGAACGAGACCGCCATCATCGGGTCCATGCGGCCGTCGTGCATGCCGGGTTCCTGGCCGCCGGCGTGGACGGCCAGCTCCTCGGCGCCCTTGCCCAGGCGCTTCGCGGCTATCGCGACGCCGTCGGCCAGGAGGTCGCCGAGGCCCCGCCGCTCGGCCATCATCCTCAGCAGCTCGACGATAGCGCCCGAGTCGCCCCAGCGCAGCTCGAGCCCGCCGGCGTCGTCCTTGGTGATGACGCCGCGCTCGTAGCACTCGAGGGCGAAGGCCACGACGGTGCCGGCCGAGATCGTGTCCAGGCCGGAGCGGTTGCAGATATCGTTGCAGAGCATGATCGCGTCGAGGTCGTCGTTCAGGGCGAGGGCGCCGAACGCGCAGCAGGTCTCGTACTCGGGCTTGTGCATGTGGGCGCCGGCGGCGCCGGTACCCGCGGCGTCGCAGATGCCGCCGCAGCCTATCGGGCAGGAGAAGCAGTTGTATTTCTTGCTCTCCCGCTCGCGGATGCGGTCCGGGTTGACCGCCCTGTAGCGCGAAGCGCCGTAGTCCTTGACCGAGCCGCCCCAGTTCCGCACCGGGGAGTCCCCGTTGACGAGGCCCGCGGTGTTGTTATAGATCGTGCCCCATTTCTTGAGTATGGCCGACGCGAGGATGCCGTCGACCGGCACGACTATCTTCAGGCCGAGCATCTTGCCGAGCAGCGGCATGAAGGCGCCGGTGAAGACCTTGGGCAGCTTGAGCTTGCCTATCTTCGCGGCGAAGGCCTTGGATATCTCCCTGACCCTCGCCTGGTCGGCGCAGGGTATCGGCTTCGAGCCGGCCAGGGCGAGCGCCTTGAGGCGCTTGGAGCCCATCACCGCGCCGACGCCCGATCGGGCCGCGTAGCGGCCGCCGTCGTTCGAGACGCCCGAGATCAGCGACAGCTTCTCGGCGGCCTGGCCTATCGTCGCTATGGCCGGCTTCTTCTTGCCGGACCAGGAGGCCTTGATCGCGTCCTCCGACTCGATCGCGTCCATGCCCCACCACGCCGACGCGTCGACGAGCCGCGGGCCGTTCTCGTCGGAGACGAAGGCCACCGGCTCGGGCGAGACGCCCCTGAAGATGATCCCGTCCCAGCCGCTCCGCTTGATCTCCGGCGAGAACGTGCCGCCGCAATTGGCGTCGCCCCAGCCGCCGGTCAGCGGCGACTTGCAGCAGACCATCCAGCGGCCCGTCATCATCGAGCCGGTGCCGGTCAGGAGGCCGCTCATGAAGGCGAGCGCGTTGTCCGGCCCGAGCGGGTCGGCTCCGACCGGTATCATGTCGGTCAGCAGCCTGACCGCGAGCCCGACGCCTCCCAGGTAGTCCCGATAGGTCTCCTCGGGAATAGGCCTCTCTTCCATCGAGCCCGTCGTCAGGTCGACGATAAGGACCTTGCCCATCATGCCGCGCATATAACCTCCGATGGCGGGATCAACCGCCGGGTAGTAGCGAGAAGAACGAGACGGTATCGCCGTCCGCCAACCTATGCCCGATGCCGACCCGCTCGTAGTTGACCAGGCAGAAGGTCGCGGCCAGCGGCCTGAGCGGGATGCGCAGGCGCTTCAGCAACGCCCCGAGCGTAGCCCCGTCCGCCAGCTCGACGAAGCCGTCGTCGTCGATGGCGCTCGGATCGGCGAACGGCGGAACGTAGACGCGTACCTTCAAGGGCCCTCCGTAGGGGCGGCCCTCGTAGGCCGATCCCTTTTCCCCAATGCTATAAGCCAGGTTCGATGCTGTCAAACGAAAAATCGAGCGGTCGCTCGACGTTCCGTCCGCACTTGACTCTCGGCCGCCCTCCAGGGTATATACTCCCTACCACGCCCAGATGGTGGAATTGGCAGACACGCTAGTTTCAGGTACTAGTGCCGAGAGGCATGGGGGTTCAAGTCCCCCTCTGGGCA
>QKAK01000033.1 GCA_003247225.1 Spirochaetota bacterium | reverse complement strand
GCCGACGCGTCGAGCAGGGCCGCGTCGGGCGGCGCGGTCCTGAACACGACCGTCGCCTGGCCGTGGGCTAGCGCCGCGCCGCAGGCCAGCGCCGCGCAGGCCAGGGCGACGCGCGCGGCCGGCCGGCTCAAGCGCCCGCGGCCCCGTCGGAGCCGCCTTGCGACGTATCCTGCGGCTCGCCGTCCGTCCGGCTCCCCGGCCGCGCCTCGTCGGTCGGGCCGGCCTCGAGCAGGCCGGCGCGCTTCAGGCGCGCCTCGACCGCGTCCGCGGCGGCTAGGCCTCCGTCGGCCAGCAGCGCCCTCGCCGCGGCCGAGTCCTTGAAGCCCTTCTCGATAGCCGCGTCGAGCGCGGACAGCCCGCCCGCCGAGTCGTCGGCCTTGGTCAGCCTGAGCCTGGCCAGCGCGAACCAGGCCGCGGCGTCGGCTTCGTCGGCGGTCGTCATAGCGGCGTAGGCCTCGATGGCGCGCAGGTACAGGCCGGCCCGCTCGAGCGCCGCGGCCATGGCGCGGCGGCCGTCGGCCGAATCCGGCTCGGCGGCCAGGTAGCGCTCCAGGAACGGTATCGCGGCCTCGGCCTCGCCCCCGGCCGCGAGGAGCAGCCCCTTGCGGTACGACGCGCCGGCGTCGTCCGGGTCCAGGGCGAGCATCGCGTCGTAGCGGGCCATGGCCTCGTCCGGGCGGCCGGCCGACTCGAGCAGCACCGCCAGGTTGAACGCGCTCGCGCGGTCGCCGCCGTTCAGCGCGACGACGCGCTCGTAGGCGACGACCGCCTCGTCGTCCCGGCCGAGCCGGTGCAGCGCGTAGGCTTTTATCGCCAGTACGGCGGCGTTGCCGGGATCGGAGGCCAGGTAGCGGTCGCTCATCGCTATCGACTCGTCGTACTTGCCGGCCTCGGCGAGCGCCCTGGACAGGTTGTAGCCGGCGACGCCCTGGCCCGGGTCGAGGGCCATGGCCCGCGACCACGCGTCGCCGGCCTTGTCCCACTCGCCGAGCTCGGCCCACGCGTTCCCGAGCTCGGTCCAGCCGGCGGCCTGCCGCCTGGACTGGTCGGTCGCGCACGACGAGGCCAGGGCCGCCAGCGCCGCTACGACGAACAGCGCGGCCCGTCGTCGGCCCCCGGCAGGCGGGCCCGCCGGCCTCATCGCCGGAGCACCGTCTCCTCTATCGTGCGTATCTGCGCCCGATAGAGGCTGGCGATGCCGGCCCCGTAGTCGGCTATCAGCTGGATCATATCGCGCGGCGTATCGTCGAGGTCGCGGCCGTTGATGCGGTCGCCGGCGTCGCCGAGGCCGGGCATGATATAGGCCATCTCGTTGAGGGCCGGGTCCATCCACAGGGTGTACACGGTCATGTTATCGACCGCCCGGACCGCCCGCAGCGCGCCCTTGAGGGCCGAGATGATGGTCAGGAACTTTACCGAGCGCGGCTTGACGCCGAGGTCGAGGATGTACTTGACGACGGTGACGAGGCTGCCGCCGGTCGCGTTCATCGGGTCGGCGAAGACGAGGTCCTTGCCGTCCAGCTCCTCCGGCCTGAAGTACGAGCGGTCGAGGTCGAGCACGTACTCCATCGTCGACTCGTTCTTCGTGTCGTCGCGCTTGATCTTGAACAGCGCGAACGGCGTTACGTAACCCTTCGACGAGAACTCCTGTATCTCCTTGGAGACGATCATCGACGGCAGGAGGGCGCCGCGCAGCATCACGCACATGACCGTGTTGTCGATGCGGTCGTCTATGTTCGGGATCTTGTGCACCGCGTAGTTCTGGACCGGCATGGTCACCGGGGTACGCGGTATCAGGTAGTTCTTGTTCTCGCTCTTGGCGCCGCCGAAGGCCAGCCCGAAGAGGAGCTCGTAGGCCCGCTGCGTATAGTAGGTGAACTCCTGGCGCTGCGTGTCGATGTCGCGCAGCTTGGCTATCAGCCTCGAGGCCTCGCCGTGGTGCTCGGGCGCGGTCTCGAAGGAGTAGACCTGGATCCTGGGCTCGGCCTTGCAGATCTCCTGCATCAGGCCGCCCATCTCGTTGTAGAGCGCGATGAGGTTGGATTCCTCCTTCTTGCGCTCGCCGTCCCCGCGCGCGGCGGAGAGTATGCTGAAGGACAGCATCGCCTTGCGGTAGAGGCCGTCCATGCGATCGATCATCGCCCTGTCGCCGTCGGTCAGGTAGCCGTCGAGGTCCTGGGCCTTGAGCACAACCTTATTCATTCGTTCCTCCGGGGCCGGCCGCCCGGCGCCTCCGCGGCGCGGGCGGCGATCACTGCGGCGGCCGCCGCGAAGGTGGCCCCGCGACTACGTACCGAACGCTCAGGACCGGCGGATTATCTCGCCGATAGCCCCGTTGCCTATGCCGACGGCGTTGCCCTCGTCGAAGTCCAGGTGGCACTCGAGGGCGTAGGCCGGGTTGACCCGGCAGACGACGTTCAGGAAGACGGCGCCGCGCTCGCCCGGCACCTTGAGGTCGACGACCTCGGCGTCCTTGACGCCGAAGCGCTCGGCGGAGGCGGGGTCGAAGTGGATGTGGCGCTTTGCGACGATCAGGCCCTTATCCTTCTTGACGGAGCCGGCCGGCCCCTCGATCTCGAAGGGGCTGGAGCCGTCGAGCTTGCCGGACTCGCGGGTCTGGCAATCGGGCACGCCGAGCTTGAACATCTCGCTGGCCAGGATCTCGCACTGCGTCTCCTTGCGCTCGGGGCCGAGCACGCGGACCTTGGCGATCGAGCCCTTGGGGCCCTTGATCGTGACGAGCTCCTCGCAGGCGAACTGGCCGGGCTGCATCAGGTCCTTGGTCTTGGTCAGCTTGTGGCCCTTGCCGTACAGGGCCTCGACGTCGGCGGCGCATAGGTGGATGTGGTGGTTGGACAGGTTGATGAGAACCTTGGTCTCGGGCATGGTGGCTCCTTGATGGCCGCCGCGGGCGGCCGTGATCGTTGGCGGGACGACGGCCGAAGAGCCGCGTCGTCGAAGTATAGCAAATGCCGGCCCGCTTGTCACTGCGGCGCCCGCGGCGCGGCCGGTCGTTCCCGGTCGTTCCCGGTCGTTCCCGGTCGTTCCCGGTCGTTCCCGGTCGTTCCCGGTCGTTCCCGGTCGTTCCCGGTAGTCCTCCTAGTCGTCCTCGTCGTCGTCGGACGACAGCAAGGTCGGGTCGACCGACGAGCTCTTGTCCTTGACCGACTGCGAGAACGAGAACTTGGGCGCGAGGCTCGCCGGCTTAGCCGGCACGAGCAGGTCGTCGCCGGTCTTGAGGTTCTTGACGATGCGGGCCTTGCGCGCGGCCTGGAAGCGCAGGCTGGCGTTGCCGAGCTTGCCTACCGGCACCCGCTCGCCGAGCAGCATGCCCGTCTCTATCATCGACAGGTAGTCGTCGACGACCGCCCGCGCGGTAGCCTGGGTCAGGCCGTTCTTCCTGGCAACGTAGGCTATGATCGCCTTCGTGGTGAACTGGTCCACGTCCTCCCGGCCGTCCAGGGACAGGCTGCGGTTCAGCCTGATGAAGCCGTTGGTGATGAATATCGTCGCCTCGCGGACGCGCCGCTCCTGGTCGTCGGCGCTGGCCCCGGCCGGGCATACGGCTATGCGGTAGATGGCGGAGGTCTTCTTGACCGGGCATCCGGAGAACGACGCCGTCTCGCCGCGGACGATGGGGCCGGCCTGGGTCGCCCGGTCGCCGCGCACCAGGTCCGGCACGTCGGTGCGCGTCTTGATCGACGCGTACTCTATCCAGCGGTCCTTGCCTCGCCGCGGCCCCAGGGTGACGAGGGAGCCTGAATAGGTCAGGAGGATGGCCGCCCTGACGTCGCCCTCGGCGAACGACTCTTCCATCGTCATGCCGAGCGACTCGATCTGGGAGCTGAACAGCCTGAATTTCTCCGCCCACAGCGCGGCGAAGCGCTCCCTGGCGTCCGGCCCGCCCTGCAGGCCCGAGTCGTGTATCATCGAGTCCAGCTGCCTGCGTATCTCGCTCGGCAACTCGTCGTAATGGCTCTTCGTCATGTCGGCCTCCTTAGTACAGTATAGTCCAGCCAAAACGTTTTTTCATTTTTTATTGGCATTTTCCGTGAAAAATTCAAAAGTGATAGTACATTGCTTGTATGCGCGGACGACGGCGCGGCACTGGAGCCGCGTCGGGGCCCGCGCGCGAGGAGGAACCATGAGCGCGTTCGACGGCCTGGGCACCGTGATCCAGGGACACATCAGGCAGATCGCCAAGACCTCCGGCCTCGAGGACGGCCAGGAGAGCCTCGAGAA
>QKAK01000134.1 GCA_003247225.1 Spirochaetota bacterium | reverse complement strand
AAAAGTCAATCGCATCCTCCGAATAAATCACAGTAGTGTATTCCTGCGCCGCGGATAATTGAGATCGCGGCGCACCTAGCTCCATATAAATAAATTAGCTATCTGAATGAGCTTTCGATTGATTAATGGGGGTAGCGATGAAGCGTCGCGAATAACGCGACCTTCGAAGCGAGGGGGAGTAGCGACGATGAATGCAACAGTAAGAGATGAGCAATTGCCGAATTTATGAGTAGTACTCACCCATTAAAAACGAGAAAAATATGAGGTCGACGACTGGTCCTTCGCGACCCTCGAGGACGGTTCGCTCTACATCCGACTCGCCGAGCCGGTGAAGGCGCGCTACGTGAAGCTGCACTGCCGCTACGAGACCGCGATCGCCGACTATCGCGGCGATCGCCGGCCGTCGTTGAACCTGACTCGCTTCGCTCGCAGGTTAACGGCGGCGGCGTATTGAAATGGGTAGCGTCGACCGATACCGTACCCATGCAAGGCACGACACGCCGCCCCTGTAAGGATTGTTCGTACGTAGGCTTCGCATGCACGCGGAGGCGGGTGTCCAAGAGACGGCGGCCCTCGCTTTGCGAGGGTTCCGCCTCTTGGACAGGCCCTGCCGAGATGATATACGAGGCCTGTACTATTTCCCGAGCCGCAAGGGCGGCGTGTCGTGCTTATCACACGACCAGAACGGCAACATGACTGAGAGGGGCACCTCGTACGCCTTCGACGGTGACGATCCCATCTACGAGCACGATGACTACTACCGCGTCTATGAGTACGACCTCCAGAACCGGCTTGTGAAGGTATCGGGGTATATCGACGGCGTGCTTTCGGTGCTCGCGACCTATGGCTACGCGGGTGATAACTTAAGGTTGACGAAGACCGCAAGTGGCATAACGACGCGCTACGTGCACGGCGTGGACGGGAACGAACTCTATCGCGTTACCGCAAGCGACTCCGTCTCGACGGTTTGGCTATTCGGGCGGAAGCTCGTGGAGATCGAGCCGGCGAGCGGAACCGAGGAGCGGACGTACCTGCATACTGATCACCTCGGTAGCGTAGTGGCCGCCACGGATGAGGCCGGCCAGACCATCTGGCGTGGCGACAACTCGGCCTTTGGCGTAGCCACGGCGGATGCAGGCCTTGCGTCGAGAACGGCAAGCTACACAGGTAAGGATTACGACTCAGAGGCGGGGCTGTACTACTTCAATGCTCGCTGGTACGATGCAGAACTAGGGAGATTCATCTCCGAGGACCCGGCACGGGATGACGTGAACTGGTATGTGTATTGTGCTAATAATCCGATGAGGTTTACAGATCCTACGGGGATGCAGATGGTATATGGGAAAAACGGTCCTGATTACGACTATGATGCAGAAAATGATACCATCACAAAATATAGCAGTAATGCTGATCGTACTGAGCAAGAAGCAAAAGATCTTACAGATAATTATCACCGTGAGAAAATCGCTGAAGATATACAGCTCGAAGCCGTAGTCTCTGTTGGGATCGCAGGAACTGTAGGTGGTGGTACTGGAACGGTTACAGGCTCTGGGTTAATGTTTGGAATTGAAGATGGAAAATTATTGGTAAAGCCATATTGGAAAGCAGGAGTCGTTGCAATTGGTCCTGCTAGTGTTTCTGGCGGTGTTGAAGTTGGAGTCTCATTGGGAACATCAAACCCTAAAGACCTTGAAGGTTGGTCCCCAGTCGTTGGAGGCAGTATTGGAGAATTATTCGGTGCTGGTCTTGATATATCTCCATCACAATATCCTGGAGCTTCACTCTTCTTTGGATTCACTGGAAAGTTACCATTTCCCGGTGAAGGACATGCTGGAGGAGTCTATCTTAAGGTAGAAGACTAGAAATGAGGTGCATATGTTCTTAGGAGTACTTGGATTTTCCGGAGCAGTTATATTTATAATAATTTTCGGAGGCGCATTGTTGCGCCAAAAAAAATACGCTTCGGATTCAAATAGAATTGAAGTCGGATTTATTTTTCGTGCCGGTGGTGTTTTTGATTCTGTGAACTTATCGTTTCCTTTTGTGTCTGTGCTATGTGATCAGAATACGCTAGTTGTAAAATATACTGGAGTTGAGTTAAGAATAATGTATTCCATAATCACTAGCACGGAAATAATCAATGGATGTTTCTCAGATGGTATAAAAATCTGTTATTCATCGAATGGTCTAAACAAAGAAATTTTAATATGGACATTCTATGCTAGAAAACTCCGAACATTTCTTAGAAATATTAATGATAATTGAGCAAGGAAATACTTGAATTAATAAAAACAGTAGGAGCCGACTAGTTGTATGAATCGCACTAAACAGACCATAGATATAAATATTGAGAATAGCCCAAGAAAAGATCATGGTTAACCTGCAAGCGACCTTCGGGGCGCTTGTCAGGTTGAACCGTTTTTTGGGGGGCCCGAAGAATCAGGCCAGCATGCGTCGAGCATGCTGGCCTGACTAGTTTAGGATGAAATCAATCCGTCGTGAACCTTCTCCGCTGAATCCCAGCGTTCCGGCCTGCCCGCGCCCCCCTTGCCGCTTCCCCCTCCCGGGCCCACAGGGCTTGTTCCAGCGCATCCAAGGTCAGCTCGGCGGTCATCGTTCTCGCCACCCTCCATCCGACGATCATGCGCGAGAACACGTCGATGACGAAAGCGACGTAGATGAACCCGGCCCAGGTCGCGACATACGTGAAATCTCCCACCTAAAGCTGATTGGGCCTGTCGGCGTGGAACTCTCGTCGGACGAGATCCAGCGGTCGTGTATCCTTATCGGAAGGGATCGTCGTACGCTTTTTCTTGCCCCTGACGACTCCCTGGAGCCCCATCTGACGTATCAAGCGCTCGATGGTACAACGGGCGACTTCATAGCCCTCTCGCTTGAGCTGGTGCCATACCTTGCGGGCGCCATAGACGCTGTAGTTGGCTTCCCATATGCTCTTGATCGCGACCCGTAGCATCGCATCACGTTTCTGGCGAGGTGAACGCTTCATAAGATCCGGGCTCTTGGCTTTCTGCTCTTAATAGGTCGAGGGAGCGATTGGCAAGGTATTGCAGATCGACTCGACTCCCTGACCATCCCGATGCTCGCCTTAGAAGGCGACCATTATTTCTGTTTGCGGTCGAGCTCCGCCTGGGTAAAATACGCCGACGCCAGGCGCAGTATCTCGTTAGCCTTCCTGAGTTCGCGATTCTCTCGTTCAAGTTCTTTAAGCCGAGCTCGTTCATCCGTAGTCAGGCCGGAGCGCTCTCCTCGATCACGTTCAGCTTGCCTGACCCTTCGCCTGAGCGTTTCCGCTGAGCATCCGATCTAGGCAGCGACGGCGTTTATCGTTGCCCACTGAGATTCGTGCTCTCTACGCTGCTCCCCGACGAGGCGAACCGCCCGTTCCTGTACCTCTGGTGAAAACCTGGTTTCCTTGCCCATGACCGTATCCTCTCAAAGAATTCAGTCTCCGGCAACCCCAGGGCGGTTCAAGCTGACCTGGACTGACCCGCGATCGCTAGACTACGGTCGGTTTTCTTGAGCCTGTGTCGCCCGTTCCCTACACCCTGATCCTCACCTCGAATTCGGTCTTGCACTTGGGGCAGGTGATGAATCGGCTGCCCTTGCGCGCGGGCAGCTCTATGGTCGCCTTGCAGCGGGGGCAGAGGCGGTAGCGGTACTGCTTGAAGCCCGTGATGGAGCGCCTGGCGAGCGAGAGGCGGCGCCTGATCGGCTTGGTCAGGGCCAGGTACTTGTCGTTCTCGGCCGAGCGCGCGGCTACGTTCCGCGAGTAGCTGCGATAGATGGCGTAGATCATGATCGGCCAGATCAGGGCCGACAGGATCTGGGACCGGAGCCCGAGGTTGACGAGCAGGATGACGATATACAGGCCGACGAGGCCCTTGTTGAGATCGTCCATGCCGTATCGGCCGCTCATGAAGACGGCTAGTTTCTGTTTCAGCTTATCCATGGATGCGTTCCTTTAGAATGGCCTGCAGAAGGTGCAGAACAGGTTGGTGAGGATGACGCCGAGGCAGATGTTGCCTAGGTTGACGGTGGGCATGCCGTAGCCCTGGCTACGCTGACGGTAGGCCTGGCCGCCGTTCTGGAGCTGGTTCAGCACGCCTCGGTATTCGGGATTGTCCGGCTCCATCTGCACGGCCGTCTTGGCGTGCCTGAGGGCGTCGATCGCGTTACCCATGCCGGACTGGGTGACCGCGCGCAGGCAATGCCACTCGGCGCCGCGGTCGTCCATCGACTTGAGGAGGTCGTCGGCCTTGGCGAATAGTCCCGCGTTTATAAACGAGCGCGCCTGACCGAGCGGGGAGGCCCCCTGGCGGCCGCCTGAGAAACCGCCGGAGAAGAATTCGAAGGGGTCGAAGCCGAAGCCGAACGGGTCGGACGAGCTCGCGCCGCCCTGGCCGTAGCCGGCCTGTCCGTAGGAGCCCTGGGCGCCGTAGCCGGCCTGGCCCTGGTACGGCCCCGAACCTTGGGCGGCGGCGCCGCTCTTGATGCGTTCGTAGGCGGCGTTGATCTCGCTCATCTTGGCGGCGGCCTCGGGGCTGCCGTGGTTGACGTCGGGGTGGTAGGTCTTGGCCAGCTTGCGGTAGGCCTTGGCTATATCGTCGTCCGAGGCGCCCGGCGATACGCCGAGCACCTGGTATGGATCCTTGGTCATCGTGCGGCCTTCTCCTTCTTGCGCTTATGGGCCTCGTAGCGCGTCCAGACGCCCGAATACAGTATGTTCTCGATCAGGTCGCGGTCGCGCATCGCCGGGACGAGCGCGACGAGCCTCTCGTGGGCGCGGACGCAGCCGGCCATCAGGACGTCGAGTATATCGTCGAACTGGTCCGAGGGGGTAGCGACCATCGGGTTGTACGACTCGCTACGCAGGTCGCGCTCGAGGTCGACGCAGGCGTCCATGATATAGACGAACGCGCCGAGCGCGCGGCCGAAATCGCGCAGGCCCGCGGCTACGGCCCCGGACCGCTCGTCGTCCCCCTCGTCGTCCATGACGAAGATCTCGCCCATGAGCTCGCCGAAGCGCCTGGCCGGCAGGTCGGGATTCGGTTCGCCGCGCTTCTCGATGGCCGCCAGCTCGGCCATGCGATCGCCGACGGCGCGGCTCTGCCTCGGATAGGCGGCCTCGACGCGGCGGTACTCCTTCTCGAGCAGCTTGGCGCGGGCCAGGCCTAACGCGTCGCGGTCGTCGTTCCAGCCGTCCATAGCGTCGTGGTAGGCCAGGAGCACGTTCATGTCGGCGGCGTAGTCCGCTATACGGCCGCCCAGGTACTCGTGGGCCTTGAACGGGTGGACGACGCAGCGCTCCGTTCCGCGCTCGCCCGGCTCGTCGTAGACGGCGGCCAGGTATAGGGCCAGGAAGGTCATGTCGTAGTTGACGGTCAGCCTGGCGGCGTCGCCGTGCCTGGAACCGAGCGCGTGGCATAACCCGCAGTAGCCGGCCTGATAGCGCTCGGCGGCCTCGGGCGACAGGCGCTCGAGGTTGGCGCTTACGAATCCGAACACGTGCGCTCCTCGATGGCCGCGCGCAGGGCCTCGTTGGCGGCCAGGATCTGGGCCGCGTCCTTCGATTTGACGGCCTTCCTGGCGGCTTTAATGAGTTCCTCGACGGCGGCCTTATCATCGCGCTCGAGTCCCTTGAGCATGGAGGAAGCCTGGCCTATCAGGCGCTCGGCGTCGTCCTTGGCCGATACCTCGCTCTTCTGCCTGGCGTCCTCGGCCTGGTAGCGCTTGGCGTCGCGGATGGCGCGCTCGATCTCCTCGTCGCTAAGGGAGGAGCTAGCCTCGATGGTGATGGCCTGGGCCTTGCCGGTGCCGAGGTCGCGCGCCGAGACGTTGACGATGCCGTTGGCGTCGATATCGAAGCTGACCTCGATCTGCGGCACGCCGCGCGGCGCCCGCCGGATGCCGGATAGCTTGAACTTGCCGAGGGTCTTGTTGTGCTTGGCCATCTCGCGCTCGCCCTGGAGCACGTGCACGTCGACCGAGGTCTGGAAGTTCGCCGCCGTGGTGAAGACCTGGCTCTTCTTGATCGGTATCGAGGTGTTGCGGTCGATGATCCTGGAGAACACGCCGCCCATCGTCTCGATGCCGAGGGACAGCGGCGTCACGTCGAGGAGGAGGAGGTCCTTGACCTCTCCCTGGAGCACGCCGGCCTGGAGCGCGGCGCCGATGGCGACGCATTCGTCGGGATTGACGCCCTTGGACGGATCCTTGCCCATGAAGGCCTTGATAGCGGCCTGCACGGCCGGTATGCGCGACGATCCGCCGACGAGCAGGATGCGGTCGATGTCGCCGCGCTCGAGGCCGGAGTCGCGCATGGCCTGGCGCATCGGCTCCATGGTCGCCTCGACGAGGTGGGCGGTCAGCCGGTCGAAGTCGGCCCTGGCGACCGTCTGCTCGAGGTGCAGGGGCCCGGAGCGGCCGACGGTCAGGTAGGGCAGGCTGACCGCGGTCGAGACGAGGCCGCTCAGCTCGATCTTGGCCTTCTCGGCGGCCTCGCGGACGCGCTGCATCGCGGCCGGGTCCTTGGCCAGGTCGAAGCCGTGCTCCTTCCTGAAGCCGGCGACGAGGTGGTCGACGAGGCAGGCGTCGAAGTCGTCACCGCCGAGGCGGTTGTTGCCGGAGGTCGCCAGCACCTCGATCAGGCCGTCGCCTATGGACAGGAGCGACACGTCGAAGGTGCCGCCGCCGAGGTCGTAGACCATCACCTTCTGGCCGTAATCCTTGTCGACGCCGTAGGCGAGGGCCGCGGCGGTCGGCTCATTGATGATACGCTTTACCTCGAGCCCGGCGATGCGGCCGGCGTCCTTGGTCGCCTGGCGCTGGGCGTCGGTGAAGTAGGCCGGCACGGTGATCACCGCCTCGCGGACCGTCTCGCCCAGGTAGGCCTCGGCGTCGGCCTTGAGCTTCTGGAGTATCATCGCCGATATCTCCTGGGGAGAGTACCGCCGCCCGTCGATCTCGACGCGGCGGTCGCTTCCCATGTCCCGCTTGATCGACGAGACGGTGCGCTCGTGGTTGATCACCGCCTGCCGCCTGGCCGTCTGGCCGACGAGGCGCTCCCCCGCGGCGGTGAACGCGACCACCGACGGCGTCGTGCGCCCGCCCTCCGCGTTCGGCAGCACGACGGCGTCGCCGCCCTCCATGATGGCCACGCACGAGTTGGTCGTGCCCAGGTCTATGCCTATAGCCTTGCCCATGTACTCTCCTCGGGGCGCCGGTAGGCGCCGTTACGTGGATACGATAACGGCCGAAGATGAACTGAATGTAAACGGCTTGGCGATTCGCCCCGGAATAACGAATATTTATCTGTGTTACGAGGCTTTTCGGTCGTATAGTAGGATGACTCGGAGGGATATGTTCAGCATTCTGGTGGTCGAAGACGACGATAACGCTAGGCGCCTGATGGAGACCGTGCTGCGCCGCGGCGGCTACGAGGCGATAATCGCGGCCGACGGCGCCGAGGCGCTCGAGCGCATGCGGGAGCGCCACGTCGACCTGGCCGTCGTCGACCTGATGATGCCGCGCATGGACGGCTACGAGTTCACCGAGGCGCTCAGGCGCTACCGCGACGAGACGCCGGTGCTGATGGTCACCGCTATGGAGGGCCGGGCCGATAAGCGGCGCGGCTTCGTCTCGGGCGCGGACGACTACATGGTCAAGCCGGTGGACGAGGAGGAGCTGCTCCTGCGGATCAAGGCGCTGCTCAGGCGGGCGCGCATCGCCTCCGAGCGCAGGCTCGAGATAGGCGGGACGACGCTCGACTACGACGCGATGACCGTGACGAGGGACGGGCGGGCGGCGGAGCTGCCGGCCAAGGAGTTCGCGCTGCTCTATAAGCTCCTGTCGTACCCGGGCAAGATCTTCACCAGGCGCGCGCTGATGGACGAGCTGTGGGACGAGAACCCGGACTCCGACCAGCGCACCGTAGACGTGCACGTGAACCGGCTGCGCGACCGTTTCTCGGACAACCCGGACTTCCAGATAGTCACGGTGCGCGGGCTGGGCTACAAGGCGGCGGTATCCCATGAATAGGCTCGGGTCGATGAACATCATGATGGTCCTCTACGTATTCTCCATCATGATGCTCGCGGGCGTAGTCACCTCGCTGTCCTTCGTCGCTCTGTACTCGATGGGCGTCAGGCCGACGATCGTCGCGGCGCCGATGCTGTCGCCGCTGTTCGCCCTGCTCGTCAGCAGCGTGATCGGCACCTCGATCTCGGCGATAGCCGGGGAGCGCTTCCTGAAGCCCATCAGCCGCCTGATCCGCGCCACCAAGATCGTGTCGAAGGGCGACTTCTCGGTGCGCGTCGAGGAGATGGAGGGCGACTCGGAGGTGGCCGAGCTGCTGCGCAACTTCAACCGCATGGCCGAGGAGCTCGGCGGCATCGAGCTGTTCAGGAGCGACTTCGTCAACGACTTCTCGCACGAGTTCAAGACGCCGGTCGTGTCCATACGAGGCTTCGCTAAGCAGCTGCGCGACGAGGAGCTGCCGCCGGAGCGGCGCCGCGAGTACGCCGACATCATCGTCGCGGAGTCCGAGCGCCTGGCGAACATGGCGGCCAACGTGCTGCTCCTGTCCAAGCTGGAGAACCAGCGCATACCCTCCGGCCGCGAGGAGTACGAGCTCGACGAGCAGCTGCGCGCCTGCGTGATACTCCTCGAGAAGGAGTGGTCGACGAAGGGCCTGGACATGGAGCTCGACCTGGAGCCGGTCAAGCTGGACGGCGACCAGGGGCTGCTCGAGCACCTATGGATCAACCTGATAGGCAACGCGGTGAAGTTCACCCCTGAGGGCGGCCGGGTGTCGCTGTCGTGCCGGAGCCGCGCCGACGGCGTCGAGGTGCGCGTGGCGGATACCGGCATCGGCATGGACGAGGAGACCGCCCGGCGCATGTTCGACAAGTTCTACCAGGGCGACCGGTCGCGCGCCTCGAGGGGCAACGGCCTCGGCCTGTCGATAGCCAAGCGCATCGTCGACCTGTACGGCGGCCGCGTCTCGGTGCGCAGCGCCCCGGGCCGCGGCACGACGATCACGGTCGTCCTGCCGCGGCTCTCGCCCGCGGCGCTGGAGGGCTAGGGCGACCGTCCGCGCGCGGCGTCAGGGCGAGCGAGGCGACAGGAGCAGCGATAGCCGGTACGCGCCCGGATAGACCCTGTAGCGATCGAGCGTATCCGGCCCGCAGCTGGCCGTGCCGAGGCCGCGCTGGGCCGCGTCGAGCCGTAGGAAGGTCTCCGGCCTGCGAACGAGCTCGCAGGTATGGGCCGCCTGCCAGAGCCGCGCCGTCTCGTGGTGCGACGCGGCGAAGCCGAACGCCGGCCGGCCGTCGACGCGGAGCGCGGCCGTATCGCTCGACAGCTCGGCCCAGCGGACGTCGCAGCGCAGGCCGTTCTCCTGGGGCAGCACGTAGGGCACCTGCATCTCGTCGACGCTCGATTCCCAGACGCCGAGCGCCGCCCCGGCCTTGCGGTCTGGGTAGCATTCGTGCGGGCCGCGGCCGTACCAGCGCGCCGTCTCGAAGCCGGGCGCCAGCGCGGCGCCGAGGCCGACCCGAGGCAGCTCGGGCAGGCCGGGGTCCAGGTCGAACAGTACCTCGACGCCGACGGCGCCGCCGCCGAAGCGCAGGGTCTGGACGAGGCGGCCGGCCATACTGCCGGTCCTCGTCTCGACCTCGTGGACGACGCGCAGGAGCGGGGAGCCGTCTTCATCCGCCGAACGCTCGAAGCGCGGCCGCGAGAATCGGAGCTCGTCCAGGCCGGCGTCGAGCCACCCGTACATGGCCTTGCCCTCGTAGTAGAAGCTGTAGTCGGGCATGCCGCGCTTGTCCATGAACAGCTTGAGCCCGTCGTTCTCGGTCGGCGCGCGCCACAGCTCCATGACCAGCGGCGCGACGAGGGTCGGCGCCCCGTCGAGGTCGAGCGAGTCCAGGAAGCCGTCCGCCGAGACCCGGGCCTCGACCGAGGCGCCGTCCCGGGTCCGCGACTCGGATAGCCAGGCTCCGCCTGACTCGTCGAGCGTCGCGGCCCGCGCCGCGGCCGCGTATCCCGTACGGAGCGCCGGCGCCGCCGCGGGGCCTGCGTTCATCGGCAGCTGTTCCCAGGCCACGACGTGGCCCTTCGCCGCCCAGGCCGTATCGCGGGCCAGGCTGAACTCGAGCTTTAGGATCGCCTCGGATCGGGCCAGGGCCTCGCGCGCCGCGTCGCCGAGCGACTGCCAGAGCGCGACGTCGGCCGACTCGCCGGGGCCGACGGCCGGCATGGCGGCCGAGCCGGACGCGACTGGAACGCCGTCGGCGAGGGCGTACCAGCGCAGCTCGAGGTCGTCGAGGGCGCTGAAGAAACGCTTATTGGCCACGCGCACGCGGCCCGTCGCCGGATGGTCCGCGCGCGCCGAGACCGGCCGCTGCAGCCATGCGCACTCGGCCAGGGCCGGCTTCGGCGTCCGGTCGGGGAACACGAGCCCGTTGCAGACGAAGTCGAGGTCCGACGGCGCGTCGCCGAAGTCCCCGCCGTACTTCCAGTACTTCGCGCCGCGCTCGTCGAAGGCCTCGATGCCCTGGTCGACCCAGTCCCAGACGAAGCCGCCCTGGAGGCCTCGGCGCGACTCGATCAGCTCCCAGTAGTCGGCCAGGCCGCCGTTGGAGTTGCCCATCGCGTGCGAGTACTCGCACATGATGAAGGGCCTATCGTCGCTCGTGGTCCTGGACCACTCGTCGAGCAGGGACAGCGGCGGGTACATCGTCGATACGATGTCCGAGCAGCCCCTGCCGCGCTTGACCGACTCGATGTCGTGCCGGCCCTGGCCCCGCTCGGGCCGCATGCAGCCCTCGTAGTGTATCGGCCTCGTCGGGTCGGCGCGCCGCATCCACGCGGCCATCGCGTCGTGGTTCTGGCCGTAGCCGGACTCGTTGCCGAGCGACCAGACGATGACCGACGGATGGTTACGGTCGCGCAGCAGCATCCGTGAGCCGCGCTCGAGGAAGGCCGAGGCCCAGCGCGGGTCCCGGCATAGGTGGTCGTAGTAGGCGTGGCTCTCGACGTTCGCCTCGTCGACGAGGTAGAGGCCGTACTCGTCGCACAGCTCGTACCAGCGTTCGTCGTTCGGGTAGTGGGATAGGCGCACCGCGTTGAAATTCGCCCGCTTGAGGAGCTCGGCGTCGCGCACCATCGATTCGACGGACAGGGTCTTGCCGGTACGCTCGTCGTGCTCGTGGCGGTTGACGCCTCGCATCATCACCGGCTTCCCGTTCACGAGGAGCCGCCTGTCCCGGACCTCGACGCTTCGGAAACCGAGCCGCAGGGCGGCGTGCTCGTCGGGGCTACCGGATCCTTCCGGTTCGACGAGGGTCGCGACGAGGGTATAGAGGCTCGGCCGCTCGTCGGACCACGGCTCCGGCGAGTCGAGGCTCAGCGCGACTCGGGCCTGCCAGATCGAGTCGCGGTACGACGACGGCACGTAGGCCTCCGCCTCGGCGACCGGCTCGGCCGGCGGGAGCGCCATCCCGCTGGGGCCGCGGGCGAAGGGGCCGTACAGCGCCAGGCGCACGGTCCAACCCACGGTCTCGAGCCGCGGCTCCGCGATAGCGGCGCGCGCCGCGGCGGACGCGGCCCGGTAGTCGGTCGGAGCGGTTCCGGGCGGCGTCGAGGCGGCCGCCGGGTCCAATACGCAGCCGAGGCTGACGGTCGCCTCGACGCGGCCGGCGGCCCGGCCGTCGCCGGGTATCGCCCTGGCGTCGACGTCGGCGATGTAGGCGAGGGCGGTGGAGTAGAGGTAGACGCTACGGTAGATGCCGCCGAACCACCATTGGTCCTGGTCCTCGATGAAGCTCGAGTCCGAGTAGCGTATGACGCGGAAGGCCAGCGCGTTGCGCCCCGGGACGGCGACGCCGGTCAGGTCGAACTCGGTCGGCAGCCTCGTGTCCTTGGAGTAGCCGAGGTAGGTCCCGCCGCACCAGGCCTCCAGGAAGCTCTCGGCGCCGCCGACGTGGAGGACGACCCGCCGGCCCTCCCACGACGGCGGCAGCTCGAAGGAGACGCGGTACAGGCCGGTCGGGTTATCGGCGGCCGGCGGCGCCGGCGGGACGTTGCCGAAGGGCATGACCACGTTGGTGTAATGCGGCTTGTCGAAGCCCTGGAGGGTCCAGGTGCCCGGCACGACCAGCTCGGGCCAGGCCGAGTCGTCGAAGCCCGGCTCGGCGAAGCCGTCGGGCGTCGCCTCGGGATCGGCCGCGAGGCTGAATCGCCATCGCCCGTCGAGGCTCAGGACGAGCGGGTTATCGTTCGCCCCGGCGGCCGTCGGCCCGAGGCTGGCAGCCGCGAGCGCGCGCTCGGCGCTCGGCCAGGGCAGGAGCGGGGCGCGCATCGGCAGACGCCCGAGGCCCTGCGTCTCAGGGGACTCCCAGGGGCGCGTCGAGAAGAATAGGTGCCTGTCCATGCGAGCCTCCGCGTTACTTGACCGATCCGAGCAGCCCGGCGACGAACTGCCGCTGCAGGGCCAGGAAGAGTATGAGCACCGGCAGCACCGAGATGCAGACGATGACCATCAGCGCGCCGTACTCTATCGTATAGGCGCTCATCATAGAGCTGATCGCTATAGGCATCGTCTTCTTGGCGTCGCTCAGTATGGTTATGAGCGGCCAGAGGTACGAGTTCCACTGATTGATGAAAATGTAGATGGCCGACGACACGTAGGCCGCCTGCATAGACGGCGTGACGATCCGGACGAAGATGGTCAGCTCGCTCGCCCCGTCGGCCCGCGCAGCCTCGATGATCTCGGAAGGGAACATCTTGAAGTTCTGCCGCATGAAGAAGATGATGAACACCGACATGATCGCCGGCAGGATGATCGCCGCGTGCGAGTCGAGCAGCCTCAGGAAGGCGAACATCCTGAACATCGGTATGACGAGGGCTATCTGCGGGATGATCAGCGTCAGGAGCAGCACGTTGAAGACCATGTCGCGGGCCTTGGACGGGTATTTCTCGAAGCCGTAGGCGGCGAAGCCGTTGACCAGCAGGCCGAGCAGCACGGTGACCACGGCTATCTTGAGCGAATTCCAGAAGAACAACGGCAGGTTGTACATGCGCGTGGCCTTGACCCAGTTCGTGAAGAACTCGGCTCCCGGCCGCAGCGCGCCGCGCAGCACCTCGCTCGGGTTGAGCGTGGCCCCGACGAGCATCCATACGAAGGGGAAGACGCTGAAGGCCGTGGCGACGAGGAGGACGACGAGGCTGACGACGCGGCCGAGCGTCCAGGAGCGTACCATGCTCATTTGTTCCCCCTGTCGCCGAGCAGGCGCATCTGCGCGAAGGCGAAAATGCCCGAGATCAGCACGACCACGTACGACATAGCGGTGGCGTAGCCGAAGTCGGCGTTGACGAAGAAGGCCTGCCTGTAGATGTACAGGGCCGCGGTCATCGTCGCGTTGGCCGGCCCTCCCTGCCAGGTCAGGATGTTCGGCTCGTCGAAGAGCTGCATCGTGCCGCTCGTCGAGGTTACCACGGAGAACAGTATCACCGGCACGAGGAGCGGTATCGTGATGGTGAAGAACTGCCTGGCCTTCGACGCCCCGTCGACCTCGGCCGCCTCGTAGATCTGCGGGTCGATGCTCTGGAGCCCGACGAGGAAGAAGACCATGTTGTAGCCGGTCCAGCGCCAGGTCATCGCGAGTATGATGGTGACCTTGGCCCAGGCCGCGTCGTTGAGCCAGCCTATCGGCTCGGCTATCAGGCGCGCCTTCAGCAGCACGTTGTTGAGCATGCCGTTCTCCTGGAGGAGCACCCTGAACAGCACCGACACGACGACCAGGGAGGTGACGGCCGGCAGGAAGATGGCCAGCCTGAAGGCCCCCTTGAAGCGCCTGATGCCCTGGTTGAGTATCACGGCCAGCACGAGCGCGAGGAAGACCATCAGCGGTATCTGCACGACCATGAACAGGAAGTTGTTGCCGAGCGCGGACAGGAATACCTTGTCCTGGCCCATGCGTATGAAGTTGCCGAGCCCTATGAAGGTATTGCTCATGCCCTTCCATCGGCGGGTCACGTAGTAGAGCGACGACAGGATGGGGTAGAGCATGAAGACGCCGAAGAGTACGACCGACGGCAGGACGCAGAACCAGCCGAAGCGGTTCAGGTATCGTTGATAGCTGGCCTTCTGTTTCATGGGGGCTCCTGGTTGCCTGTACTGGGAAAGGTTCGCGCGGGGCGCCGCGCCGGCGAAGGATACGCCGGCGCGGACGCTCCGTACGCGTCTCCTACTTGCCGGTTACCTGCTTGTACTCGGTCTCGGCCGCCGCGATGGCGTCGTCGATCGTCGCTAGCTTGCCCTGGAAGTAGTTGAGCGTGGCGTGGGCCACGGCGTCGCGCATCGGCACGTAGTTCGGCGTGTACTTGAGAACCGGCACGTTCGCCATCCACGAGGCGAAGTCCTTGGATACGGCCTGGCTCTTATAGAAGAAGTCGTCGCCGGCCTTGTAGTTGGAGCCGGACTGGCTCGGCAGGAAGGTGCCCATCGCGCCCGCGTCCTTGAGTATCTTGTTGTAGAACTCGAGGTTGTCCGGGGTGGAGGTGGCCCAGACCGACTTGAGCAGGTCGACCGCGCGGGCCTTGTTCTTGCTGGACGAGAAGACGTACCAGCTCGAGCCGCCGTTGTTCGACGCGTTGGCCGCGCCGGGCACGCCCTCGATCAGCGGCGTCGGGAGGACCATGTACTTGCCCTCGTTCTCCGGTCGCGACTTGACGCTGCCTACCATCCAGATCGCGTTCAGGAAGCCGGCGCTCGTGTCGCTGTTGATCGCGTTGATCCAGTCCGACCAGCCGACCACCTGATAGAGCAGGCCCTTGTCGTTCAGCTCCTTGAACAGGGCGAGCGACTTCTTGAAGGCCTCGCTGCGGAGGTTCAGGCTGCCGTCGTCCTTGAAGAACTGGCCGCCGGTCGACTGGACGACGATGCGCAGCATGTCGAAGTTGTCGCTCTGGTAGGCGAGGAGCGGCTTGCCCGTCTTGGCCTTGATCTTCTCGCCGAGGCCGATCACCTCGGACCAGGTCAGGTTCTTGCCGAGGTAGGCGTCCGGATCTATGCCCGCTTCCTTCATATAGTCGGTGCGCAGCCAGAGGCCGGTCGAGCCGGTGTCGAACGGGATGCCGTAGACCTTGCCGCCGACGGTCATCGGGCCGACCTTGTAGGCCGCGAACTGGCTATAGTCGACGCCCTCGGCCTTGAGATCGACGAAGGCGTCCGGATAGTCGGCCAGGAACTGCTCGATGCGGAAGTCCTGGAACAGGGCTATGTCGGGGAGGCCCGCGCCGCCGGCCTGGAGGCCCGAGATGATCTTGGCCTCGATGTCCTGGGCCATGTCGACGATCTCGACCTTGACGTTCGGGTTGGCCTTCTGGTAGACGGCGACCGCTTCCTTCATCGCGTAGAGGTTGAAGTTTGGGTCCCAGCACCAGACGGTGACGGTGTCTGTCATCTTCGGCTCGCCGCCGCCGCAGGAAGCGAGGGCGCCCAGGGCCAGGGCCATGATGGCGATCATGGCGACCGCCGCGATACGGGTTCGTTTCACGTGTAGCCTCCTAACTATAATCCGGCGTCGTGCGCCGCTGGAGTCAATGATGAGGCCGGAATCGGAATCCGCAAGAGACAGTTGTCACGA
>QKAK01000214.1 GCA_003247225.1 Spirochaetota bacterium | reverse complement strand
GTCCTCTCGAGGTCGTCGACCGTGGCGCCGCGCGCTATCGCGTACTGCATGCCCCAGATCATCTCCCCGGCGTAGGGCGCGACGATGTGCGCGCCGAGCAGCCGTCCGGAGGCCTTGTCCGCCACCAGCTTGCACAAGCCGTGCCCGGCCACGCCGCGCTCCGCCACGAATCGCCCGTTGGCCCTGGCCGGCAGCGACGACTTGACCGCGTCGTAGCCGGCGGCCTTGGCTTCCGCCTCGGTCATGCCGACGCCGGCCGCCTCGGGGTCGCCGTAGACCACCCAGGGCAGGGCTTTCCAGGGGATGGTCGCTTCGCGGGTCGCTTCGCCGGCCGCGATGAGCTCGGCGACGGCCCTGCCCATCGCGCTGGCCGAGTGGGCCAGGAGGGAACGGCCCGTGGCGTCGCCTATCGCCCAGACGCCGGGCACGTTCGCGCGGCACGAGTCGTCGACCTTGATCCCCTTGGGCGTATGCTCGACGCCGGCGGCCTCGAGCCCGATGCCGGCCAGCGACGGCCTGCGCCCGGTAGCGAGCAGCACGAGCTCGCCGGTCGCGGTCGACTCTTCCGCGGCGTCGCCCTTGCGGTACCTGACCGAGCCGCCGTCGACGCCGGTCACCGCGGCCCCGACGGCTATCGTGACGCCCTTGAGCGCGCGCTTGTAGACGGCGGCGAGCTCCGCGTCCATGAACGGCAGTATCTCCGGCAGCATCTCGACGACGGTGACCTGGACGCCGAGGGCCGAGAAGTACGCGGCGAACTCGATGCCTATCACGCCGCCGCCTATGATGACGATGCTCTCAGGCAGCCTGTCGATCGCCAGGAGCTCGTCGCTCGTGACGACCTTCGGATTACCCGCGACGCCTGGGATGGGCGGGCGGGCCGGCTCCGAGCCCGAGGCCACGATTATATGGCGGCCCTCGACGGTCAGGCCGGTCTCGTCTATCGAGAGGGACGAGGCGCCGGTCAGGCGGCCGGCGCCGCGGATCACCTCGACGCCGCGCTTCTTCATCATGAATTCGACGTTCTGTACGAGGCGGGAGACGGTCTGGGCCTTCCAGGCCATCGCGGCGGCGAGGTCGTACGAGACGCCCTGGCAGGAGACGCCCATCGCGGTCGAGTCGATGGCGTGGCGGTAGGTCTTGGCTCCATTGAGCAGGCTCTTCGTGGGGATGCAGCCGCGGTTCAGGCAGGTGCCGCCGAGCGCGTCGCGCTCTATCAGCGCCGTCTTGAGCCCGAGCGCGGCGGCCCTGTCCGCGGCCACGTAGCCTCCGGGGCCTCCGCCCAGGATAACGATATCGTACAAGGTCTCCTCCTTTTGAAGACCGCGCATTGTCTAACGAGGCGGCTCGGAAGGTCAACCGCCGGGGCGGCGGCCGCGTCAGGTCGCGAGCGCGGCGCGCTCGAGCTCGAGCAGCGATCGCTTACGCTCGGCGCCGCCGGCGTAGCCGCCCGGCGTGCCGTTCGCGTTGACCACCCGGTGGCAGGGCACGAGTATCAGCACCCGGTTCGAGCCGTTCGCCGCGCCGACCGCCCTGGACGCGCCCGGCGACCCGATGCGCCTGGCCAGCTCGCCGTAGCTCAGGGTGCTTCCGTAGGGGATGCCGCGCAGCTCGCGCCAGACGACCTCCTGGAACGGGGTGCCGCACGTGGCGACCGGCACGGAGAATTCGCGGAGGGCCCCGGCGAAATACGAGCCGAGCTCGCCCCGCAGCCTGTCGGTCAGGGCGTTCTCCCCGGGCACGAGCGGCATGCGGCAGGACGACCTGAGCGACGCGATGTGGGCGTCGATGCCGGCGCGGTCCGCGAAGTCGAGGAAGCGCAGGGCCGAAGAGTCGGCGCCGGCCAGCAGGGGGCCGTACGGCGACTCGAGCCAGGCCATGCGGACGTAGTCGCCGCGGTCCGGCCTGGCGTCGAAGATGCCCGCGTAGGCGCCGATGAAGGCGGGGAACGAGTCCGATCGTGGCTTTCCGGAGGGCGCGCTTCTGACCATCGGTACATGATAGCCTCAAAGGCCGGGGCGCGCTACTTAAAAAGTGAGCCGGCCGCGTAGAAACATCGCATGCTTCGTCTTTACGGTCCGGCGCCCCGCGCGTATACTGCGGCCATGTCGTTCGTCCACCTCCACGTACACAGCGATTATTCCCTCCTCGACGGCGCCGCGAGCGTCGGCGGCCTCGTAGAGCGCGCCGCGTCGTTCGGCATGCCGGGCCTGGCCCTGACCGACCACGGCAACATGTTCGGCGCCCTCAAATTCTACAAGGAATGCAGGAAGGCCGGCATCAATCCCATCGTCGGCAGCGAATTCTACGTCGCCGGGGCGACGAGGCGCGATAAGATCGGCACCGAGGGCGGCAATAAGTACTACCACCTCGTGCTCCTGGCGAAGGACGAGACCGGCTACCGCAACCTGACCATGCTTTCGTCGCGCTCGTATACCGAGGGCTTCTACTACAAGCCGCGCATCGACTGGGAGCTGCTCGAGAGCTACCACGAGGGCCTGATCTGCTCGACCGCGTGCATCGCCGGCGAGGTGCCGCAGTACGTCCTGCTCGGCAAGCCCGAGGAGGCGGAGCGGGTCGCGGCGCGCTACCGCGACCTGTTCGGCGCCGAGAACTACTTCCTGGAGCTGCAGGACCACGCGATGGACGAGGAGGCCCGCGTCAACAAGGCCCTCGTCCCGATGGCCAAGCGCCTCGGCGTCAGGGTCATCGCGACGAACGACGTGCACTACCTGGACCGCTCCGACGCGGCCGCCCACGACGCCCTGCTGTGCGTCGGCACGAACCGAAAGGTGTCCGACCAGAACCGCATGCGCTTCCCGTGCCCCGACTTCTACCTGAAGAGCCCGGCGGAGATGTCCGACCTCTTCAAGGAGGTGCCGGAGGCCCTGTCGAACACGCTGCTCGTCAACGAGATGGTCGACCTCAAGATCTCGCTGCCGGGCCCGCTCCTGCCGGAATTCGAGATCCCGAGCGTCTACTCGGACGAAGACGACAGGCAGGCCGGCCCGGAGGTGGAGAGCGTGCGCGCCTTCCTCGCGGGCATGTCCGACGACGCCGTCTGCAAGCCGAACCCGAAGTACGGCAAGGCGCCCGTCGAGGAGCTGGCGCCCGGCGTCCGCGCCGCCCTCGCCGAGCGGCTGGCGATGCCGGTCACCCGATACTTCATCTGGGCCAGCTACCGAGGCCTCGAGAAGCGCTACCCCGGCTACGGCGACGAGATCCGGAGGCGACTGGACTACGAGCTGGCGACCATCATCCTGATGGACTTCGTCGGCTACTTCCTGATCGTATCGGACTTCATCAACTGGGCGAAGGACCACGACATACCGGTCGGGCCGGGCCGCGGCTCGGGAGCGGGCTCCATCGTCGCGTACTCGCTGCGCATCACCGACATAGACCCGCTGCGCTACGCGCTGCTGTTCGAGCGCTTCCTCAACCCCGAGCGCGTATCGATGCCGGACTTCGACGTGGACTTCTGCTACGAGGGCCGCGGCTCGGTCATCGACTACGTCACGGAGAAGTACGGCGAGGATCGGGTAGGCCAGATCATCACCTTCGGTACGCTCAAGGCCAAGGCCGTGATCAAGGACGTCGCGCGCGCCCTCGACCTGTCGATCGAAGAGTCGAACATGATAACGAAGCTCGTGCCCGAGGACCCGAAGATGACCCTCGCGAAGGCGCTCGAGCTGGAGCCGAAGCTCCGGGAGCTGGCGGAGAACCCGCGCTACCAGGAGCTGTTCGAGATGGCGCGGAAGCTCGAGAACAAGAACCGCCATACGAGCTTCCACGCGGCCGGCATCGTGATAGGCAAGACCGTCCTGACAGACTACGTGCCGCTGTTCAAGGACCCGAAGACCGGCATCGTCGCGACGCAGTACACGATGGACCAGCTCGAGGAATGCGGCCTGGTCAAGATGGACTTCCTCGGCCTCAAGACGCTGACGCTGATCAAGAACACCCTGGCGCTGATACGCAGGCGCGGGGTCGACGTCGTCGAGGACGGCATACCCGACACCGACGAGGCGACCTACAGGATGCTCGGCGAGGGCAAGAGCACCAGCGTGTTCCAGTTCGAGTCCGACGGCATGCAGGGCATCCTCAGGCAGGCCAAGCCGTCGAGCGTCGAGGACCTGATAGCCCTGAACGCCCTGTACCGCCCCGGCCCGATGGACAACATCCCGCAGTTCATCGACTCGAAGTGGGGCCGCACGCCGATCAAGTACCCTCACCCGTCGCTCGAGAAGTACCTCAAGGAGACCTACGGCGTCATCGTCTACCAGGAGCAGGTGATGCAGGTGGCCCAGGAGATCGCCGGCTACTCCCTCGGCCGCGCCGACCTCCTCAGGCGAGCGATGAGCAAGAAGAAGGTCGAGGTCCTCGAGAAGGAGAAGGCGCCGTTCATCGAGGGCGCGGTGTCCAGGGGCTATTCGGAGGCCACCGCCAGGGAGATCTTCGACATCCTCGTGCCGTTCGCCGGCTACGGCTTCAATAAGAGCCACGCGGCGGCGTACTCGGTGGTCGCCTACCGGACGGCCTGGCTCAAGGCCAACTACCCGGCAGAGTACATGGCCGCCAACCTGACGAACGAGATATCGAACACCGACAAGCTGACCCAGTACATCTCCGAGGCCAGGAGCATGGGCATCGGCCTGCTAGCGCCTGACATCAACCGGTCCGAGGCGACCTTCTCGGTGTCCGAGGGCAAGATCGTCTACGGCCTGATCGGCGTCAAGGGCGTCGGCGAGGCGGTAGTCGAGGCTATCGTCGCGGAGCGCGGGAAGGGCGGCCCCTACGCCGACTTCATGGACTTCCTCGAGCGGGCCGGCGTCAAGGCGATGAACAAGCGGGTCATCGAGACGCTGATCCAGGCCGGCTGCTTCGACGCGATGGGCCGCGGGCGCGCCGAGCTGGCCCTTAACCTCGAGCGCGCCTACGAGTACGCCCAGAAGAAGGCGGAGGCCGGCGCCTACGGCCAGGCGAGCCTGTTCGAGGCGTCGAGCGAGGAGGAATTCCCGCCGTTCCGCTTCGAGCCCTGCCAGGAGCTGCCGCGCTCCGAGCTGCTCAGGCAGGAGAAGGCCCTGCTCGGCTTCTACTTCTCCGGCCATCCCCTCGACGAGTACCGGGACGTCTACCGCAAGTGCTGCGACATAGACTTCGCCCATATAGACCGTTGCGCGCCCGACAAGGAGTATACCCTGGTCGGCCAGCTGGTCGAATGGCGGGAGATCCTGACGCGTAAGGGAAAGCGCATGGCCTTCGGCAAGGTCGAGGGCTACGACGGGACGATCGAGATCGTCGTGTTCTCGGGCACGCTCGAGGCGAACCCCGGGCGCTTCGCCCAGGACGCCATCGTTTTCCTGAAGGGTACGGTCGACCTGGACCGCGAGAACCCCAGCTTCAAGGTCGACCGGCTAGTCCAGCCGGCCGAGCTCAAGGAGAAGAGCTACCGGACCATGCACATCGTCCTCAACCAGGTGCGCCGGGAGGACGACCTCGAGGGGCTGCGCGACCTGCTGTTCGGCTCGAGCGGGCAGTGCGGCGTCGTGCTGCACGTCAGGGGCGGCGACGACGAGGTGGCGGTCCGGGCGCACGCGCAGATCAGCTGCTCGCCGAACCCCGACGTGGTGGAGCGGATCCGGGATACGCCTATCGTCTCGGAGGTCTGGCTCGACTAGCCGGCGGCGCGCTCCGCTAGGTAGCGCCCGAGCTCGGCGTAGTCGAAGAACGCGAATTCAGCCTCGGTGGCCGCGGCGGCCTTGGCGTCCTTCGTGATCAGCGCCGCCCTCATGCCGGCGCCGAGCGCGCCGAGCACGTCGTAGCGCTCGGAGTTGCCGACGTAGAGCAGCTCGTCGTTCCGCACGCCGAGACGCTCGGCGAGCAGGTCGAACGAGGCTCGGTCCGGCTTGACGAGGCCGGTCTCCTCGCTGGTCATCGCCACGTCGAATTTTCCGTCCAGCCCGAGGAGCCCTATCTTGCGCTCGCACGGGAAGTCGGACAGCGCGCCCAGCTTGAGTCCCCGGGCCCGCAGCTCGTCGAGCAGCGCCGGCACGCCCGGATAGGTCGGTATCGAGGCGAACGGCTCCACGGTGGCGGTATAGAAGAAATCCTCTATCCTCTCGTAGACGTGGTCGGCGCCGCTGCCGAGGCGCCTGGCTACGAGGCCGGCCTGGTAGCGGTGGAACGCCTCCACGCCGCTGACGCCTAGGGCGCGGTACTCCTCCGACGCCAGGAGGTCCCGGAGCTCGTGACGCACCGCGTTGAACGCGAGGAGGAAGCGGATCTTGCCGAATCCCTTGACTATCAGCTTCGCGTAGAGCCTGGAAGCCTGGTAGAGGGTACCGTCGATGTCGAATCCAACTGCTCGAATGGGCATGGACACGTTATACAGGGTATGGCCGCCCATGTCTATGTAAAAGAGGCCGGCCGTCCGAGAGGACGGCCGGCCGGAGCCTTCTCGGCGGCCTTAGGCGCGCTTCTCGGCGTACTTCGTATGGAGGAGCCTATGCGACTCGTGGCCGAGCGGCTTCTCGAGGAACTCGGCGTAGAGGGCCTTGATCGACTCGTTGTCGTGGGACTTGCGCAGCGGCATGCCCCGGTCCTCTGCGTAGATGGCTTCCTTGCGCCGTTCGCGTTTCTCCCAGGTCGGGGCGACCGGCTGGCCTCCGCCGCCGAGGCATCCGCCGGGGCAGGTCATGATCTCGACGAAGGCGTAGGGGCTCTCTCCGGCGGCTATGCCGTCGAGCACCTTCCTGGCGTTGGCGAGCGTATGCGCGACGGCCACGCGCAACGTCGTGCCGGCCACGTCGACGCTCGCCTCCTTGATTCCGTCGAAGCCGCGCACCGCCTCGAGGTCCAGGCTCGGCAGGGGCTTCCCGACGGCCAGCTCGTACGCGGTGCGCAGCGCGGCCTCCATCACGCCGCCGGTCGAGCCGAAGATGGTCGCCGCCCCGGTGCTGGCGCCGAGCGGGTCGTCGAAGCCCTCGGCCGGCAGTGACTCGAAGTCGATGCCCGCGCGGCGTATCATCCGGGCCAGCTCCCTCGTCGTCAGGGCGAAGTCGACGTCGAAGTACGGCGAGTCGTTCCTGCCGCGGTCCTTCCACCATTCCCAGGCCCCGCGCATCTCCGGGCGCTTGGCCTCGTACTTCTTGGCGGTGCACGGCATGATCGACACGACGACGAGCTTCGACGGGTCGACGCCCGCCTTCTCGGCCCAGAAGGTCTTGGCTATCGAGCCGAACATCTGCTGGGGCGACTTGCAGGTGGAGACGTGGGGCAGGAGCGAGGGATAGAAGGTCTCGATGAAGCTGATCCAGCCGGGCGAGCACGAGGTGATCATCGGCAGGGTCCCCTTCTCGCCGACGCGCTTGAGCAGCTCCGACCCTTCCTCCATGATCGTCAGGTCGGCCGAGAACTGCGTGTCGAAGACCTTGTCGAAGTTGAGCCGCCTGAGGGCGGCGGCCATCTTGCCGGTGACCAGGCTGCCGGGCTCCATGCCGAGCGCCTCCCCGAGCGACGCGCGTATAGCCGGGGCGGTCTGGACCACGACGGTCAGCTCGGGATCGTTGATCGCGGCGAATACCTCGTCGGTCTCGTCGCGCTCGGTCAGGGCGCCGGTAGGGCAGACGACGGTGCACTGCCCGCAGGAGACGCAGACCGATTCGGACAGGGGGCTGTCCAGGAACGGCGCCACCCTGGAATTGACGCCGCGGCCGGCGAAGTCTATGGCCATCACCGACTGGGTCTCGCGGCAGACGGCGACGCAGCGGCCGCAGAGTATGCACTTATCGTTGTCGCGCATCACGCCCCAGCCGGCCTTGTCCGGCTTGGCCTGCTTCTTGGTCCGCGGGAAGGCCTTGGCGCGCACGCCGAGCAGCTCCGCCGCCGCCTGGAGCTCGCAGCTGCCGTTCCGCAGGCACGAGAGGCAATCGTCGGGATGATTGGCCAGGAGCAGCTCGACGACGGTGCGCCGGGCCTCCATCACGCGCTTACTGGCCGTGCGTATCCTCATGCCCGGCGCGGCCGCCTGCACGCAGGAGCGCACGAGGCTCTTCGCGCCCTCGACCTCGACGACGCAGAGGCCGCACGACGCGTTCGAGCTGACGCCCGGCAAGTGGCAGAGGGTCGGTATCCTGACGCCGGCCCCGCGGCAGGCCTCGAGTATCGTCGTTCCCTCGGGTACGCCTATCTCGCGGCCGTCGATCGACAGGCTAATGGTCTTGGCTTTGGTATCGTCCATGCTTTCCTCCGATCAACGCCACGGGCTGCGGGCGTCCGCCCTGATGTCGCAGCGCAGGCAACGAGAGCACTCGAGCAGGGCCTGCTCGCCGGAGTATCCCTGGGATATCTCCTGGAAGTTGCCCCTGCGCTCCTCGGGCGGCACCAGCCTCGAGCGGCACATACTGGTCTTGACCGGCTCCGGAGGCACGGTCATGGAGTGCCCGAAGTCCCTGAACAGCTCGCCGAACGCGTCGCGGCCCATCAGCTCGGCGTCGATCGACTTGGCGACCCGCTTGCCGAGTCCCATGGCCTCGGCCGCCGTAGCCGGCCCGGTGACCGCGTCGCCTATGGCCCATACGGAGCCCGAGGCCTTGCCGGTCAGCCTGTTCGCCGCGATCCGTCCGTCGCGGGCGGTCGGGACGCCGTCGGAGCCGGCGAACGACGAGTCCACGCCCTCGCCGACGGCGACGTAGACGTCGTCGCAGGGTATGTCCACGGTACGGTCGGTCTCGACCGGCCTGGGCCGGCCGGAGCTGTCTATGCCTCCCGGCTTCATCACCCTGAAGCGCACGGCCTTGACCCGCCCGCCGTCGCCGACTACCTCGAGCGGCTGGAGCATGTATTCGAAGCGGATGCCCTCCTCCTCGGCGCCCGACAGCTCTATGGCGTTGGCCGGCATGCTCTGCTTGGCGCGCCGGTAGGCCACGGTCACGTCGCAGTCCAGCCTGAACAGGGTCCTGGCGGCGTCGATCGCTACGTTGCCTCCGCCGATGACCAGCGCTCGCCGGCCCGGCTTCGGAGCCTTGCCCATGGAGAAGGCCTCGAGCCATTCGTAGCCGGCGTGCACGCCCTCGAGCCCCTCGCCGGGTATGCCGAGGCGCTTGTCCGCCTGGGCCCCGGTGGCGACGATCAGCGCGTCGTACTGGCTGCGCAGGGAATCGAAGCCGACGTCGCGGCCGACTACCGTGTTGTACACGAATTTGACGCCGAGCCGCTTCCAGAGCTCGAGTTCCTTATCGAGCACGTCCTTGGGCAGCCGGTACGCCGGGATGCCGTAGCGCAGGATGCCGCCGGCCTTGGGCTTCGCCTCGAACACCGTGACCTCGTGGCCGAGGCGCGATAGGTAGAAGCTAGCGGCGAGGCCCGCCGGGCCGGCGCCGAGTATCGCGAGCGATCGTCCCGTGGCGGGCTTCCTCTCCTTGACGAGCTTCGCCCAGACGTCCTTCTCGCGGCCCATCTTGTACATCGTGTCAGCCAGGTAGCGGTGTATCTCCCCCTGGGCGACGGGCTCGTCGAGCGTGTCGCGGCGGCAGCGCATCTGGCAGTGGAAGTGGCAGATGCGCCCCATCGATCCGGGCAGCGGGTTGTCGCGCAGGGTCAGCTCGAACGCGTCCTCGATGCGGCCGTCGCCGAGCAGGGCCAGGTATCCGGGTATATTCATGTGGAGCGGGCAGGAGTTCTCGCAGAGCGCCTCGAACAGGGCCTCGCAGGTGCCGCCCTCGCAGCGCCGCTCGACGATGTGGCTCTCGTATTCCTGCCTGAAGTACTTGAGCGTGGTGAGCACGGGGTTGGCGGCGGTCTGGCCGAGGCCGCACAGGGACGCGTCCTTGACGACGCGTGCCAGGCGCTCGAGCTCCGTCAGGTCCTCGAGCCGGCCCTCGCCGCGGGTTATCGCGGTCAGGATGCGCAGCATCTGCGACAGGCCCTCGCGGCACGGGGCGCACTTCCCGCACGACTCGGCGGAGGTGAAGCCGACGAAGTACCGGGCCACGTCGACCATGCAGTTGTCCTGGTCCATGACGACCATGCCGCCGGAGCCCATGATCGCCCCGAGCTCGGCGAGCGACTCGTAGTCGACCCTCACGTCGAACAGCTCCGCGGGTATGCACCCTCCGGACGGTCCTCCGGTCTGCACCGCCTTGATGCGCTTCCTGGCGCCGGCGCCCTCTCCCATGCCGTAGACGATGTCGCGCAGCGGGGTGCCGAGCGGCAGCTCGACGAGGCCGGTGTTCTTGACCTTGCCGACGAGGCTGAAGACCTTGGTGCCCGGGCTCTTCTCGGTCCCGATGCCGGCGAAGTACTCGGCGCCTCGCGCGACGACGACCGGCACGTTGCACCAGGTCTCGACGTTGTTGATGTTCGTCGGCATGCCCCGATAGCCCTTCTGGGCGGGGAACGGGGGCCTCGGCGACGGGCGCCCGGCCTTGCCCTCGACGCTGGCTATCAGCGCCGTCTCCTCGCCGCAGACGAAGGCGCCGGCGCCGGTGACTATCCTGACGGTGAAGGAGAAGTCGCCGCCCATGACGCGCTCGCCGATGAAGCCGGCGGCCGTAGCGTCGGCTATGGCCTTCTTGAGCCGCTCGACGGCCAAGGGGTACTCGGCTCGCACGTAGACGAGGCCCTCGGCGGCGCCCATCGCGTAGGCGCCGATGGCCATGCCCTCGAGCAGCATGTGCGGGTCGCTCTCTATCTCGTTGCGGTTCATGTACGCGCCGGGGTCTCCCTCGTCGGCGTTGCAGATGACGTACTTGACCGGCGCGGCGTTCTGGCGCATCAGCTTCCATTTCAGCCCCGTCGGGAAGCCGGCTCCCCCGCGGCCGCGCAGCTTGGCCTTGGTCACCTCGTCGATGACGCCTTCCGGCTCTCCCTCGATCGCCTTGATCAGTGCCGAGTAGCCTCCGACGGCCGCGTACTCGGCCAGGCTCTCGGGGTCGATGAGGCCGCAGTCGCGCAGGACCAGTTTTTCCTGGCCCTGGAAGAAGGGCAGCTCGTTCCATTCGGGCAGCGCGTCGAAGCCGCGGCCGAATTCGACCGCTGAGGTCCTGAAGTCCCAGCTCGATATCTTGGCCCTGGCCGATTTGGCCAGCTTGGCGCAGGCGGCGTCGTCGAGGGCGGCCGCTACCAGCTTGCCGGCCTTGGACGCCTTCATATCGGAGAAGAGCAGCACGGGCTGGCCCGGCCTGTAGAGCATGACCAGCGGCTCCTCGGCGCAGAAACCGAAGCAGCCGGCCTTCTTGATGGCGACCCTGCCGTCCGAGGCGTCGCGGAGCGCGTCGAATAGGACGTCGGCTCCGTTGCCTATGCCGCAGGTGCCGAGCCCGACGGATATGGTCGGGACCTCGGGCCTGACCGTGGATAGGCCGCGGGCGGCCATGCCGGCGTACGCGCGCTTTACCGTTTCGTCGAGCCTCATCGCCTGGCTCCTTTTCGTATCGCGTCGAGCAGCTCGCAGAGCTTGCCCTGGGTCATGCGGGAGTGGATCGTGCCGTCTATCGATACGACCGGCGCCAGGGCGCATTGGCCGAAGCACGCGACGGTCCTAACGGTGAAGAGCCTGTCGTCGGTCGTGAAGGACGGCTCCTCGTCCTCCCTGAACTCGGGCATGCCGAGCCTGGCCGCGGCCTCGCGGAGCAGGTTGAGCGATCCGCGCGTGTGGCAGGCGGTACCGCGGCAGACGATTATCGTGTGCTTTCCCTGCGGCTTCAGGTTGAAGAACGAATAGAACGTGGCGACCGAGTAGACCCTGGATAGCGGTTCCCCGCTTACTCGCGCGACCTTCCTGAGCGTTTCTTCCGATAGGTGATTGTATTCATCCGCGCTCTGGGCTTCTTCGAGAGCGGTGAGGAGGGCTCCGGGGCTAGGCTGGCGGCTAGCATCCCGAGGAGGCGCCATCGTCGGGGACTGAGTTTCCATTGATCCTCCCTTGCATATCGCCGCATGGTGCGAAACAGTGTGAGGGAGCGCGTTGCCTTACGATCAAGCGTGGCGATACGTTCATGATATCCCTTTTTGACGTTTGCGCAAGAAAAAAATATAGATAATAAACTATGTACTGATGAACTGTCGTATTACGTGTTGCATGATCGTCGATGCCGCAATACACTGCTAGCGATGGACGCACGCGACGAGTCATCGCCACGGAAGAAGAGACGGAGCGGCCCGATGCGGACCGACCTCATCGCTCGAGCGGCCGCCCGCACCGAGGAGGTGTTCGACCGCCTCGGCGCCTATTCATACCTGAGCGCGACCGACAGGGGCGACTTCTCCTATTACAGGACCTTCTACCTCGATTCGCTCAGGCGGATAGACGAGCGCATAGCGGACGGCCGGCTCGAGCCGGTGGACCTTTCCGATTTTCCCCAGGTGATACGCTTCCCGCGCTACGAGATCCACGCCGCGCTGTTCATCGGTTCGTTCGACCCCTTCCAGATGACCCACCTGGCTACGGCGCTCAGGTTCCTCGCCTCGGACGGCGCCGGGGCGCCCGTCGTGTTCGTCGTGCCCGAGGGCCACGATAACCCGAGCAAGCCCAGGAAGAGCGACTATCGCTATCGCTACGAGCTCCTGTCGATGCAGGTCGCGGGCGTCTTCGACCCGCTGATCGTGCCGTTGGACATCGGCGAGGGCGCCGATACCATCGAGATAGTCAGGCGCTTCATAGCGATGTTCCCCGGCGCGAAGGTGTCGATGACCCACCTCCTGGGGTCGGACACGCTGCCCATCGCGGCCGCCATGCTGCCCGAGGACCTGCGCGCGTGGGGGGAGGAGTCGGAACGGCGCCGCGTCGACTTCTCGTACGAGGCCTTCGTCGTGACCAGGGAAGGCTCGCCGGTCGCGGCGCGGGACGTGGAGTCGATCAGGCGTTGCGGCATGCCCGTCCGCGTCGACGACGAGCCTATCGGCACGCCGTCCAGCACGGATTTCAGGGTGAATCGCGCCTTCTCCATCCTGTTCCCCACCGAATCCGTCATCAGGCATATGGAAGTGCTGTTCAGGTACAACCTGAACAAGCCGTGGAGCGTATGCGACCTGCGCGACGGGCACGGAGACCGTGCCTAGGCCCGCGGCCTAGCGCTCGACTTCGACTTGTTATAGGATGCATGGATCGAGTACGTAAGGAGCGGGTCTGCTATGAAATTCGTATTCTTCGGCGCGCCGGGGGCGGGCAAGGGCACCATGGCGGCTAGGGCGGCGGAGTCGTTCGGCCTACCGCATATATCCACCGGGGAGATCTTCCGGGCGGCCATGCGCGCCGGCACCCCGCTCGGGCTGAGGGTCAAGGCGGTCATCGAATCCGGCGGCCTGGTTTCCGACGAGCTGACCGTCGGCCTCGTGCGCGAGCGCCTGGCCGAGCCCGACGCGGCCGGGGGTTGGCTGCTCGACGGGTTCCCGCGGACCATGGCCCAGGCGGAGGCCCTCGCCGGATTCTGTCCCGAGGACTACGTGATCGACCTCGAGGTGAGCGACGCCAAGGTAGTCGAGCGCCTGTCCGGGAGGCGCATGTGCCGCGGCTGCGGGCGCAGCTTCCATATCCACCTGATGCCCCCGGCGGTTGCCGGCGTCTGCGACGACTGCGGCGGCGAGCTATACGTCAGGGACGACGACGCCGAGTCCGCCGTACGCAGCAGGCTCGAGAACTACTACCGCCAGACGGCGCCGCTCGTCGACTTCTACAAGCGCCGAGGCACCCTCGTCGCCGTCGACGGCGAAGGCCGCGCCGACGAGGTCTGGGCCGTGCTCCGGGAGAGGATGCGAGGCCTCATCGAATCCGGAAAGGCCTGACGGATCGGTAGCGACGCCGTATACTAGGAGCGCCGGTCCGACCGTCGACGGCGCCCGGCCAAAAAGGAAATACGTATGAGACTTAACCGTACGCTGCGCTTCAAGGCCGCCATCGCGGCCGTCGTCTTCGTTTCGGCGCTATCGGCCGCCTGCTCGCGCGGCCGCGCCGTCATGGAGGATCGGGCGCCCGATCCGGCCTTCGTCGTCGCGCATAGCGACGGCATCGTCTCGCGCTTCGCCGACCTGAGCGTAGTGCTCGGCTCCGGCCGCGACGCCGGGGCGCTGCGCGGCGTCAATCCGCTCAGCTTCGACCCGCCGATAGACGGCTCCGTCTCGTGGAGCGACGACGGCAGCAGGCTCGATTTCAGGCCGGCCGCCCCGCTGAAGCCCGGCGAGACTTACCGGGCCGTCTTCGACTTCGCCGCGATAGGCGAGCCGTCGAACGGCTGGTTCTCGTTCAAGGTCAGGGCGGCCGAGCCCGGGCTGTCGGTTACGCCGGGAGCCCTGTACGCGGCGTTCGACGGTAGCCTGTCGCTCGACGGCTCGCTGCGCTCCGACGACGCGCCGGCAGTCGCCGACGTGGAGCGGCTCGTCTCGGCGACCGTGGACGGCCGCCGGCTCGACCTGTCGTGGAGCCACGAGGGCGACGGCCTCCACCGCTTCACGGTCAAGCGCATACCGCGCTCGGAGCGCGAATCCGCCCTGACGCTCAGCTGGGACGGCAAGCCCATAGGGGCGTCCGCCAAGGGCTCCGAACGCTATAGGATACCGGCCGAGGGCAGCTTCGAGCTCCTATCGGTGACCGGGCCCGAGCCCGGCGAGCCCGCCTGCCTCAGGCTGGCCTTCAGCGAGCCGGTCGACAAGGCTCAGGACTTCCGCGGCCTCATACGGGCCTCGGCGCCGGGTACGTCGTCCGGGGCATTGCGCTACGAGAGCGAGGGCGGCCTCGTCCGCGTCTACTCGTCGCTCGGCTGGAGCGACGAGGTCGGCGTGACCGTGGAGAAGGGCCTGCGCGGCCTGTCGGGCGGCGCGATAGCCGTACCGGTCCAGGCCACGGTCCGCTTCGACTGGGAGATGCCCGAGGTCCGTTTCCAGGCCGGCGGCGTCATCGTGCCGTCGACCCAGGGCACCCGCGTCGTGATGGAGACCAGGAACCTGTCCAAGGTGGTCGTCGAGGCGCTGCGCGTCTACGGGGACAACATGCTCCAGTTCCTGCAAGTCAACGACCTGGACGGCTCCAAGGAGCTCAAGCGGGTAGGCGAGGTCGTCTGGCGCGAGGAGATCGACCTCGGCTGGACCGACGACAAGAAGAACCAGTGGACGCCCTACGCGCTGGACCTGTCGCCGCTACTGGCCAAGCACCCGGACGGCCTGTTCCAGCTGCGCGTCGCCTTCGGCCGCGACCACATACGGTACGTCAGCCCGAACGACCACGCGAGCCTCGGTAAGTGGACCTTCCCGCCGGTGACCATACGCGACAAGGGCGACGACTCGTCGTACTGGGACTACTACGAGTCGTGGTTCGACTGGGACGAGTACTACCGCTATCGCGACGACCCGACCCATCCGGCCTTCTACGTCCAGCGCTACGGCCGCGACCGGACCGCGAGGCGCAACGTGCTCGTGTCCGACGTGGCCCTGTCGGCCAAGCTCGACGTCGACGGCGCCTGGCACCTCGTGGCCGGCGACCTGCGTACCGCGAAGCCCCTGTCCGGGGCGCGCGTGTCGCTCTACAGCTACGCGATGCGCGAGCTGGCATCGGCCTCGGCCGACGCCTCCGGCCTGGCGGTGCTCCGGCCCGGGGCCGGCGAAACGGCCGAGCCGTACTTCGCGGTCGCGGAGGCGGCCGGCGCCAAGAGCGGCCGCGAGCGCGGCTACCTCAAGCTGACCCCTGC
>QKAK01000204.1 GCA_003247225.1 Spirochaetota bacterium | reverse complement strand
GACGTGGCTGTCGCTGCCCATCGAGCCGAACAGGCCGACCGACGACGAGATCTTCGGCGCCTACCTGGCCAAGTACGAGAAGGCCTGATCGCCGATGTAACCACGGAGGCACGGAGACACGGAGCAGGCAAGAAGCGGGAAAATAGAATTGCCTAAGCGCTACTGCATATTCCCTTGCCTTTTTCTCTCTCCGTGCCTTCGTGTCTCCGTGGTTCAAAATCCCTTCCTTCTATCGAGGTAGCATATGAAGCTGTTTGAATATCAGGCGAAGGACGCGTTCGCGGAACGGGCCGCGCAGGCGCCTCTGCGCCGACGCCGAGGAGGTCGTCGCCGCCGCCGCCGAGCTCGGGCTGCCCTGCGCCGTCAAGAGCCAGGTGCTGCGGGGCGGCCGCGGCAAGGCCGGCCTCGTCAGGCTGGTGAAGTCCGGCGACGAGGCGCGCGCCTACGGCTCCGAGCTGCTGGGCGGCGCGCTCGGCGCGGCCCACGGCGTCAGGAAGGTCCTCGTCGAGGAGGCCGTCTCGATAGACCGCGAGCTGTACCTGTCCATCACCGTCGACCCCCAGGCCGCGACGGCCCTGATCCTGGCCTGCGCCGACGGCGGCGTAGAGATCGAGGAACTGGCGCGCACCGCCCCCGAGAAGATTATCCGCGAGCGGGTGGACATCGACGCGGGCCTCATGCCGTTCCAGGCCCGCAACGTCGCCCACGCCCTCGGGCTGGAGGGGAAACTGTCCGCGAGCTTCGTAACGCTGCTGTCGGGCCTCTGGAAGACCTTCCGCGACAAGGACGCCGAGCTCGTCGAGGTGAACCCCCTGTTCGTGACCAAGGCCGACGAGAAAGGCGAGCGCGCGCTCGTCGCCGGAGACGGCAAGCTGGTCATAGACGACAACTCGGCGTTCCGCCAGGGCGGGGCCGAGCCGTCGCGCGAGTACTTCGACTCCGACGTGGCCTACGAGGCGGCGAAGGAGGGCATCCCGTACCTGCAGTTCGACGGCGACATCTCCCTCATGTGCGCCGGCGCCGGGCTGACCACCGTGGTCTACGACCTGGTCAACTACGAGGGCGGATCGGTGGCCAACTACCTGGAGTTCGGCGGCCCCAACTACAAGAAAGCCGTCCGCGCGATGGCGCTGTGCCTGGTCAACGACCCCAAGGTCATCCTGATCGTCACCTTCGGCACGATCGCCAGAGCCGACGTCATGGCCGACGGCATCGCCGAGGCTATAGCCGCGCTCAAGCCGCGCTGCCCCATCGTCGCGTGCATACGCGGCACCGGGGAGGAGCAGGCGGTGGAGACCCTGAAGGCGGCCGGGCTCGAGCCGCTGTACGATACCGAGGAGGCGGTCCGCAAGGCCGTCGCCCTCGCGAAGGCCGGAGGACGGGCATGAGCATCTTCATAGACCGAAGCGATAGGGTGCTCGTGCAGGGCATAACCGGCGGCGAGGGATCGTTCTGGACCAAGCACATGATGGACCTCGGCACGCGGGTCGTCGCCGGCGTCACGCCGGGCAAGGAAGGCCAGGTCGTCGAGGGCGCGCCGGTATACCACAGCATACGCCGCGCCGTGACGGAGAACCCGGCGAACGCCGCGATGCTGTTCGTGCCGCCGCGCTTCACCAAGGACGCGGTCTTCGAAGCGCTCGACTCGGGTATCGGGAAGATCGTGACGATTGCGGACGGCATACCCCTCCAGGACGCGATCCAGATACGCAAGGCCGCCCTGTCGCAGGGCGCCCGCGTCGTGGGCGGCAACACCTCCGGCGTCATCAGCCCCGGCCTCGCGATGATGGGCATGTTCCCATACTGGATAGACCGCGTCTACAAACCCGGCCGCGTCGGCGTGATGACGCGCTCGGGCTCGCTGACCAACGAGGTGACCGCGATGATAGTGCGCGCCGGGTTCGGCGTGTCCAGCCTGATAGGCGTCGGCGGCGATCCCGTGCCGGGTACCCGATTCGCCGAGATGCTCCCCGACTACCAGGCCGACCCCGATACCGACGCCGTCGTCGTCATAGGCGAGCTCGGCGGTACCATGGAGGAGGAAGTCGCGGAGGCGATGCTCTCGGGCTCCTTCACGAAGCCGGTCGTCGCCTTCCTCGGCGGACGCACCGCGCCGGCCGGCAAGCGCATGGGCCACGCCGGCGCCATAGTCTCCGGCGGCAAGGGCTCGGTCAAGGACAAGATCGAAGCGTTCGAGAAGGCCGGCGCTCTCGTCGCCGACAGGCCGCGCATGGTCGGGGAACTCCTCCGGACCGCGTTCGGCCGGACATTGAACCGATAAGGATAGGACCCCAATGGCAACACTGAAAGCAAAGAACCAGGCGGTGCGGAACGGCATCATACTCGCGGTCGCGCTGGCAATAGGCCTCGCCGTATCGCTTACCCCGGCGCCGGCCTCGCTGGTATCGACCATCGTCAACGCCGTCGACCCGGGAACCCTTAAGCCGTCCTACCCGGCCTCCGCGCATTCCGGCGGCCCCGGTATGGCCGCGCTCGGCGTCATGGCCTTCGCCCTCATCCTATGGATCACCGAGGCCCTGCCGTTCCACATCACCGGCCTCCTGGCCATGGTCTTCCTGACCCTGCTCAAGGTAGGTAAGTACAAGGAGATCATCTCCACCGGCTTCGGCAACGACATCGTCGTATTCTTCATCGGCGTGCTCGTCATCACGGCCTTCATAACCAAGTCGGGGCTCGGCAAGCGCATCTCGGCGGTTATCCTGTCCATCACGGGCAACTCGAGCCGGGCCATATTATTCGGCTTCCTCGCGGCGGGCGCCGTCCTGTCCATGTGGATCACCGACATGGCCGTCGCGGCCATGCTGATGCCCCTCGCCAGGGCCATACTCCAGGAGGAAGGCTGCAAGCCCAAGGAGTCGAACTTCGGCAAGGCCCTGATGATATCCGTCGCGTGGGGGCCGCTGATCGGCGGCATAGGCACCCCGGCCGGTACGGGCGCGAATCCCATCGCGCTGCAGTTCCTGTCCAACATGGCGGGCATACGCCTGTCGTTCCTCGACTGGATGGCATACGGCGTGCCGTCGGCCATCCTTATCCTGCCCATCGCCTGGGCCACCCTCCTCTTGTTCTTCCCGCCGGAGATGAAACGGCTCAAGGTCAGCAAGCAGCAGCTCAAGGCCGACCTCAAGGCGATGCCGCCGATGAACCGCGAGGAGAAGATCACCCTCTTCGTCTTCGCCTTCACCGTCGCCGTCTGGATTGCCACGCCCCTCCTCGAGGGGCCGCTCGGCATGGTCATCGAGATATCGATGCCGGCTCTGCTGGCCGCCTGCCTCTTCTTCATGCCCGGCATGAGCAAGGCCAAGTGGAAGGAGATCGAGGGCGAGATCGACTGGGCGGGCATCCTGCTCATCGTCTCCGGCATGTCGCTCGGCACCTACCTGTACAAGACCGGCGTGGCCGAGTGGCTCGCGGTGACGCTCCTCGGCAGGATAGGCGACGTGCCGCTGTTCCTCCAGCTCTTCCTGGTGACCCTCGGCGTGTGCCTCCTCAAGGTCGTGTTCTCGTCGAACAGCGTGACGGCGACCATACTGATCCCGCTGATCATCGGCCTCGGCAAGGCCACCGGCATGGACGTGACCGGCATCACCCTGGCGGCGGGCCTTACCACCAGCCTGGCCTTCATCCTGGTGACCACCACGCCGACCAACGTCATACCCTTCAACGCCGGCTACTTCAGCATCAAGGACATGGCCAAGGCGGGGCTCCTCCTGACCCTAGGATCGTCGATCGTCATCGCGATCGTGTTCATGGGCGTCGGCGCGCTCAAGGGCGCTTTCTGATTCCGTAGGCGCGGCCCGGCCATCGTCCGAGAGTGGCGATAGCCGGGCTCGCCGTGTCGGTGCCGCCGGCGGCCGGGCGCGGACGCTATCGTCCTCCTCGATCCCGTCGAGCGTGCCCGGCCGGTGGGGGAGATGCGATCGCTAGCGCTAGCGCCTCGATATGCCGTTCAGCATCAACCCGATATGGGAGGCCGCGGCTTCCCGCAGGTCGAACGCGGGAGACCTCGTGCACCATTCGAAGACCACGCCCCTTATGGCCGTCACGATATGGTCGGCCACGCGAGCGGCGTCGAGGCCGCCGTCGAAGGCTCCTTCGCGGACGCCGCGATCCAGGATATCCTCGTAGATACGGTATAGCTCGCGGTCGCGCGAGACGAACGGGTCGAGCGTGATATCCCGGGCGATCTGCGCCCCGTATACGGCGCGCAGGGCGTCGATCCCGAACTGCGTCTCCAGTATCTCGGCTATCGAGTCGGTGAAGCCCATCAGGATGGCCGAGGCGTCCCCCCCGTCGGACAGCCCTTCGTAGCGCCGGCGATAGTCGAGGTCGAGCGTGTCGAGGTACTCGTAGACGAGACTGGCCTTAGAAGGGTAGTGGGCATAGAAGGCTCCCTTCGTGACTCCCGCGGAGCGTACGATCATGTCGAGGCTCGTCGCGTCGAAGCCCCGCTCGATGAAGAGCGTCCGCGCCCGTTCCCGTATCCTCCGCTTCGTCATCATGGCGACTTCTTTACGCGTCGCGCCTTTGGCCGCTGCTCCCATGCGGAGAATATACGCCTTGACAGCCGGCCGAAGCAATCCTAATCTGGTATTTCGCATACCGTGGTATGTGAAATGCTCTCAATAAAGGTGGCGATCATGCCGGACAAGGAACTGTCGACGCGGCTAGAGCGGATGCAGGCGGAGCTGGGCCGCGCGGGGCTCGACGCATACATAGTCTCGGCCGAAGAGAATATCTGGTACCTGACGAACCTCGTCTACAAGCCCGAGGAGCGACCCTTCTTCATCGTCGTCCCCGCGGAGGGCAGGCCGACACTCGTCGTGCCTACGCTGGAGGCGCGGCATCTAGGGACTCCCCCGATCGATAGCGACGTCGTGTCGTACTGGGAGTTCCCGTCCCCCGAGGGGGCGGGATGGGCGGACGTCCTCAGGAACGCCGTCAAGGGGCGCCTTAGCATAGGCGTGGAAGGGAAGATGAAGGCGTCGGTCGCGCGTGAACTGAAGGACCTCTCTCCCGTCGTGGCCGACGTCGTCGAGGGCCTGCGGCTCGTAAAGAGTCCCTACGAGATCGAGCGTATACGCGCCTCCGCCAGGATAGCCTCCGCCTCTATGGGAAACCTCCTCGGGACGGCGAGCTTCGGCGCCTCGGTCATCGAGACGTTCACGGTCTCGAAGTCCGTGCAGACGAAGCTGATTAAATCCGGCGACTTCAATCCGCTCTCGACGAACCTGCTGACCGTAGCCTGGCCCGCCCCGCAGAGCGCCATGCCGCATTCCGTGCCCCCTCTCGGCATGCGCTTCGGGACGCCCGGGCCGAACGTCGCCATGTGCTACTTCCGCGTCAACGGCTACGCGGCGGAGTGCGAACGGACTTTCTTCCTGGATCCGCCAGGAGCCGAGGACCGAGAGCGCTTCGCGGAGGTCGAGGAGGCGAGGCGTAGGGCGTTCTCCATGATCCGGCCGGGCGTTCTATGCTCCGAGCTTGACGAGGCTGCCAACGGGTACCTCCGCGCCTCGGGATACGGAGATCGCCTCCTGCATCGGAGCGGCCACGGCATCGGCCTGGGCAACCATGAGGAACCGTGGTTGGCGGCGGGAGACGACAGGCCGCTCCGGGAGAACATGGTGGTGAGCGTCGAGCCGGGGCTATACTTCGACGATAGGGGCGGGTATCGGCATTCGGACACCGTCCTCGTCACGAAGGACGGCTACGAGATACTGTCCGACTATCCGACGGATATCGAGGCCATGACGATAGGCCGCGGCGGGCTCGGCGCGAGGGTTAGGAGCCGGGTCGTCCAGGCCGCCCTGGGCATAGGCTAGTACTGAAGCCGGCCCCCTCCACGCCGGGGAGCGGGCCCAGGGAGGCGTCGCCTCGCAGCTGCGACGCGGATCGCGGCCCGCCGGGGCGCGCTGAAGCCGCCCGGTCCTTCTCGGTCGAGGCGGCCGTACATCGTGGCCTCGCGGATGATCGCGGACCGGGAGCCGCCGAGAGCCATCGCCGCCTTGCAGGCGCTACCCTAGGTACTGGACGCTACGATGCGCTCGGCCATGTTCTCGAGCTCCCCCACGTTGCCGTGCCGGGGTCACCGCCCGAGGAGAGCTATCCCGTCCGGTCCCGAGGCTCCCCTCGCCGCGTAGTAGGCGCTATGCTTGGATGATATCGCGTAGCTCGCGTACCTTCTGGTTCTCCCCGATCAGGCTACCCTGACGGGGCGGCTTTTAGTCGGCGAGCCGTAGCCCCGCCATGATACGGCCGGACGCATTTCCCGAACCTGACGAGATGAAGCTTACGGATGCCGTTGGTCTCTTCAAGATTATCCAGACGGCCTCTTCGCTCGGCTGCGGGATAGTTCGGATAGTCGAATCAGAGGCTTCGGGCAACGCATCGTTGCGCGGCTCAGGCGATGATGTAGTCGCGAAGATATATCTTCAACTTTATTCCTATTTATACTTGACTGGCTGGACTCGTGAAACCTACAATTTCATCGAGTGTGTTGAGCTCCTGCCTACCATTCCTACCGCATAGACACGCCCGATTAAAGGGAAATCTATGAAACATAAAAAGACGGATAATGATAATCTGACTACCGCCCGCTTCCTCGACGCTGACGCTCCAGGTAACGCATTACGAAGAAGGGTCCTCAAGCGGATGCTTTTCTGGATGACGATCGCGGGCACCCTATTACTATCACTGGTGTTCGGCATTTGGCATTTAATCGAGCAAGGAACTATCGAGTCGATTATACACGAAGCCGAACAGTCCCAAGCGTTTAGGGAGGGCGCCTTCGAGGACGAGCAGGCCTCGATCGTATCCGATCTGAGGATGCTCGCATCGTTCACGGGAATACGGCGCTTCCTCTCAACGGGATCGGCCGAAATGAAGACCCGGCTTATCGAGGATTTCCGGGTCGTCTCTGCGCAAAAGAAGAAGTACGATCAAATCCGTGTGCTAGGCGTCGACGGACGGGAACTGATCCGCGTCGACTATCGTGACTCTAATCCGGTGACTATCCCCGACGAGCTGCTGCAGAATAAGGCCGATCGCTATTATTTTACCGAGACGATGGCGTTATCCGGCGGAGCGATATACCAGTCGCCTATGGATCTCAACGTCGAGCGCGGAGAGATAGAGGTCCCTTATAAGCCGATGATACGCTTCGGGACTTGCGTCTACGACCAAACGGGCGTGAAGATCGGCATCGTCGTGATCAACTACCTCGCGTCGGGATTGCTCGAGAAGATAAAGGGCGTCGAAGGCACTACTGCCGCCTGTTCCGTCATGCTGCTCAATCCCGAGGGATATTGGCTGAAGTCAACGGCCGACCGCGACGATGAATGGGGGTTCATGTTCGGGAAGGACACGACCTTCCGGAGTCGGTATCCCGACGCCTGGGAAGCGATCACGAGGCAAGCCCGCGGCGTATACGAAGATGGCGACGGGATTTTCGTCTTCTCACCCGTGGACCCCGCCGGGGCGAAAGGGGAGGTGATGTGGCAAGTGACCCACATCACCCCGGAGCGCATCGCTGAAACGTTGAGCGTCGGGCGAAGGATCCAGCTCTGGACGGCCGGCATCCTGCTGCTCGGAGTCGCGTCGTTCTCATATATCTTCGCCCGTATCAGGATCAGCGCTGATAGCGCAAAACATGAAATCGAGCTTCTCTCCCATGTCGTCGAGCAGAGCCCGGTCTCGATCGTAATCATAAATGCGAACCTCGCGGTCGTGTACGTGAATGAGTTCGAGACGCTGATGTCCGGCTTCACGCTCGATGAATGCATAGGCAAGAAACCGCGTTTCAATGACGACGATAGAGAGAACGACGCCGTACTGCTCGGCATCCAGCGGACTCTGTCATCGGCCGGCATCTGGCGCGGGGTGATCCATGCCACGAAGAAGTCCGGCGAACGCTATTGGGAGAAGATCTCATGCTTTCCCGTATTCGAGTCGAGCGAGGAGAGCTCCTATTTCATAGCGTTCAAGGAAGACGTGACGATACAGAAGGAAGCGGAAACCGAGCTGAGGCGTAACGCCGAGGAGATAAGCGATCTATACGAAAACGCTCCGTGCGGCTATCACACCGTCGACGAGGATGGGTTGTTCCTCAGGGTCAACGAGACGGAGCTCTCCTGGTTGGGGTACGAACGGGATGAGCTCGTTGGCAAGAGGAGGATAGGCGAACTGCTGACCGATGAAAGCGCCGACGCGTTGCGCCTGAGATCGCGGCGGCTCATCAAAGGCGGGTCCATCGAGAACCTCGAGCTGGATCTGCGCCGCAAGGACGGCGAGATAATGCCCGTGCTGCTCAACGCCACGGCGGTATTGAACGATTCCGGCGGCCTTGCCGCGATAAGGGCCATCACGATAGACGATCACGAAAGAAAGCAACTGATCCGCGCGCTCCGCGAGGCTAAGAGCTCGGCTGATCTGGCCAATAGGGCGAAAAGCGACTTCCTGGCGAACATGAGCCATGAGATACGGACCCCGATGAACGCGATAATCGGGTTCTCCGATCTAGCCCTGAGGACTAAGTTGACCGCCCAGCAGTACGACTACGTCAGCAAGCTGAAGAACGCGGGCATCTCATTACTGACCCTGATAAACGATATCCTCGACTTCTCCAAAATAGAGGCGGGCAGGCTCGATACCGAGGAAATCGAATTCGACCTGCTGGAGGTCATTAAGACATCTACGTCGATCGCGGCCCATGGAGCGAACCTGAAGGGCCTCGAGCTGCTGGTCGATGTTCCCCTAGCGATTCCCACGAAGCTCGTGGGCGATCCGCATAGGCTCGGCCAGATCCTCAATAATCTCTTGGGAAACTCCATTAAATTCACCGAGAAAGGCGAGGTCGAGCTTCGGGTCGTTTCCCTGGAGGATCTCGGGGACAGGATAAAATTCATGTTCACCGTCCACGACACGGGCATCGGAATGTCCATGGAGCAAGTATCCCGTCTATTCCAGCCTTTCGTCCAGGCTGACAGCTCGACGACGAGGAAGTTCGGGGGGACGGGGCTGGGCTTGAGCATCACGAAACGATTAGTGGAACTGATGGGCGGGCAGATATGGGTGGACAGCGAAGTCGAGACGGGAACGTCCTTCAGTTTCACCGTCTGGTTCGGCCAGGCCAGGCAATCGCCCGCGATTCCCGACTCATTCCCGGGCCACCTTGCGGGTATGCGCGTGCTCGTGGTCGACGATAACAATAACGCCCGCACGGTCCTTGCCAGCATCATGGAATCGATAAACTTCCGGGTCGACGCGGCGCCATCGGGCGAATCGGCGATTGACGCGGTGGCGAAGGCTAAGAGCGAAAGGGATCCGTACGGGCTCATCCTGATGGACATGATTATGGACGGCATCGACGGGATAGAAGCCACGCGCAGGATCCGCCGGGAGGGAAATCCCGAATGCGCGATCATAATACTGAGCTCTTCCAGCGATGGGAGCGATACGCGGCGAAAGGCCATGAAAGCGGGAGCCTCGGATTTCCTGTATAAGCCGGTTACCTCCTCGACCATAGTGGATTCGATCATTACCATGCTCGTCCCTGACATGAAGGGGAAAGCGGCAAGCAATGCCACGCCGGCCAGGGAACCTCAATCTCGCTTGCGGGGAGCCAGCGTTCTCCTGGTGGAGGACAATGAAATCAACCAGCAGATAGCGCGGGAACTGCTCGGCGGCGCGGGCATAGAGGTCGTTGTGGCAGGGAACGGCAAAGAGGCATTGGACCGTCTGATCAACGGTGACAGAAAGTATGACCTCATCCTCATGGATATACAAATGCCGGAAATGGACGGACTCGAGGCGACGCGCCAGATCAGGAAGATCAAGGCGTTCGCTTCGATACCCATTATCGCGATGACGGCGCACGCCCTCGTTGAAGAACGACAAAAAGCGATCGAGGCCGGAATGAACGATCACGTCAGCAAACCCATAGACCCGGACGCCATGTTCGCGACGATCAATCGCTTCTACGATGGCGGGGCTACCGCCGGACGCCCGGGGACGAGAGGAAGGAGAAGGATTACAGAAGGGAATGGAACCTCCGTGGCTGAAACGACGGCGCCATCGCCGGAAAGCGTAATTACGATCGACGGCTTCGATACGCAGGCGGCCCTCAAGCGGGTATCCGGTAACGTCGGCCTGTACCTGAGCCTTCTCGCCGACTTCGAGTCCGAGTATCGCGACGCCCCGGCCGAAGTCATCAAGTTCATCGGCGATGACGATCGGAACGCGGCCAAGCGGCTCATCCATGCCATGAAAGGCGTTTCCGGGAATATCGGCGCGACGAGGCTATATGATTTCCTAGGCGATTTCGAGCTGATGCTAAAGGCGGCGGGATCCGAGTCCGCGCTACAGGAACGGATCCGTTCATTCGATAGCCTGATGCGGGTTACCTCGGCCTCGATCCATGGAATCCTGCGGGCCTATCGCGAGGCTCCAGGCAGCGGGGGGCCCGATAGGGCGCGAGCCGATCAGGAAGGTACCGCTAGCGATGAGGAAATCTTGGATCGGATACGAGGCTTGGCGGCAAAAGGCGACCTGGATGCGATATACCTATTCAATCGTTTCCAGGAGAGATTGAGCGCGTATATAGGGCCTGAGAGCGTCGAGAGGATATCCTCTTCCCTTAAATCCTACGATTTCCCGGCGGTATTGGAAATCCTCGACGCGCTCGCCTAGCGCTATCAGTCTGGAGGGGATCTATATGGGCGGCGAATATGATGATAAACCCAACATTCTCGTTGTCGACGACGCTTCGATCAATATTACCATTATGGCGGCCATCCTATCGCCGGAATACCGGGTTAAAATCGCGAAGGGCGGTAAGCAAGCGATTACGATCGCTAAGATGGACGATAAGCCTGACCTGATACTGCTCGATATCGAAATGCCTGAGATGGACGGGTATCAGGTGTGCGAGATCCTCAAGAGCGATGATTCGACAGCCCATATTCCCGTGATCTTCCTCACGTCCCGGGCCGGAATCGAGGACGAAAGGAAGGGCCTCGCGCTCGGCGCCGTCGATTACCTCACGAAACCGGTCAGCCCCCCGATAGTGCTCGCGCGGGTCAAGACCCACCTGCAGCTAAATAGCGTCAGGGATTTCCTGCGAAGCAAAAGCAAGTACCTAGAGGAAGAGGTCGCGAGAAGAACGCGCGAAATAGCGATAATCCAGGACATCACGATGACGGCTCTCGGTTCACTAGCCGAGACGCGCGATAACGAGACGGGCAACCACATCAAGAGGACGCAGTATTACGTGAAGGCCCTGGCCTTGGAATTGAGCAGGAAGCAGAAATATAGGCCGTTCCTGCCCGCCGAGAGGATCGAGCGTATTACGAAATCGGCGCCTCTGCACGACATCGGTAAAGTGGGGATCCCCGATACGATCCTGCTGAAACCGGGTAAGCTCGATCACGATGAATTCGAGATCATGAAGACCCATACGACCCTCGGTAGGAACGCGATCCTGGCCGCGGAAAGAATCCTCGACACGCCGACCTCGTTCCTAACGATCGCCCGCGAGATAACGTGGAGCCACCATGAGCGCTGGGACGGATCCGGCTATCCGCAGGGGCTAGCCGGCGATGACATCCCGCTGTCCGGACGGCTGATGGCCGTCGCCGACGTGTATGACGCCCTCATCACCAAGCGCGTATATAAGCCGGCTTTCACGCATCAAAAGTCGATAGCGCTCATCAAGGAAGGATCGGGAACGCAATTCGATCCGGATATCATCGATACCTTCCTTGGAATAACGGACCATTTCAAGGAGATAGGGCTGCAGTACTCCGACTAGGCGAAGATCCGTATACGACGCGAGCCCGCTGGCTGTTAGGTTAGTTCTTCGAACGGAGGCGATAGTCGGTTCGATGATGGAGTCGATCCCGGTACGGCCTCGCCTCAAGCAAGCCCATGCCCGCCAGATAGCGGGGCGCCTCTCCCGGAGCGGTTGATTGCCCGACTATAGGTACCTCGAAACGTCGGGACCGTCGCCTTGATGGGCCGCTGGACCCGGACGCGACCAGGACTAGAGAAGCGCGGCCAGGGAGCGCTAGCGAAGCGATGAAGGTAGCGTAAATTCCAGCGACGGGCTGCGATACGGCAATGAACCCGTACCTGAGACGACCATCGGAGCCATCGTGGGCGAGGAGCGATGCGAGTAACCGATAACGCGTACGCCGGCCATCCACGCCTCGTCGCGAGCCTTGAATAAGGCGTTCCCCGCGTGCGACGGCGAGCTCCCATAGGAGGAGGCGAAAGGCGAGGATATAGAGCCGGCCGAGCGTAGGCGCCCGCGTTCTAGAAGGTAGGCCGGCGGCTAAGGCAGGGAGCGTCGCTTAAATACGGAAGCATAGTCGCCATGGGGGCGAGCCGAAGCTTGAGAACCAAGCCATAGCCGGATGCCGACCGAGCAGCGACGCGCGGAATCCGTACCAGGAAATGGGCGGGCTATCCGGTCGCCGAACCGAGTCCAGGCTTTTCCTGGCCTCGAGTGCGTGCTAACAGAAGGGTCCATCGTATAGGCGTCGGGGCCACTTGCGCTTCCCTATACGCGTAGTACGATACTATAGGCGTATCGCGGCGGGGATGACGTACCCGAAGAGGCATGGCATGAGGCGAGCGGTCATCCCGTGGTTACTCAAATCGACGGCGGCGGGGGCTTTCGCGATGGACAGGCATAGCACGATCGAGCTGCGGGGCGTCGCGGCAGGCGACGGGAAGGTATACGTCGCCCTGTATGATTCGGAGCCCGCCTATAAGAACGACGAGCCGTTCAAGGGCTTCGTGCTCGACGCGACTAGCGCGACGATACGGATCGACGTGAGCCTTCCCGAAGGCCAGTACATCGTATCCGCGTTCCAGGACGCCAACGGCAACGGGAAGCTGGATCTAGGAATTTTCGGGATCCCGAAGGAACCTATCTGGCTGAGCGGCTATGACGGCAAGGGCATCCCCGGCGGTTTCGAGAAGCTGAAATTCAGGATCGACCGTGACGATCAGGCGATAATCGTAAACAAGGTAGCGTTCTGAGCTAGGGGTTCCCCGCGCTTCAATCCTCGCCGAGTATCACCGTCGGCGTTGCCTCGGCCACGATGATCATGCCGTCGTACAGCGTGGCGGGAGGCTGGAACATACGGTAGCTCGGCGGTAGGAGGCGCATGATCCAGGCGTAGCTTTCGCCTAGGTTGCCCATGAAGATGTATCGCGAGGTCAGCTCCGACAGCTCGGGGCTCGCGGAGGCCTTCGCGAAGTCGAGCCAGCAGGTATCCATCCCGGCCGTCTTGGCGGCCTTGGCCAGCGGGTCGCGGGAGTAGAATACCTGGTTCGTTCGCTCGCCCCGGGCCGGGCGGGGCAGGTTGCAGCGCGTCCTGTAGAAATCCGTGCCGATGACGTAGTAGCCGTCGTCGATGGCGTTCGCTAGGAGCCTGCCCATCGAGTCGTAGCTGCCCCATCGAGCCACGTGCCCGTTATGTCCCGAGACGAAGACGCGATCGCGCCCCGACTCCCGCTCCCGCTCCGCTATCCACAGGACGTTCTCGGCCATGAGCCTATCGCGTAGCTCTATGGCGGCGTTCTGCGCGCCCTGGAGCTCGCAGTACTGCAGCAGCGCGTCCGCGAGGTGCAGGGCCTCGGCGGAGGCCCCCTCGTCGGCCAGCCCGGACTTGAGGCGGGTTATCGCCGCCGCCCTGGCGGGGACGTCGTACGCGGCGTTCCAGCCGCCGTCGTCGACGAGCCTCGAGAGATCGCTCGAGTCGACGCCGAGCGCCGCGCAGGCCTCCATCAGGTAGCCTAGGCTGTACCGGTAGCGCTGCATGTCGAAGCCGTAGAAGCGCAGGTCGTCGCCCTCGGCTGCGCCTTCGTTGTATCGCCGCATGTACGAGACGAGCTCGGCCATCTCGTCGGTTCGGTAGATGGCGAACCCGATGGCCGCGGCGGCTTCGCTAGCCGTACCGTCGCCGCCGTGGATGTAACGGTTTACGCGCTCGCAGCCGCCGTAGTCGCCTTCGAGCGCGAAGCCCCGCACGCCGTAGCGCTCCACGAGGAGCTTGAACACGTCGAGCTTGAGCCGCTGGAATTCCACGTTTCCGTGGGTGGCCTCGCCCAGCGCGATGATCCTAGCCCCGTCCGGTAGGCTTATATCCTCGATCGTTCCGGCGTAGGCCGCGAGCTCCGTCGGATCAGCGCTGTCGCCCGTGCCGAAGCCGCCGAGGCGCGTGAATACGATGGTAGCCGCTGCCAGCGCGACGATCAAGCCCAAGGCGATGGCCCTTAGTACGGGGCGCCGCTTCTTTTTACCTTTCATGATTAATCCTTACGTGAAGCTTGCATAGTAAACCGACGGCGCGAGCGAGCCGCGCACGCCGGAAAAGACTATAAACCTCGACGACGGGTTGGTGAAGACGGGGGCATCCTCGACGACGGGCCTATTGATCTATGTGCAATGAGCAAGTATGGTGGGCGACAGTGTTTTTGGACACAATGGGGAAGTTCCTGATGAAGAGTATTCGTTAGACGCTCGTAACGGCGTTCCTGTTCGCGTTCGCGGTCGCCACCACGGGGTTCTTTCTTGTTTCGAACGCGTATTCAAGGGAAGCCGTACTGGCCTCCGTCATGGCCGATATGGAGAATATCGCCCAGGCGGTGTCGCGCGGCGTCGAGGACGTCAACGACGAGCAGCTCTCGACGCTACGGACGCTCTCGACCCTCGGGTTCATGCGGGATCCGGAAGCGGGACTCTGGGACAAGCAGGAACAGCTGGACGGCATAAAGTTCTCCGGGCTCTTTCCCGAGCTCATCGGCATCAATATCGCCGATACGAACGGCGACTGCTACGTCGTGGAGGGCGGCCTCGTCAACTTCGCGGAGCGCGATTACTACAAGGCGGGCCTAGCCGGGAACGAGTATATCCAGGCGCCGATGATCAACAAGGTTACCGGCGAGCTGACCATGTTCTACGCGATGCCGGTCTTCGACGACGACGGCGTCGTCATCGACGTGGTATTCTCGGCCGCGAAGGGCGATATAGTCAGCCAAGCCTGCGATGACTACAAGATCGGTACGAGCGGCACGGCCGTCGTCCTAGACCGGGGCTCTGGCGCGACCGTCGGCGACGCCGACCCGGAGAACGTTCTTGCCTTGCGGAACGTTTACGACGATTTCTCCCCGTCCGAGGGCGCCGAAGGGATGCGCGCCGCCCTGGACCGACTGAAGGGAGGCGAGGCGGGATCCGCCCTGTGCCCGCTGGACGGGGTCGATTTCATAGCGGCTTTCAGCCCCGTCGACGGAACCCCCTGGTCGGTGCTGGTCCGCGTCCCGCTCGACGAGTTCAGCGCGCCGATAACCAGGATGAATAGGGTCCTGATCATCCTGACCGCCGGGATGAGCCTGCTTATACTGAGCATCGGATTCCTTTTCGGCCGGGGCCTGAAGCCGCTCAAGGACGTGGCCGACTCTATGGACTCCCTCGCCGCGGGCGTGGCCGACCTGACCGTTCGCATGGAACCGCCCCGCCGCGAGAACGAGATCTCCGTCTTGATGCGCGCGATGAACCGCCTGACGGGCAAGCTGTTCTCCATCGTCAAGAGCACCAAGGCCTCGACGAAGGAGCTCGCCACCATCGACGATGCCATCGCAGCGTGCTCGCTGGATATCTCGCGCGACATCGACGCCATCGTCGCCAGCCTCGACGACGTGGACGGGCGGATCGAAACCCAGGCGGGTAACGTGAACGGGACGGTAGCGTCGGTTACGACGATATCGGGCTATATCGATGCGCTTGGCTCGCTTGTCCGGAACCAGGACCGGAGCGTCGCCGACGCCACGGCGGCCGTCGAGCAGCTTACGGGCAATATCATCGTCGTCAACGAATCGATGGAGAAGATGGTCGGATCGTTCGGCGCGCTCGGCTCGGCCGTGACCAGCGGCACGGAAAGGCAGCAGGACGTGGACGAGAGAGTCTCGGACATCCTCGCGCAGAGCCGGACGCTGGCC
>QKAK01000163.1 GCA_003247225.1 Spirochaetota bacterium | reverse complement strand
AAGCCGACCGGCTCGTTCTTGGGTATCTCCTTGGACTCGAGCACCGCGTACCATAGGTTCCTGATCATCGGGCGTCTCCTATCGTTTTAGCTTATGGTGCCGGTACTATAATCCGGCGAATTCGGACGCGCAAGGACGAACTCCACTAGGGCCTCGTAGCGGCTGCCGGCGCGGCCCGGGACGGAACGGAAGACGACGAGGCGGTCGACGACGCAGGCGGCGCCGGCGGTCGCGATCGAAGCGTCCAGCGCGGCGCGCTCCGCGGCTGATAGGGCGATGCCGGGCCGGTCGGCCCTGGCCAGCGTGACGTGCGGGACGAAGGGGCGGCGCTCCCGGGGACGGAACGGCCGGCCGCTCTCGCGCCCGACCCGCTCGAGCGCGTTCTCGACGGCGGCCGCGAGGGCCGAGGCCGCCGCCGCGCCGTCCCCGATCGCCGCCGCGATCACCGAGCCGGCGGCCGACAGCCTGAACGGTCCCCGTAGGGGGCCCCGCGCGGGGCCGGGCGCGGCGCCGGCGGCCGGCGCGGCAGATACCGCCTCCGAGGCGGCGCGCTCGGCGTCGGCCAGGCCCGCCTCGTCGAGCTCGCCGAGGAAGGCGAGCGTCAGGTGCATGGCGTCGGGCCGTACCGGGCGCAGGCGCGGCGGCCGGCGGGCGCGGCCGGCCGATCCGGGCTCTGCCGGGCCAGGGGCTGCCCGTACTAGCGGCGCGGCGGCCCCGGCGAGCGCCGACGTGAAACCGTCCGGGAGCGGAAGCGCTATGAAGATCCGCATGCCGTACACTATAGCGCGTCCGTCCGTATAGCGTCGCGCGGCCGTTCCGGTGTAGATTGAACTCCCGTCAGGGAGGCTGCATACATGACGGGAACCAAGGCGTTCGACAACGAGAAATATATAGCCGAGCAGGCGTCGTTCATCCGGGAGCGGATGAAGCGTTTCGACGGGCGGCTGTACCTGGAGTTCGGCGGCAAGCTCTTAGCCGATTTCCACGCGGCGCGGGTGCTGCCCGGCTACGACCCCAACGTCAAGATCAGGCTCCTCAAGGAACTCGAGCGCGACGCGGAGATCGTGCTGTGCATCCACGCCGGCGCCATCGAGCATCGCAAGATCCGCGCCGACTACGGCATCACCTACGACGCCGACGCGATGCGGCTGATAGACGACCTGGGCGAGTGGGGGCTGTCGGTGTCCGCCGTCGTGATCACCCGCTGGGAGGGGCAGCCGGCGGCCAAGGCCTTCCGTACCAAGCTCGAGAACCGCGGCGTCTCCGTCTACGCGCACGAGCCGACCAAGGGCTACCCGACCGACGTCGACCGTATCGTCTCCGACGAGGGCTACGGCGCGAACCCGCGCATAGCGACGACCAAGCCCCTCGTCGTGGTGACCGGACCAGGCCCCGGCTCCGGGAAGATGGCCACCTGCCTGTCGCAGGTCTACCACGACCGCCGCATCGGCGAGCGGGCGATGTACGCCAAGTTCGAGACCTTCCCGGTCTGGAACCTGCCGCTCAAGCACCCGGTCAACCTGGCCTACGAGGCGGCGACCCTCGACCTCAGGGACTTCAACCTGATCGACCCCTTCCACCTCGAGGCGACCGGCGAGGTATCGGTCAACTATAACCGCGACGTCGAGTCGTTCCCGATACTCAAGGGCATCCTGGACCGCATCACCGGCGAGCCCGACGCGTACCGCTCGCCGACGGAGATGGGCGTCAACCGCGTCGGCTTCGCCATCGTCGACGACGAGGCCGCGCGCGAGGCCGCCAGGCAGGAGGTCGTCCGCCGCTACCTGCGCTGCGCCAGCGAGTACATGATGGGCATGGCCGACAAGGCCGCGCTCGACAAGGCCGACCTGCTCCTGAAGGAGCTCGACATAGGCCCCGAGTACCGGAAGGTGGTACCCGCGGCCAGGGCGGCGGCCGCCGAGGCCCGCGAGCGCGCCGACGCCGATCCCGGAGCCGCGGCCGGCGGCGTCGCCTCCTGCGGGGTCGCCTCCTGCGGGGCGGCGCTCGAGCTGCCGTCCGGGGAGATCGTCAGCGGCAAGAACTCGAAGCTGCTCCACGCCGCGACGGCCGCCGTGCTCAACGCCGTCAAGGCGATGGCCGGCGTGCCGGACCAGATACACCTCCTGTCGCCGCTGGTCATCGAGTCGATAGCCAGGCTCAAGCGGGAGGTGCTCGGCCGCAAGAGCGCCAGCCTCGACGTCGACGAGGCGCTGATAGCGCTGTCGATCAGCGCCACGCTGACGCCGATGGTGCAGGCCTGCGTCGACCGGCTGCACGAGCTGCGCGGCTGCCAGATGCACCTGTCCCACCTGCCGACGCCGGGCGACGAGGCCGGCCTCCGCAAGCTCGGCGTCAACCTTACCGCCGACCCGGCCTACGCGACGAAGCGCCTGTTCGTGGAATAAGCGATAGGGGCTCCGGGGCGCCGTCGCCGCGACGTGGGGGCGGCGGCTATAGGAGCGGCGCGAACAGCCTGAGTACCTGAAGGAATAGCCTGCCGACGAAATTGCGGGGCCGGTACTCGCCCGGCGACACCGCGTCGCAGCGCTCGAGGGTGCGCGAGAAGTCGTCGCGCACGTCGAGGACGGCTCGGCCCCCGTAGAGCACTGCGCCGCATTCGTAGTGCAGGTACAGGCTGCGGAAGTCCAGGTTGGTCGTGCCGACGACGGCGACGGCGTCGTCCGACACGAAGGTCTTGGCGTGCATGAAGCCGTCCAGGTACTCGAAGACCTTGACGCCGGCCGACACGAGCTCGTCGTAGTAGGAGCGCGTGGTCATGTGCACGACCCGCTTGTCCCAGTGCCTCGGCGTGATGACGCGCACGTCCACGCCGCTCTTGGCCGCCAGGCACAGGGCCGTCATCATCGCGTGGTCGACGATCAGGTAGGGCGTCGTTATATATACGTAGCGCCTGGCCGCGTTGACGATGTTCAGGTAGACCGAGGCGCCGACGTTCTCGTAGTCCATCGGGCTGTCGGCGTAGGGCTGGATATAGTCTCCCCGCCCGTCCGCCTCGTCGCCCGCGCGGCCGGCGGCGTCGCCCGACAGGTAGCGCGAATAGTCGTCCGACCCGTTCGTCTCCAGGTTCCACATCCCCAGGAACATCAGCGTGAAGCCGTCCACCGCCTTGCCGCGCAGCACGACGGCGGCGTCCTTCCAATGCCCGAATTTCTCCACCTCGTTGATGTACTCGTCCGCCAGGTTGACGCCGCCGGTGAACGCGACGCGGCCGTCGATCACCACGATCTTGCGGTGGTCGCGGTGGTTCAGGATGGTGGACGGATAGACGTGGGCCGGGTTGAACGCGGCGCTTCGGATGCCTTTGCGGCGGAGGCTCTCGGCGTATCCGGCCGGCAGGGTCAGGAGGCATCCGACGTCGTCGTAGAGCACGCGCACCTCGACGCCGGCCGCCGCCTTCTCCTCGAGTATCGCCAGGATGGAGTCCCACATGAGGCCGGCCTCGATGATGAAGTACTCGAGGAAGATGAAGCGCTCGGCCTTGGCCAGCTCCGCCTTGAGCTGCTCGAACTTGGCCTCCCCCGAGGTCAGGTACACCGCCGAGGAGCGGTCGTACGCGGGGAACCCGGCCGTGCGGTTCAGGTAGCCCGCCTGCCTCGCGAAGTCGTCGCGCATCGCGCCTATAGCCTCGATGACGCCTGCTTCCTGGCGCCTGTACGGCTTCGCGGCGGCTTCCAGCCCGGCGATGCGCCGGCGTAGCTTGCGCGACGACGGCTGCAGCCCGAAGAACAGGTAGAAGAGGCCCCCGAAGACCGGCACGATCAGGATGAGCACCGACCAGGTGAGCTTGTACGACGGATCGGCGTTGGCGCGGACGATGTACAGCACCACGAACAGGCTGACGAGCGACAGGGCCCCGTTGAGCAGCGCCGAGGCCTGGCTCGTCGTCCAGATGGTAGCGGCCATCAGCGCCAACTGGGCCGCGATGAGGATCAAGAGCACGGCGGCCCGCAGCGCGGTCGGTTTTACGCGTAGTTTCACGTGTCGTTCTCCGCGCCGATTGTATCGTGTTACGAAGCTTAGGTGCTATACTCGGTATCCATGGGCGGACCGACGACGAACCTCCCCGCGCGCCTTCTAGCCTTCGCCAAGCTCTGCGGGGCAGGCAACGATTTCATAGCGCTCGACGGCGAGGCGGCCTTGGCCGCTCCAGGCGCCGAGGCTATACGGCGGCTCTGCGACCGCCGCTACGGCGTCGGCGCGGACGGCCTCATGCTGCTCCGGCGCGTCGCGGGCGCAGGAGCCGGCGATGCGGCCTTCGAGGTCGACTTCTATAACGCCGACGGCTCGGGCGGCATGCTGTGCGGCAACGGCGCGCGCTGCGCCCTGGAGCGGGCAAGGATACTGGGCTGGATCGAGCCCGGCCGGGACGCCCGTTTCCGCTTCGCCGGCCGCGGCTACCGGGGCGCCTCCATCGGCGAGGGCCTCGCGCGCTTCGAGCTCGACCCGGGCGTCAGGCTGGACGGGCTTCTCGAGCTGCGGGTCGGCGCGGAGACGATACGCGGCCGCTACGCTGACGTCGGCAGCGTCCATTTCGTCGCCGACGTCGGCTCGATCCTCGGCAGCGACGGCCGACCGGCCTATCGCGGCGTGGACGAGGTCCCGATGGACGTCCTCGGCCGGGCCGTCCGGCGTCACGAGGCCTTCGCGCCGCTCGGCGTCAACGCGAGCGTCTGGGAGGCGAACGGCGGGCGGCTTCGGGTCCGCACCTTCGAG
>QKAK01000105.1 GCA_003247225.1 Spirochaetota bacterium | reverse complement strand
GGCGAGCGTCTCCTCCTCGAGCCTCGCGACCCTGGGATCGGGATGGCGCTCGCCCACGGCTCGCAGCAATGAACGCTTGGCGATGAGCGCGGCCGTCTCTATCGTTCCGCCGACGCCGACGCCGACGATCACCGGCGGGCAGGGGTTGGGGCCGGCCTTGTCGACCGTATCGACGATAAAGCGCCTGACACCGGCCGCGCCGTCCGAGGGCTTGAGCATCGCCATCGCGCTCATGTTCTCGCTGCCGCCGCCCTTGGGCGCGATACGTGGATGACCGCCGGGGTATTGTCGCCGGTGTTCCGGCGCTCGAAGACGGGGTCGTCGACGATTGACGCGCGCAGGTAGCCTTCCGCGTAGCCTCGGCGCACGCCCTCGTGTATCGCGGCTTCGAAGTCGCCGCCGACCACGGCCGCCTCCTGCCCCAGCTCCACGAAGCACACGGCGAAACCGGTGTCCTGGCAGACGGCTACGCGGTCCGCCGCCGCTATGTCGGCGTTCTCGAGTATGTCCGCTAGTATCGCCTTGCCGACGGGCGACTCCTCGGCCACGGACCCGGCCTCGAGCGCCCCGCGTACGTCCGCAGGCAGCACGTAGTTCGACTCTATACACAGTTTCCTGACGGCTTCGGTGATAGCGGCCGCCTCGATCTCGCGCATGGTGCCTCCGCCTTACGACGCCAGTATAGCGTCGCGAGGCGTCCGGGGGAACCGCCTACGGCTTTCCCGAATCGACGATGCGCTTGTGGAGCTGGATGTACAGCGGAGGCATCCGCTCGAAGGCCTGGAGGCGGACGGGCTTGAGCGCGAACGCCACGCCCATGGCGACGTTGAACAGCTGCTTCGGGATGTCCTTCTGCGGGAAATCGTATAGCCCGTGCGTCTTGTAGAAGCGGTGGTCGTCCCTGACCACGCCGCGCATGCCGTAGATCAGGTCGCGGAATATCTTGATGCCGCCCCAGCCCAGGAAGTTGACGCTCTTCTGGTAACGCGCACCGACGGCGCGGGCCAGCCTGCCGGCGCCTTCGCGGAGCAGGCGCCCGAGCAGGGCCGAGTCGTCGTACTCGTCGCCGATTATGGCCATGCAGTTCTCACGGCCGACGTTGTCCTTGCCCTCGAGGAACTGCCGCACGTTCGGTAGCGAGCGCAGCGGCCCGGCGACGAGGTAGGCGGTATGCTTGCCCATCATGCTCGTCCGGTGCCCGTTCGAGAAGGTCCGGTCCAGGAACAGCTTCCAGACCGGCCTGAGGTAGCGGCCCTCGAGGTTCATGCCGAAGACCAGGGCGTCGCAGGTATTCACGAGGTTCAGGTAGAATTCCTGGAAGCCGTCCTTGCGGTCGCACTCGCCGACCAGCTCGCAGCGCAGGCAGCCGTGGCAGCCCGCCTCGTACGGGAAGTCGTTGATGTCAACGACCTCGACCGGGTACGGGTAGGCGCCGACGAAGGCGTCTATCATCCGCGACAGGTTGCCGTCCTTTCGGTACTCGTCGGTCAGCAGCACCGTCCTCGGCGCGGCCCCAGGGGCCGCGGCGGGTACGGCCGGCGCTGCGCGTCCGGCGTTAGCGCCAGCGTCGGCTCCGGCGGCTACGGGCTCGAAGCGCGGCGACGGCCGGCCGGATAGCGGCGCATACTTCCGTTCGAGCGGCGCCCGATTCCGGCAGGCCTCGATGAATTCGCGCATGAAGAAGCGCATGCTCGCTCGATGGTCCTTACGGAGCATGTCCATGTTGTCGGCGGTACGGCCTTCCATATAGGCCATGCCGAGGTCCTCGCAGGTGGCGCGCAGCCAGGCCTCGGCCAGGTGATCGTAGTAATGGAAGCAGGTCATCATGCTCGTCGCGTACTTGCCGCGGAAGGCGTCGCTCCGCCCGGCCTCCTCGACGAGCCGGAATAGCCGTATGAGCTGCCAGGGCACCAGCATGGTGTAGACCGGCGTGCTCCAGACGATGGCGTCGGCGCGCTCGATCTCGTCGATCGCCTCGGCGAGCCAAGCCTCGTCGTAGTCGATGGGGCTCAGCGCCTCGCCGGCCTGGAGCACCGCCCATTCGACTGCCGGCTCCTGCCCGAGCATGTAGAGGCTGTGCTGCAGGGTCAGGCTATACTCGCCCTTGGGGCTGCCGTTTACGATCAGGACTCGGAGCTTGCCTTCCATTCATCTATCCTTTCTTTATATAGAGTCGATGCGTCGAGTGTGCGGCAGGACGGCGAGGCCGTCAAGTTCCGAGAGCAGAGGCCGCGGCCCCGTTAGCCCTGGAGGCCCGAGATGGCCTCGTCGAGGGCCCGCATGCACGACCCGCTGCGGTCTCCGAGCGCACGGACCGTAGCTGACCGCCTCAGGATATCGTCGAAGCCGGCGGCTATCAGCTCGAGGTCCCTACGGGCCTCCATGGTCAGCCGCCTGACCGACTCGATGGCCGCGTTGTTGCCGGCGACCTTCGAGTCGACCGAGTCTACCGAGGCGGCCATGCTCGAGGAGCTGTCGACGACGGCGACCACGGTCCGGTCTATCTCGGCGGTGCCTCCGCCCAGGTCGTTCAGGCCGGCGACTATCTCCGAGAATGCCTGGGCGGTCTCGGTCGTCCTCTGGCCGATCTCGGCGAAGGATTTCCCTATCCCGCGGTTGGCTTGGTTGGCTTGGCCCAGGTCGTCCATGAAGGCCTTGAGGCCCTCGGTGATGGCGCCGATATTATCGGCGGTCTCCTCGGCGAGGCGCCTGATCTCCTCGGCCACCACGCTGAAGCCCTTGCCCGAGTCGCCGGCGTGGGCCGCCTCGATAGCCGCGTTCATCGCGAGCAGGTTGGTCTGGCTGGCGATACCGTTGATCACGTCGACGATAGACATGATCGAGTCCGCGTTGCCCGACAGCCGCTCCATCGACTCGGACGACAGCTCGGCGGCGCCCTCGCCCCTCGCGATGCTCTCGGCCAGGCTTTCCATGCTCCGGCCGCCTCGCCCGGTGATCGACGATATCTCCTGGATCGACGCGGTCATCTGGTTCACCGCCGCGGATGCCTGCACCGAGATGGCGCGGTACGAGTCGCTGGAGACGCCCAGGTCCGAACTGGCCTTGACGATCTCGTCGTTGGCGCCCTTCGCATCCGCTATATCGTCCGACAGCGACGCTAGCCTGCCCTGGCTGGCCTTGAGGCTACGGTCGATCTCCGCGAGGCTGCCCTCCATCGACTTGGCTTCCGACACGAGCCGCTCGCCGACGTCGAGCCCGTCGCGCACCGTGGAGACGGCGTCCTCGATCTGCCTCATCTTGGCTGACGCCGACTCCGCGTTGGCCCTCAACTGAGCGGTGTAGGAGTCCATCAGGCTGACCAGCGAGAAGGCCGAGACGCCGGTGATCGCCATGCCTATGGTCCCGTTGACGAAGCCGGTCGCCGTCGCGGCGCTGACGCCTTCGGCGCGCCTGACGATCAGCAGCGTCGCCACGTTGTTGAGGACGAAGACGACGACGGTCGGCGCGACGTGCCCGCGCTCGCCGAACGCCGCGACGAAGACGATGACGTACAGCATATAGTAGATATAGGCGGTGAACGCGGTCTCGGGATCCGTAAAGGCGCCATAGATGCGCACCGCCGACACGATCACTACCGTGCTGATCAAATACGAATAGATAGCCGCCTTGAGGCGCCCGGCGCGCAGGAACGCCAGGCTGATCAGCACGAGCGCGGCGATAGCCGCCGCGCCGACGCCTCCCCGTAGCGTCACGTCGCGAGGCACGCCCAGCGCGAGGTATCCCGCTGGAATGAAGCAGAGCAGGACCAGCATCAGGAAGCTGTAGCGCATGAAGACGCGCGCCTTGTTGCGCGAGACCGGGTCATCGCCATCGTACTTAGTAAGGAACAAGGATTCGACGCGCATCGTGCCTCCGCTACCGTCCCGAGCCAGCTCGGTAAATACGGCGCGGAGTATACATGATAAGTGCAATCAATAACTAGGTTCACGACGCGCCGCCCCAGGCCGGTTCGGGACCTAAGTCAGGCCTCGTATAGCAGCTCGGAGGGTCCTGCCCAAGAGGCGGGACCCTCGCTCACGCGAGGGCCGCCGTCTCTTGGTCACCCTCCTCCCAGGTATTGCGAGGCCTGGTTACGAGCAAGGTTATCGGGGCGGCGCGTCGTGCCGTGCATCGAGTGGCTATCAAGCGCCGGATAGTATCACGGGCGGGGCGGCGCGTCGTGACGGTTTGCGGGTAATGACCAGGATCTGGTTTTCATTTCGGTCGGAGCTAGTATGGCGCCCGATAGCCTTGCATTATCATGTTTATCCTGTCGCCATTATTCGTATCACACCTTCCCCCCTGGAAATGCGAGGCCTGGTTACGAGCTAGGTTTTCGGGGCGGCGCGTCGTGGCGAACGAAGGCGCTGGCTCATCCCAGGCTTATCAGCGCCAGCCCCGCCAGCGTCAAATAGGAGCCCCAGGATCCTGACCGGGCCTATGCGTTCCTTGAACACGAGGCGGGCCATCAGCACGGTAGGCGCCGGATAGAGCGATACGATGACGGCGACTATGGAGAGCAAGCCCGCGCTGGAGGCTAGCACGAACAGTATGTTGGCCGCCATGTCCAGGACGCCGGCGAATATGGCCGCGAGCCGCCCTCCCCGGTTCACGACGAGCGGTTCCCGCCTGGCGAGCATGACGGCGAGGGCCGCGGCGATGGAGGCGACGCGAGCCGCGACGAGGGGCCAGAAGCCCGAGCCGACGCCCGGTCGCGACATCGCCACGTAGAATAAGCCGAATCCGAGGCCCGCGACCAGGCCGTGGATCAGCGAGGCCGTGGTTCCGCCGCGGCCCGATGCCCCTCCCCCGGAGCCGAGCGAGAGTAGGACGACGGCCGGTACGCATAGCGCCATGCCTACGAAGGCTAGCGATCCCGGCTCGTCGCCGAGGGCGAGGCCGACGGCGATCGGCAGCGCGGCGCTCACGAGGGCGGCGGTCGGCGAGACGATGGCGACGACTCCCTTGGCGATGCCGCGATATAGGGTGACGATACCGAAGGCGCCGGCCACGCCTCCCAGTAGGCCCCAGACCAGGTCGACGAATCCTGGCGGCGCCGGCTGAGTGACGGCGACGGCCAGCAGGGCCGTAGCCAATCCGCAGGCCTGGGACACGACCAATACCGACAAGACCTTGCTCTTTCCGGCGGCGTATCCGCCGGAGAAGTCGCCGAGGCCGTAGAACAGGGCCGACGCCGCGGCTAAGGCTATAACCATTCATTGGCTCCTTACGCGAGTTTCGCCGTCAGCATACTGGAACCATGAATATTAGTGAAATTAATTATTTGAATGCTGCATAAATCCTGCTACTATGCCATATGATAGATTATCGCCTCCTCGAGGCCTTCGCGGCGGTGCTCGACCTTGGCGGCTTCGAGCGAGCGGCCGACGGCCTCGGCCTCACCCAATCGGCGGTGTCTCAGCGGGTAAAGGCGCTGGAGGATGAGATGGGCCGTATGCTCGTCGTGCGCGACACCCCGCCCCGCCCTACCCCCGCCGGCGAGCGGATCCTCAGGCATTACCGCCAGGTGTCCGAACTCGAGAAGGACGCCACAAGGGACCTCGGGATACGCGACGAATCGGGATTCCGCCGCCTGCCCGTCGCGGTCAACGCCGACTCCCTATCCGTATGGTTCCTGGACGCCGTCGCGACCTTCCTGCTAGACGAGCGGGTCGCGCTCGAGCTGCTCGTCGACGATCAGGAACAGACGCTACGCTTCCTGCGCTCCGGCGCCGCCGCCGGCGCGATATCGTCCGAGGTCCAGGCCGTGCAGGGCTTCAGGCGCGTGGCGCTCGGCGCGATACGATACAGGCTGGTCGCGACGCCAGCGTTCATCCGCCGCTGGTTCCCCGGAGGCTTCGACCGGGACTCGGCCGGGCGAGCGCCCATCATCCACTTCAACCGAGCCGACGGCCTGCAGCTACGCGCGCTCGAGCGGGCCTTCGGCGAGCCGCGGGTCAAGCCGCCGGCCCACTACGTGCCGTCCACGGATAAGCTCGCGGAGGCCGTACGGCTCGGCCTCGGCTACGCTATGATGCCGGAGGCGCAGGCGTCGAGGGAACTCGGAGACGGACGCCTCGTCGAGCTCGACGAGCGTTGCCGCCTCGAGACGCCTCTACATTGGTACTACTGGAACCGGCCTTCCGAGCCGCTCGAGCGTTTTACCGAGGCGCTAGTCAGCGGCGCGACGAGGCTCCTCGGCCCCACGCTCCGCCGCTGGTAGCCGCCAGAGGAACGCGGCATAGCCCAGCGCCAGCGCGGTGATCGCCCCGGCGACGAAGAGCGACCCTGCCGTCCCGGCCGGCTCGACGCCGAATGCCGATAGCGAGTTGAACGCCGAGTGGAAGGCTATGCACGGTATGATCGAGCCGACCCGGAGCACGAAGACCGACAGCATGAAGCCGACGGCGATCGCGTAGAGGACCTGCGCCGCGGTGTCCAGGGTAGCCGCGCCGGAGAGCAGGTTGACGATATGGCCGAACCCGAAGGTGACGCTCGATACGACGACGGCGGAACGCTCCGAGCCGCGCAGGAGTTCCTTGAACAGGATCCCGCGGAAGATGGTCTCCTCCAGGAAGCCCACGCCAATCATCGAGGCCACGTACGCCGCCGTCTCGAGCGGTCCGAAGTTGAGAGTAGCGCCATGCCATAGGTTAGCCGTCGCCAGCGCGACGAGCGGTAGCCCGTAGAGCGCGCCCCGTAGAGCGGCGGGCTTCGGCCATACGAAACCGTAGAACGCGAACGCGTCGCGCTTCCGTAAAGCCAGGGCCAGGGCGAGCGACAGGGCGGCCACCAACGGCGCCCTCCAGAGCGTCACGGCGGCCTCGGGTACGAGGGACTCGAACGCGCTCATGGCCACGACGTAGACGGCGATCCAGAGGGGCGCGCGAAGAGCGCCTTTCGATGGAGCGGCTCGTTTCATTCTTCTTCCTCAATTACGATGATTAACGAGGGATATATATACCGTTTTATGCCTCGATCAACAAGCTTCGTACTACCCGGCTATCGGAGCGCCGCCGCATCGGATATGATACGGCATGCTCGACTCGCTGAAGGCCCGCGCCGCCAAGCTCAAGCGGGAACTTACCGCCCTCTACTACGCGTACCGCGATCCCCGCTCGCCTAAGGCGAGTAAGATCGCGCTGGCCGTCACCATAGGCTACGCCCTGAGCCCCATAGACCTGATCCCCGATTTCATACCCGTCCTGGGCTACCTCGACGACCTCGTCATCCTTCCCGCCCTGATAGCGCTATCGATCAGGCTCATCCCTCCGGATATCCTCGAGAGCGCCAGGGAACGCGCCGACCGCGAGCCCGTGCGGCTTAAGCCGAGCCGGATCATGGCCGCGGTATTCGTGGCGATCTGGATAGCCGTCGTCGTCGCGGTCGTTCGGGCGGTTTTCTAGCGGACGCTCGGGCGACGCGCTAGCTGGAACGCCCGTCGGCGCCGTGGATCGCGTAACGCTCGATCTCCCTGTCGATCTGCGCGATCGATCCGGATACTTTCTCCGCGATCGCGTCGGTTATAGCGTCCAATCGCTTGCCGGTGCCGTTGATCCGCTCGATATTGGTCCGCATCCCGCCCATGGAGCCGCGGATCACCGCGTTGGATCCGTCCAGGTTCCGTATAGTGGTCAGTATGGCCTCGTTGCCCCGGGCCATGCTGTCCGAAACCGACTTGACCTGCCGGGCGGCTTCGTTCAGCTCCTTGAGCGCCGAGGTTATCGAGCGGGAGCCCTGCCGTTGCTCCTCCATAGCGCCCTTGATCTGCGCGACCAACCGGTTCGTGTTCCCGAGGCTCCGAGCTATCTCGTCGAAGCTGGCGCTGGCCGAGCCCGACGCCGCGACGACCTCGGCGATCGAGTCCATGATGCTCCCCAGCTCTGCGCTGATTAGCCTCGACTGCTCGCTCGAGGTCTCGGACAGCCTGCGGATCTCGTCGGCTACGACGCTGAAACCTTTACCGCTTTCGCCGGCGTGGGCGGCCTCGATGGCCGCGTTCATCGCCAGGAGGTTCGTCTGGCTGGCTATAGCCTCGATGGCGCCGTTGGCGTCGGCCAGCGTCCGGCTCTGCGCGAGGATGCCCGAGACTCTCTCGTCCACGTCCTGCTGCCTTTCCGTGCCGCTGGTCACGGCCGAGCCGAGCGCGCCGAACGATCCGACCATCTTCTCCATCGATTCGTTGACGACGATGATATTGCCCGTAAGCTGCCCGACGGCCGCCGTGGCGTCGGCGACGCTCCGGTCCTGGTTCCGGACGAGCGAGCCGAGCGCATCGATATAGCCCGATATCGTCGTAACCGACGCTACCGTCCCGTTCACGTTACCCGCCTGGGTTTCGATCCGCCCGTCCACGTCGTCGAGGCTGGCG
>QKAK01000051.1 GCA_003247225.1 Spirochaetota bacterium | reverse complement strand
CCGCTCGCCCGCTTGACGCGGGCGGCGCCGGGCGGGTAAGGTCGGTTCGGTACCGGAGCATACTGGAGCAAACCAACGCTCCCTGACGGAGCTATGTGCGTGTCCCGTCCGAAGGATCCGGCCCGATTCCCTCCTGGGCCCGGACCGGTACCGCATGGAGCGCTACGCGCCATGAACAAATTCGTCAAGCGTTACCTCGTGGACGCTCTCGGTGGCATGGCCATGGGCCTGTTCTCCACCCTGATCATCGGCCTGATACTCAAGCAGGTTGGCGGCTTCTTCCCGGGCACCGCGCCGGGCCGCTTCCTCGTCGGCCTCGGCAACCTGGCCACGGTGCTGACCGGCGCTGGCATAGCGGCCGGCGTGGCCCACTCGCTCGGCAGCCCGAGGCTCGTGATCTACGCCAGCCTCTTAAGCGGCCTCGTCGGCGCCTACGCCTCGCGCTTCGTCGACGGCTCGCTGTTCTCGGCGGCCGGCGTGGCCCTGTCAGGCCCCGGCGACCCGCTCGGCGCCCTCGTCGCGGCGCTCGCCGGCGCCGAGCTCGGCCGCCTCGTATCGGGCAAGACCCGCGTCGACATCATCGTCGCGCCCGCGGTCACGATCCTCGCCGGCTGCCTGGCCGGCGCCCTGCTCGGGCCGACGCTGTCCCGGGGCTCGATAGCGCTCGGCGGCATCATCCGCTACGCGACCGAGCTCAGGCCCTTCCTGATGGGCGTCGTCATCTCGGTCTGCATGGGGCTCTTCCTGACCCTGCCTATCAGCTCGGCGGCCATAGGCATCATCCTCGGGCTGTCCGGCATCGCGGCCGGGGCCGCCACCGCCGGCTGCTCGGCCCAGATGATAGGCTTCGCGGTTATCAGCTTCAGGGACAACGGCTGGAACGGGCTGTTCGCACAGGGACTCGGGACCTCGATGCTGCAGATGCCGAACATCGTGCGCAACTGGAGGATCTGGATTCCGGCCACGGCCGCGAGCGCGATCACCGGGCCGCTGGCGACGACGGTCTTCGGCATGATGAACCTGCCCGCCGGCTCGGGCATGGGCACCTCGGGCCTCGTCGGGCCGCTCCTGGCCTGGCAGGCGATGACCGGGGCCGGCGTGGGCGCGCCTCGCGTCCTGTTCTCGATCCTGATGATCTGCCTGGTACTCCCGGCCCTGCTGTCGTACGCGTTCTACGCGCTGATGCGCAAGAAGGGCTGGATACGCGACGGCGACATGAAGCTTAGTTCCTAGCGCGACGGCGGCGGCCGGCGCTAGCCGGCCGCCGCGATTCTATTACCGAAACACGTTCTTTTGTATCGATACCGTAGTACCGATTGACTCACCGATAGTCTTCCGCCGATACTCCACCGGCGATCAACCCCGGAGGAAACCATGCCAGCTGCCAAGGCCCCGTCCGTGAACAAGCGGCTCGTCGAGGGCCTCGTAACGTCCGTCGTCCTTATCGTCTGCTTCGGATACCTAGGCTCCGTCATGGGCGCCAAGAACATGATCAACACGATCACGCTGACGGCCCACGACCTGCTCCTGAACACCGTATTCTACCTGATGGCGATCACCGTGATCGTCGGCGCGCTCGCGGCCATACTGACCGAGTTCGGCGTCGTGCGCATCATAGAGCGCCTGATGGCGCCGTTCATGAAGCCGCTGTTCGGCCTGCCCGGCGTGGCGTCGCTCGCGGCGGTGCTGACCTTCCTGTCTGACAATCCGGCCATCCTGAGCCTGGCCAGCGACAAGGGCTACGCGAGCTACTTCAAGAAGCACCAGCTCTACTCGCTGACCAACTTCGGCACGGCCTTCGGCATGGGCCTGATCGTCATCACCTACATGATGGGCCTCGGCTTCTATCGCGAGGCCTTCGTCGGCCTGGCCGGCGCCGTCGCCGGGGCCATCGTCTCTACCAGGATCATGCAGGGCAGGGTCAAGCGCAGGCTCGGCGTCGTCGACGTCGTCAGCCCCGAGGACCAGGTGAAATTCCGCGAGGACAACGTGCTGAAGGCCCAGGACCAGGGGCTCGTCGTCCGCGTTATCAACGCGCTGCTCGACGGCGGCAAGTCCGGCGTGCAGGCCGGCGTCTCGATCATCCCCGGCGTGCTGATCATATCGACCGCCGTGATGATGATCACCTGGGGCCCGAAGGACGCCGCCGTCGGCTACCAGGGGCTCGCCTACGAGGGAGTGCCGCTCCTGCCGGCGCTCGGCCGCCTCCTGTCGCCGGTCTTCAGGTTCCTCTTCGGCTTCAAGAGCCCCGAGGCCATAGCCTTCCCGATCACGAGCCTCGGCGCGGTCGGCGCGGCGCTCGGCCTCGTGCCGCGTTTCATGGCCGAGGGCCTGGCCCACGGTAACGACATCGCGGTCTTCACCGCGATGGGCATGTGCTGGTCAGGGTACCTGTCGACGCATACCGGCATGATGGACGCCATGGGCCGCCGCGACCTCATCGGCGACGCGCTCCTGTCCCACACCGTAGGCGGCCTCGTCGCCGGCGTCGCGGCCCACTATATCTACCTGGGAGTCCGCCTGCTCGGCTGGGCCTAAGCGGACTCCAGTCGGCGGTGTTACGAAGCTTATTGGTTACGTATCGCGATCGCGGTATCAACGGTTCGTGACGCCGCCAGGGCGCTCAGCCGACCGGTAGGCTCTCAAGCATACCGCGGCGCAGCACCGCGCGGACTCCTTCGCAGCGGCGCCGCGGCTCGCGCCAGTCGGCGCGGTCACGGTACCGCCCAGGCTCGAACACGACGATATCGGCGTCGGCCCCCACGCGGAGGATTCCCTTCGAGCCGAGCGAGAAGACGGCCGCGGGCAACGAGGTAGCCTTGCGCACGGTCTCCTCGAGCCCGAGCAGCCGCTTCTCTCGTACCATGCGGCCGAAATAGCGAGGGAAGGCGCCGTACAGCCGCGGATGCGGCACGGCGTCAGCCGGCAGGCCGTCGGAACCGACCATGCATAGCGGGTGGGCCAGGATCGCGTCGACGTCGGCCTCGTCCATGTGGAAATACGCGCCGCCGCCGGGCTTCAGCGCCTCGAGGGCCGCGTCTTCGTCCAAGCCGAGCCGTTCGGCCGCCTCTGTCAGCTCGAGGCCGGCCAGCTCGGGGTGCGGATCAGACCAGGTGACGATGACTCGGCGCGACGCCCTCGCCGACTCCGCCTCGAGCAGCGTCGAGCCGGCCTCGTACGGATACGCGTCGAACGCCAGCGGTATGTCACGGGAGGCTCGCTCGATGCGCTCGAGCAGCTCGGACGCCCGCCCTCGCTGCAGGGGGCCGGCGCATTTCTGGTGCGACAGGACGAGTCGCGCGCCTGGCTCGGGAGAGTCGGGCATGGCCGCGCGCGCTATGGCGAAGGCCTCGTCGAGCGCGTCCCAGACGCCGTCGTACTCGTTCCGCAGGTGGATCGCGAAGGCCCCGCCCCGTCGGAACGCCGCGCGGGCGAGGGCCGTCACCTCGTCGGTCGACGATGCTATGGCCGCCGGATAGGCGAGCCCCGCCGACAGCCCGACGCAGCCGGCGTCGAGCGCCGCCTCGAGGTCGGCTATCATCGCCGCGAGCTCGTCGGGAGAGGCGGGCCGCCCGAGGTCCTCCACGCGCAGCGCCCGTAGCGACGAGTGGCCGCAGAGAGCGACGGCCGCCGGCCGGCCGCCCTCCCCGCCGAGCGCGGCGAGGTACGAGACGAAGTCGGGATAGGCGAAACGCCCCGGGCCGCCGAGTATGCCGAGCGGCGCCGGCGGAAGCGGCCGAGCCGGGCTCGGCGTCCACGGAGCGAGCGAGAAGCCGCAGTTGCCGACCACGGCGGTCGTTACGCCCTGCGTCAGCTTGGCCATGTTGACGCCGTCGAGCGCCGCGACGTCGTCATGGGTATGAGCGTCTATGAAGCCGGGCGCGACGACCGCCCCGGCGGCGTCGATCGCGGCGGCGCCAGGGGGCGGGTTCGGTATCGCGCCTATAGCCGCGATCCGGTCGCCGTCGACCAGTACGTCGGCGCGCCTCGCGGGCGCCCCGGTACCGTCGACGACCAGGCCTCCGCGTATGACCGTCATCGGCGCGGCAGCCCGCCGAGGTAGGCCAGGAGCGATCGTTCGTCGGCGAAGACGCGGTCGAGCGACGCGGCGAGCATCGGGTTCAGGGCGGCGTCAGGGAAGGCCGCGCGGCCGTCGGTATGGAGCCCGAGGAGCAGCCGATCCGGCCGTCGCTCCGCCTTGTCGGCGTAGGCTATGCCGAGAGCGACCGCGGCCCCCTCGTCCGGTACCCTGCCGTCGAGCAGGTAGAAGAATATGTCGGTAGCCTTGATGCGTTCGAGGTCAAGCTCGAAGATGACCCTTGCCCGCCGTATGGC
>QKAK01000215.1 GCA_003247225.1 Spirochaetota bacterium | reverse complement strand
CGGACATCAGGGCGGCGAGGCCCGCCGGCAGCACGCGGCGCTCGGCGAGTACGGTCAGCCGCTCGGCCAGGCCGGCGGGCAGCCCGGCGAAGTCGGCCGCGAGCCTAGCGGCGGCCCGCCTGATGGAGCCGTAGCCGGTGCAGCGGCAGAGATTGCCCTCGACCGCGAGCATCGCCTCGACCGGGTCGACGCGGGCGCCGGATACCAGGAAGCCGGTCAGCGCGAGCACGAAGCCCGGGGAGCAGAAGCCGCACTGGCTCGCGCCCTCGTCGAGCATCGCCTCCATCACCGGCGTCAGGCCGGCGGAGGCGAGTCCCTCGATCGTGATCAGGTGCTTGCCGTCGAGCTCGCCCATCGCGAGGGTGCATGAGGTCACGGATCGCCATTCGACGCCCCCGGGCGCGCCGACGCCCTCAGGCGACGCTCCGCCTAGGAGGACCAGGCAGGCGCCGCAGTCGCCTTCGCGGCAGCCTTCCTTGGTGCCCTTGAGCCCGGCTTCGTTACGTATCCAATCGAGAGCCAGGGCTTCCTCCCTGACTTGGACGCTATGCTCGCTCTCGTTTAGCCTGAAGTTGATGGTTCGTATCATGCGTGGTCCTTCCTTATGCGGGATGTAAGGAGTCCGCCTGAAGTCGCGGGTAACCCCGCGATCGCCTGGGCCCCGAGACGTATACGAGCGTTATGGTGAGAAGCTAGTAGTGTATAGTAACTGTAGTCCAAGGACGATCCGGGAGCAATGGCGAAGCATCGTTCCTGGACCAGGGTGGAGTACCGGAGGCGCCGCCGGATTCGGCCGGATGCCGTCAAGGCATTCTAAATAGCGGTACCTGTTCGAACGAGTTAACGTCGACGAGACCCTTGTCGGTTATCTTAAGGGCTGGGATAACCGGCAGGGCCATGAAAGAGAGGGTCATGAGGGGTGAGGCTCCCGGCATGCCCTCCATCCTGAAGAATTCCTCGAAGGAAGCTAGTTTCTCGATGACCTCGGCGGCCGGACGGTCGCTCATCAGGCCGGCGACCGGCAGGGCCAGCTCGGCCAGGACCTCGTCGCCGTCGGTGATCACGTAGCCGCCCTTCATAGCGTTGAGCCTGCGGGCGGCCTTGAAGATCGACGCGTCGTCGACGCCGGCGATGATCATGTTATGCGAGTCGTGGCTGACCGTCGATCCGACGGCCCCGCGCTTGAGGCCGAGCCCCCGTATGAAGCCCTTGCCTATGTTGCCGGAGCCGGTATGGCGCTCGATCACGAATATCTTGACGATGTCGCGCTCGACGTCCGACACGCAGAGGCCGTCGCGGACGGTCGGGCGCTCGAACGACGCGCCGGTAATGATAGAGCCGGGCGTCGACTCGATGACGCGGGCTTCCCCGCCCTCGTCCGGTATCCTGAAGTCCTTCTCCTCGAGCCACTTGACGTTGACCGAGTCGCGAAGGGGAGGGACGACCGCGGAGCCGCCGAGCCGCTCGTAGTCGGCCGTCGGAACGCCGTCCTCGGCTACGACCGCGCCGGCCTTGAATACCAGCTCGGCCCGGAAATCCTCGAGGCTGGAGAACGCGACGAGGTCGGCGGCGTAGCCCGGGGCTATGGCGCCGGAGCGCCTGAGGCCGTAATAGGTAGCGGGATTGTGGCAGGCCATACGCAGCGCGTCGATCGCCGGCACGCCGCCGGAGACCAGCGCCCGCACGGCGGCGTCGATATGGCCCTCGGACACTATATCGTTCGGGTGCCTGTCGTCGGTGCAGAGCATCATGCGGCGGACGCTCTCGCTATCCATAGCGGGTATCAGGTTCTCGAGGTCGCGGGCGGACGAGCCCATGCGGGCCATGATCCACATGCCCTTGCCAAGCTTCTCGTAGGCTTCCTCGGGCGTGGTGGCCTCGTGGTCGCTCCTGATGCCGGACAGCGCGTAGGCGGACAGGTCGCGGCCCGAGAGCCCGGGCGCGTGGCCGTCGATGGCCTTGCCCGCCTCCCAGAACAGCGACAGCTTATCGAGGACCCTGGGGTCGCCGGCCAGCAGGCCGGGATAGTTCATCAGCTCGCCGAGCCCGAGCACGCGCTCGTCGCGCGCGAAACGGGCGAGGTCGGAGGCGAACAGCGTCGCGCCGGCCGTGTCGAAGTGCGTGGCCGGCACGCAGGACGGCACCATGACGTAGACGTCGAGGGGGAGGCCCTCGGAGGCCTTGAGCATCCAGTTAATGCCGTCGTGACCCAGGACGTTGGCTATCTCATGGGGATCCGCCACGATGGCTGTCGTGCCACGCGGGGTGATCACGCGGGAGAATTCGGCCGGCGCGAGCAGGCTCGACTCGATATGCACGTGAGCGTCTATCAGGCCGGGACAGAGGTAGCGCCCGTCCATGCTCATCGTCGACTTGGCCGAGAGGCCGTCATTGACGCCGACGATATAGCCCTTGTAGACGGATACCACGGCCCCCTCGACGATCCGGCCGCGGAAGAAGTCCACGACGCGGCAGTCGGTAAGGTTGAGGTCTGCGGGTATGCGTCCCCGGGCAACGTCGATGTAGTCGGTCTTAAGCATAGCTGGTAGCCCCGTGAATGCGGGTGTCCAGCATTGTTACAGCAAAAATCTGAATTGTCAAATATTTTTTTAGCGACTTTTAATGACGTCACCGAGGCGCGTCGCGGTAGAAGTCATTGGAATGGATTAAACCGTAGTGATTGCATGGGTCGCTACATAATGAATAAAAAAAAATCTGTTGCGGTTTTTTTCATAGCGTCGTAGTCTGATGCCGATTATGCCGGACGGCGGGCTCCCTCGAGGACAGTCCGAACGGCGAAACAAACCAAAGGAGGCTGAAAGGTGGAACAGCTTTTCAAGCTTAAGCAACACGGTACCACGGTACGGACCGAGGTCATGGCGGGTATCACCACGTTCATGACCATGGCCTACATCCTGGCCGTCAACCCCGGTATCCTCAGCGCGACCGGCATGCCGGCCGGCGGCGTATTCACCGCTACGGCCCTCGCGTCGATGATCGCCACCCTGCTGATGGCCTTCATGGCCAACCTGCCGATAGCCCTCGCTCCCGGCATGGGCCTGAACGCGTTCTTCGCGTTCACCGTCGTCCTTACGATGGGCTACTCGTGGCAGCTCGCGCTGACCGCGGTATTCGTCGAAGGCATCATCTTCATCCTGATGTCGTTCTTCAACATCCGCGAGGCGATCGTCAAGTCGATCCCGCAGAACATCAAGAACGCCGTCTCCGTCGGTATCGGCCTGTTCATCGCCTTCATCGGCCTCCAGAACGCCGGCATCATCGCCAACAACGACGCCACGCTCGTGTCGCTCGGCGACATTACCCACGGCGCCCCGCTCGTCGCCATCATCGGCCTCGTCCTCTCCGGCGTCCTGCTCGCGTTCAAGGTCAAGGGCGCCCTGCTCATCGGCATCGTCGCGACTACGATCATCGGCATCCCGTTCGGCGTGACCTCGATCCCGAAGGGCTGGAGCCCGGTCAGCGCGCCGGCCGCCCCGATCTTCATGGCGTTCGACTTCTCGCAGATCTTCACGCTCGACTTCTTCGTCGTGCTGTTCACCTTCCTGTTCGTCGACATCTTCGATACGATCGGCACCCTGGTCGGCGTCACGACCCAGGCCGGCATCATCGGCAAGAACGGCGAGATCCCGAAGGTCAAGCAGGCCCTGCTCGCCGACGCCATCGGCACCGTAGCCGGCGCCGCGCTCGGCACCTCGACCGTCACCTCGTACGTTGAGAGCGCCTCCGGCGTCGCCGAGGGCGGCCGCACCGGCCTCACCTCGCTGACCACCGGCCTCCTGTTCGGCCTCGCGCTGTTCCTGTCGCCGCTGTTCCTGCTCGTCCCGAGTGCCGCGACCGCGCCGGCCCTCATCCTCGTCGGCCTGTTCATGCTCAGCCCGGTCAAGGATATCGATCTCGGCGACTTCACCGAGGCGATCCCGGCCTTCCTGACCATCATCATGATGCCGCTGGCGTACAGCATCGCCGAGGGCCTCGTCTTCGGTATCCTGTCCTACATCTTCCTGAAGGCGATCACCGGCAAGTTCAAGGATATCTCGATCGTCACCTGGATCGTCGGCGCGTTCTTCATCCTGAAGCACCTGCTGTAATCCTGGTTATCTGAATCTGTAGCCGCGGAGGCCCGGAGGCGCGGAAAAGGGAAATAAAAAAACGAGAGGGTAAGGACGTTATCCTTCTCTCTCGTTTTCCCTTCCGCGCCTACGGGCCTCCGTGCCTTACTTAGCGCGTTCCTTCGCTAGAAGGCTGGGTTACGCGCCGCGCTTCTTCTTGACCTCGTGGTACGACCCCATCATGATCGATACGGCCTCGAGCCCGGGTACGTTCTCGCAGACTATCTTGATGATGACCGTCATCGGCACCGCCAGCACCAGGCCGGCGAAACCCCAGAGCCA
>QKAK01000043.1 GCA_003247225.1 Spirochaetota bacterium | reverse complement strand
CTCGGCTACTTCCTGGCCTACGAGGTACCGCTGTTCGCCGGCTTCAAGGAATTCCTCAAGGGCAATAAGCCGTACAACAAGACTATCCTGTCGGTAGTCAAGGACGACGGGGCCGTCAAGCGCCTCGCGCCGATACTCGACGAGATCACCGGCGGGCTCGAGCAGCCGGGGACCGGCGTCATGTTCACGATACCGGTGGAATGGGGCTACGGCTTCGCCGAAGCACATGACGACGACGAGGAGGAGCCGCGACGATGATGCGTTTCGCCGATGTGATCGAGCCGGCCCGGGTCGCGACGGACGTCCGGGCCGCGGATAAGGCCGACGCGATACGGGCCGCGAGCGGGCTCCTCGGGCCGGCGGGCGGGGCGGCCGACGCGTCCATGATCGAGCGGGCCATGCTCGAACGGGAGACGCTCTCGTCCACGGGCGTCGGCGACGGGGTCGCGATACCGCACGCCCTGGTCGACGGGGCCGGACGGTTGCGCATGGCCGCGATGCGGCTCGCGTCACCGGTGGACTTCGGCGCGCCGGACGGCCGGCCGGTCGACCTCGTGTTCGCTATAGTCGGCCCGCGCGACGGGGCCGGCGAGCACCTGCGCCTCCTGTCGAAGCTGGCTCGCGCGTTGCACGACCCCGGGTTCCGGGCGGCTGCCAGGAAAGCGGAAGACGGCTCGGCCTTAGCCGGCCTGATACTTGAAAAGGGCTGAGCGCGATGACGCCCCGAAGGCTATGGAGGCTCGTCCGAGTAGCGGCGACCTTCTGCGTCCTGTGCGTCGTATGGCTGCTCTTCTCGGCCGACGGCGGATGGCTTTCCGTCCTGGCCGGCGTATCCTGCGCGGCCCTGATCGCCCTGGCCTCGTACGACACCTTCATCGACGAGCACGAGGCCGGCAAGCGCATGGTCTTCCCGAGGCCGCTCCCCGCCCTCGCCTATCCGGCGAGGCTGATAGGAGCCATGTACGCGTCGAGCTTCAGGACGCTGCGCGCCCTCGCCGCCGGCTCGGCGACCCCGCGGATCGTCCACTTCAGGACGCGGCTGAAATCCGACTTGGCTCGGGTCGTACTGGCCGAGGCAATCACGTTCACGCCGGGGACCATCGTCATCGACCTGGACGAGGACCACCTGCTCGTGCACTGGCTCAATTCGAGCACTAGGCACTCGAGGCGCGCCGGGGACGCCGTCAAGGGCCGGCTGGAGTCGATGATAGGGGGTATGTGGGTATGACGGCCGTCGCCTTCTCCTGGACTATATGGATCTTCGCCGCCTGCGCGATGGCGATGACGCTGCGCCTCGTGATAGGCCCGACGACCGTCGACAGACTAACCACGCTCGCGGCCGTCTCGGCCATCGTGCTGGCCATCCTGACCGTCAGCGGAGCCGTCGGGGCCAGGCCGGCCTTCCTCGACGTCGCCCTCGTATACGACATCTTCGGCTTCCTAGGCATACTGGCCATAGCCACGTATACCAGGGCGGCCCGCCCGGGCGCCCCGCCGGAGGGCCCGCGATGAGCCAGGCAGCCGACGCGATCAACCTGGCCAGGGACCTAGCGGGCGTGGCTCTGTGCGCGGTCGCCGCGGTCTTCGCCGTCGCCGGGACCCTGGGCATGCTGCTCCAGAAAGACCCCTATACAAGGCTCCAGGCCTCGTCGCTCGTCGGCACGACCGCCGCGTTCTCCGTATTGCTGGCGGCTCTCGTAACGGCGCCGTCCGCGGCGATAGCCGCCCGCGTGGTCGTCATCATCGCGTTCTTCCTTATATCGAACCCGACCACCACGCATATCATCGCCAAGTACGCGTGGAACTCGGGCATCACGCCGCGGGCGACGCCCCGTGACGGGAAGCCGGAGAAGCCCGAGGCCGGGGACGACGATGATTGAGGCGCTGCTCGCGATCGTGGTGGCGGCCTCGATCTACGCCATGCTCTCCAAGGACCTGCTCCACGGAGCCATAGCGCTGTCGCTGACCAGCGTCCTGTCCGCGGCGATATTCTTCCTGGCGATGGCCCCGGACGTAGCCATCACCGAGGCGGCCGTGGGCGCGGGCCTGTCGACCATCGTCTTCGTATGGGCGATCCGCAATACGGAACGGACGGACCGCTCGTGAGGCGCCATCGATGGCTCTCGGCCGCGACGGGCCTATCCGCCGCCGCCCTGGCGCTGGCGGTCCTGGCGCCGCTCGTGACGCACGGCGTCGGATGGCCGACCGCGGCGAGGGATACCATCGCCGCCGACGGCTACGCCGCCACCGGCGCCACGAACCTGGTCAGCGCCATCTACCTCGGCTATCGCGCCTTCGATACGCTCGGTGAGACGATCGTGCTCCTCGTCGCGCTGGCCGGCTCGATGGCGCTGGTCGCGTCGACCCCGGGACGTCCCGACCTGGCGGCCGACGCCGCGGGAGGATTAGCCGACCGCCGCGGCGCAGGCCACACCGACGTCATAAACGTCATCGCCGGCAAGCTGGCGCCGATCGTGCTCCTCTTCGGCGCTTACGTGATGCTCTACGGCCACGCCTCGCCGGGAGGAGGCTTCCAGGGCGGGGTCGCGCTGGCGTCCGGCGTCATCTTCATCGCCATCGGCAGGCGGGCCGGCGGCGTAGGCAGGATCAGCCCGAGCATCGCGGCGTTCGGGCCGCGAGCCCTGTCCCGGATCGAGGCTATAGCCTTCGCGTCCATTCTGGCGCTGTCGTTCCCCGGCTCGGGAGACGCGCTCGCAGGATTGATAGGGGCGATCGGCGAGGCGGCGGGAGGATCCGGGGAACGGGCCGCGACCGTGGCGCCCATCATAGTCCTCAATATCGGCATAGGCCTCAAGGTGGGCTCGGGCGTCGCGCTGACCTGCGTGATGATGCTCGGGGGAGAGCGGGAATGATACGCCGCGTACTCGTGCTAGCGCTGTTCGCGACCGGGCTGGCCGGGCTCGTCGCCAAGCGGAACCTCATCAAGAAAGCGTACGCCCTGGCCATAATGAACTCGGCCATAGTCATACTGTTCGTGCTGGAAGGCGCCGCCATCGGATCCGAAGCGCCGCTGCTCGGCGGGACGGGCGGCCTTTTCGTCGACCCGATACCCCAGGCGCTCATGCTCACGGCCATCGTCGTCGGCGTCTGCGTATCCGCGCTGGCGCTGACGCTGGCCTACAGGCTGTACCGCCATTTCGGCACGCTCGATATCGACGAGATCAAGGGACGCATCGGCCATGAGTGACGCCGAGCTCGCGATGCTCCCGGCGTTCCTTCCGCTGGCCGGAGCCGCGCTGGCCCTGTTCGCCAAGGCGCTGCATGGAGGCGCGACGGCGCGCGCGCTCGAGGCCGCGGGCGCCTTCATCGGGCTGGCTCTCCCCTGGGCGGCGCTCGCCGCGCTGCTTCCCGGCGTCCTGGCCGGCGGCGCGTCGTTCACCGTATCGGGCTGGCCCGGCGCTATCGGCATAGCGCAGCGCTTCGACGGCCTCGCCTGGCTCGTCGACGTCCTCGGCTTTACCGGTGCGGGCGCCGCCTACCTGTACTCGCGCGGCAGCGGCCCGAAGGGGCCGCTGTTCACGACGGTGTACCTGATCCAGACCTCGGCGCTCGCGATGACCGCGTCGACGGCCGACCTCTTCAACCTGTTCGTCTGCCTCGAGATACTCGGCCTGGCGTCGTACGTGCTGGTCGCGAGCTCGGAGAAGCCCGGCGCCTTCCTGGCGGCGTTCAGCTACCTGGCCGTCAGCTCGGCCGCGATGGTCTTCTTCCTGTTCGGGCTGTTCGGCCTCTACAGGCTGACCGGCGCGCTGTCGTACGAGGGCGTCGGGGCGGCGCTCGCGGCCCTGCCCGACGGCGGAGGCTACGCGGCGACTCTGTCCACCGCCTGCCTGGCCGCCGCGATCGCGATCCGCGTCGCCGTCATGCCGGTCTACGGCTGGCTGCCCGACGCCCACGCGCTGGCTCCGCACGCCGTATCGGCCATCCTGTCGGGCGTGCTCATCAAGACGCCGCTGTTCGCCCTCGGAAGGCTGCTCGGCTACCTGCCGTCGGGACCGGAGGCGATGGGGTTGATCGGCTCGGCCGGAGTCGTGACGGCGTTGGCGGCAGTCGTCGTCGCCCTGTCGCAGAAGGACGCGAAGCGCCTCTTGGCGTACCATTCGATCAGCCAGATCGGCTACGTGGTGGCGGCCTGGGGCCTCGGCGCCCCGGCCGCCATGGCCGCCGCCTTCCTTCACGCCTTCTACCACGCGCTCTTCAAGGGGCTCCTCTTCCTGAGCGTCGGCGCGATAACGGACGCGGCCGGCACTCGCGAGCTGCGCGGCGCCGCGAGGGCCCTCGGCGGCGCCGGGGACCGGTTCCGCCTGGTAGCCGTCGCGTACGCCGTCGGTGCGCTGTCCATCATGGCCCTGCCGCCGTTCAACGGCTTCGCCAGCAAGAACGCCATAGGCTACCTATTCAAGGGAGGCTGGCGATACTGGACGCTGTACGCCGCCGGGGCCTGCACCGTGGCGTCGTTCCTGAAGCTGTCGATGATATTCCTGCCGGCCAGGCGCGGCGGCGCGGCCGAGACGGCCGGGGCCGTCCCTGGCGTCCGGATCGGGGGGACGATGAAAGCGTCCGTGCTGATCCTCGCCTCGCTCTGCGTAGCGACCGGCCTGTTCGCGGACGCGGCGGCCGCCGCGGTAAGCAGGCTGCTCGGGGCGCCGACGCCGGCGAACGGCGCGTTCACGGCCGCGAACCTGCTCAAGACGCTCCGG
>QKAK01000149.1 GCA_003247225.1 Spirochaetota bacterium | reverse complement strand
CCCTCCTTCACCTCGGTCAGGTCGACGACGATCTGGCCGACGTTGCCGGCGCTCGTGCCGCCGGAGCCGCCGGAGCGGAAGCCGACGCTGGACAGCACGTTGACCACCTCGCCGTTGCCGCGCAGCGGCATGATGCGCTCCTCGAACGCGCGCACGGCGGCCTCGGTCCTAGCCCGGTTAGAGCCGGCCGGAAGGTCGATGTCGATATAGAAGAGCGTGAAGTCCTCGGCGCTGAACAGGTCCTGCCTGATGAACGGGATGGCCGCGAAGATGCCGCCGGCCGCCGCGAAGAAGCCGAGCACGACGGCGAGCCGCCTCCGGTACAGGGCCCGGACGAAGCGCTCGAAGGCCGGCCGCAGCCGCTCGAACAGGTCCGGCTTGGTCTTGAGCCTGTCGCCGCCGGGCCACTCGACCATGTGCGCCGGGATGAACAGGATGGCCTCGACGGTCGAGGCGACGAGGGCGATCGACACGACGAGGGGTATCACCCGCAGGAACTTGCCTATCGTGCCGGGCAGTATCATCAGCGGCAGGAAGGCCGCCACCGTCGTCAGGCTGGAGGCGACGATGGGCCAGGCCACCTGCCCGGTCCCCTCGATCGCGGCCCGGCGCTTATCGTAGCCCAGGCCGCGCAGGCGGTACGTGTTCTCGGTTATGACTATCGCGTGGTCGACGATCAGGCCGAGCACCAGCACCAGGCCGAACAGGGTGTTCGAGTTGATCGTCTCGCCGAGCGCCTCGAGCACCAGGAAGGTGGCGGCGAACGTCACCGGTATGCCGAGCGCGGTCATCATCGCGTTGCGCACGCCGAGGAACAGGAGCAGTATGACCGACAGCAGGACCAGGCCCTGGACCGCGTTCGTAAGGAGCACGTCGACCGAGTCGCGGATCTGCACCGTCGAGTCGTTGACCAGCGAGACGCTCACCCCCTCGGGCAGCGTCGGCCCGATCTCGTCGACTATGCGCTTGACCCGGTCTATCACCCCTATCGAGTCGCCGCGCGGCACCTTGCCTATCCTCAGGGCCACGGCCGGCTCTCCGTTAAAGCGAGCCGAGTCGCCGCCCGCGTAGTCCTCGTAGACCCGCGCCACGTCGCCTACCCGGACCAGCCCTCCCTGCGAGTCGGTACGGCGCACGATCACCTCGTCGAACTCTCCGAGCCCGCGCAGCGAGCCGACCGTCCGCAGGAGGTATTCCCTGGAGACCGTCTCGAGGGTGCCGCCGGGCACGGTCACGTTCTTCTGCTGCACCGCCCGCAGCACCTCGGAGATCGAGATGCCCAGGGCCTCGAGCCGCTCGCGGTCGGCGTCCACCGCGATGCGCCTATCCCTGTCGCCGACCAGGTCGACCGACGAGACGTCCTTGACGCCGAGCACCCTGTCGTTCAGGTCGAGCGCCACCCGCCCGAGCTCCTCGTAGGGCGCCGAGCCTGAGACGACCACCTCGATCACCGGCAGGAAATCGTTCGACGAGAAGTCGTCGACCAGCGGCTGCAGCGAGCCGTCGGGCAGCGACGCCCTGCCGAGCCGCGTCCGCACGTCCTGGAACAGGCGCTCGAACTCGTCGTTCGTGATGCCGTCGTCGAACTCGACGCGGACCACCGACAGGCCGTCGCTCGTCACGCTCTGGACCTGCTTGAGTTCCTTGAGGCCCTGCATCTCGCGCTCGACCTTGACCGTCACAGACTGCTCTATGTCGGTCGCCGACGCGCCGGGATACGGCACGACCACGTTGACCCAGAAGAACGGCACCTCGGAGAACTGCTCCTGGGGCATGCGGGCTATGCTGAAGCCGCCGAGCACCAGCAGGGTAACGAGCACGATCGACAGCAGCACCGTGTTCTCGGTGGAGAATTTGGGGAGGCTCATCCTCGTCCCCCTATTCCCAATCGGCCGTATCGCCGACGAGCGTCGAGGCGACGGGCGACCCCGGCCTGAGCCTGGTCAGCGCGCTGATCACGAGGCGCTCGCCCTCCGCCAGGCCGGACAGCAGCTCGACGCGCACCCCGGAGCGCCGGCCGAGGGCCACTTCGCGCACCGCGGCCTTGCCGCCGTCGTCGACGAAGACCGCGTAGCCGTCACCGCGGCGCACCAGCGCCGCGCTGGGCGCGACGATGGCCGGCTCGGTCGATCGCGCGCGTATCGCGACGCTCGCCGACATGCCCGACTTGACCCGCCCGGCGAAACCGTTACGGAACGCGACCACGACCGGGAAGCTGCCGGTCGCCGGGTTCGACCCGGCGGCGACCGCCTCGACCGTTCCGTCGACGTAGTCCTCGCCGAGAGCGGCCGGCACGTAGACCCGCGCCGGCGCGCCCACGTCGACGAGGCCTACCTCGCGCTCGCCGACGCCGACCGTTATCCTGAACGACGAGGTATCGACGATGCGCGCCACCCTCGCCCCCGGCGCCAGCGACGCGCCGACCGTCGCTATCTCTTCCTTGGAAGCAATCACGCCGGTCACCGGCGCCCGCAGCCTGGTGTCGTTATAGGCCTTCAGGGCCGTCTCGTACTGGGCCTTGGCTCCGCTGTAGGCGCCGCGCGCCCTGGTCAGGTCCGCGGGCGAGCCCCTGCCGGCCGCGTTGAGGCGCTCGGCCGCGTCGAGCTCCAGCCTGGCGGCCTCGTACTGCTCCTTGGCCCGCTCCAGGTTCAGCGAGGCTATCCTGTCGTCAACGCGCAGCAGCTCCTGGCCCTCGCCCACCTTGTCGCCGAGCGAGAATCCGACCGAGCGCACCAGGCCCTGCGTCTCCGCCACCACGAACGCCTCGCGGACGCCGGCTACGACGCCGGAGGCCCGCACGTCGCCCACCAGCGGGGTCCTCGCCACCGTCAGCGCCTCGACCGCTATCGTCTCGGCCGACTGGCCCGGCTCCCAGGCCGTGGCCCCGGATACGGCGTCGGGCTTGGAGCAGGAAACCGCGACGAACAGGCCAGCGACGGCGATGGCTACGAATCCAATACGCTTTTTCATCGACACGCTCCTTATATTCGACTTTGCTAATATAAGAACGGGCAAGTGAAAAACCTAGCATTCCGCTACGAGTATCGTTTAGTCGCGCCTGAACCCGCAAACGAGGCTCGTATTACGAAGGATGAACGTCGTCCGCGTCCGCCAAGCCGCGCTCGTACGACCCCAGCGCGCAGGCGCGTATCGTCCGCCAGCCCTTATCGGATACGTTCCCGGCGGCGTCAAGGTTGCGGTTCCGCTCGAACATCGCGAAGCCCGGCGTATGCAGCCCATATCGTACGCCTGGAAACGGCGAGACGAGCTCGACGGTCGCGTCGGACGGACAGAGATGCGTCACGATCGCGTCCAGGCGGACGCCATCATGATCGAGACGATACGCGAACGGAAGGGATACCGAGGCGGGACTCCTCTTTAGCGGTCATTTAAAGAGCGCCCCGCAAGTGGATATAAATCAGCGCTATACGGAATACTAAGGCGCGCCCGGGTACCGATCAAGGACCTGGCGCGGGGCCGTCGGCCCCGCGCGACGATATACCGCTACCGAAGGCGCCGTTCGGCGCCCGGCCTACGGCCGCCGAGCCTAGGGATCGTCGGCGCTCGCTCGGTTCAAATCCTGTGACCCCGCGCGTCTACCGACGCGATCCCCCGGACCGATATTCGCACGAGACGCGATCCATCAAGCGCTCCACGATAACCGGAGCCAAGCGTTCGTTAAAGCAGCTGGTCGAGGAGCGTCTCTAGCTTCCACGTCTCGGGATCATAGCTCGTCGCGACGACGCCGCAACCGCGACAGGGATGGCCCGGAAGAGACGCGTACCGGCCTTCGGAGATCCATGTATCATCCGCGCTCGGGTAGACGAGGTATCCATCACGGGCTTCCCAGAACAGGTTATAGACGAATATCTGACGCAGATCCTGATCGGCGGGCACGCCGCCGGTCGGTATTTTCCATTTGGTGTCGATGATTCGGCGGTGCCCATCCGGTGTCTCCACGACGATATCCGGCCGAATAGTTTTAGCTTGGCCCGTCCCGGAACGCCAGAACACCTTGCTTCGCTGACCGTATACCTTCATCCCCGGGCGCGCGCGCGCTTCGCGCCGGAGCCTCGCCAGGATGGCCGTTTCCCAGAGTTCATTCATGTCGAAGAGGATCGAGAATACCCTCGAGCCTCCTGAAGAGAGATCGGGATTCTCCTTCTCGAGTATCAAGCGCGCGAGTGTGATCGCGCGCCGATAGCGCTGCGTCTTCCTATCGAATCGGAGCGAATCGAAATCCTTCGAGGCGATACAGGCTGGAGGCCAATCGACGAACTCGAGAGAGGCGTTACGCGCCCGGCCGCGGGAATAGTCCGACGGGGCGAAGAGCGCGCTCGCCTCGACCGCGTCGCGCAATATTAAGTTAATATTATTAACGCGGTCATACTCGAACGCGACGCAACTGAATCGTTCCTTGTGGGCTTGGC
>QKAK01000002.1 GCA_003247225.1 Spirochaetota bacterium | reverse complement strand
CCTCGAGATCGGCACCGGCGCCGTGCGCCTCTACGTGTCGCTCTATACCGGCCTGCCGTTCGAGGCCGAGGAGGGCTCGGTGCTGCCTAGCGGAGCCATAGAGCTGCTCGCCGGCCGGCCCGGCGCCGACGCGGAAGCCCTGCGTCGCTACAGCCTGCCCGGTGCGGCTACGGTCGCCGCTCCCGCGCCGGCGGTTCCTGTTCCTGCCGCGCCAGCTCCGGCGGCTCCAGTTCCTGCCGCTACCGCTCCGGCGGCTTCCGTTCCGGCGGCTACTAGTCCCGCCGCGGGCCAAGCCGGCGAGGCCCAGTCCGGGACCGGAAGCGGCCAGGCGTCGGCCCGCGCCGTCGTCGGCAAGACCACGTTCGGCGACCTGTACGACTGGGGCCTCTCGGAGGCGCAGGTGGCGGCGGTCATCGGCTACCAACCGGGTCCGAGGTCGCAGAGCGTACGCGATAGCGCCGCTGCCGCCGGCAAGGAATTCTCCGAGTTCAGGACGGCGCTACAGGCCCTGGTCGACGCGTTGCCCTAGGTTCGGAGGCGTCGCGCGAGGCGGCAATATCTCTGGAGCCTCGCGCGACGCCGAGCCTAACGGCGAGGCGCCCGGCCTCTTCTCGCGGCGCCTATCGTAGCGGGACGACGCGAGCGAGGAGCTGGAAGCCAGACGCCGGCGGCCCGCATACGAGGGGCGGCGCCGACGCCGTCTCGAGCCCGACGACGGCGCGCGCGCCGGCGTCCCAGGTCTCGACGGAGTATCGCCCGGGCCCGAGCCGGAGCGTTACGGCGGATGGGAAGAGCCGTCCGGGCCGGCTCGACGGGCCGAGGTAGAGCAGGTAGCCCTCCCCATCGGCGCCCGCCAGGAGCCCGGCGACTCCGACCCAATCCGGAAGCCGTCCTATCAGCCCGTTCGCGAGGCTCCAGGTACCGTACGGTTCGTCGAACGCGCCCCATCGCGGCCCGCCGCGCCCCGAGCCGAGGCTCGCTATGATCCCGACGAGCTCGTCCCTCGGCAGGAGCGATGCCGCGGGCGGTAGCGGGGGCATCAGAAGAACGCCTCGAGGCCCCGGGCCTCAAGTTCGGCGTATCCCGGTACGCCGTCGTACCGGACCTCACCTTCCGGGAACGCCGCGCCGTACGCCTCGGCGATGGCCCGCAGGGCCTCGAGCTGCACGGCCACGCGCTTCCACAGCGGGAACTCCGGGTCGCGGAGCTGGTCGACCGGCACGCCCGCGGCCTGGGCCGGGTTCACCGTCTCGACGAGGAAGGCCGCCGCGCCGCTGCCGTCGCCCCATTCCCGGTGCGACAGGCCGCGGAACTCCGGCGACGAGCGGTCGAGCTTCATATCGATGCCCTCGTCCTCGAGCGCGAAGATCGCGCCGATCGCGACGTCGAGGCATTTCGGGTTCGAGACGATCATCCACCTGAGCTTCGAGGCGGGCTTCGCCTCGTGCATGTCGACGGCGACGTCGACGCGCTCCTCGTTCAGCATCGCCATGACGGCGGCGGCGACCATCTGCGTCAGGTTGCCCTCGGCGAGCCCGGGATACGCCCGGTTGATGTTGCGCTGCTCCTCGCCGGGCAGGCTCTCGAGGCCCCCGGGCAGCAGGTAGCGCGCGGGGTCGGTCTGGCCTTGATGGATAGGATGGACGAAGCGCGAGCCGTAGCGGAGGTAGCGTACGCCCGAGGCGGCCTCGAGGCGGATCCACGAGGGCCGGGGATTATCCGCGTCGCCGTAGCTGAGGCCCGACGAGTTGAGGTGCGGTATGACGATCAGGCGGCCCTTCGTCGGCCTCGCGCGCTCGGCGAGCATGGTAGCGGCGGTCATGCCCGCTATCTCGTTGGCGTGGGTGCCGCCGACGACCAGCAGCGTACCGCCGGGCAGCCCCGAGTCGATAATATAGGCCGGCGAGTCGCCCGGCCCGTCCCGGAGCCCCGGGACGTAGTCGGACAGCCAGCGGACCCGGACGCCGTCCCGGTCGGCGCGGACGTCCTCGACGAGGACGCAGGCGGGCCGGTAAGCGGTCTCGCCGGGTCCCGGGGCGGCGGCGCCGGCCTTCATAAGCCCGGCGCCGGTGGCGCACGACGCGGCCAGGAGCGCCGCGCCGGCGGCGATCGCCAAGAGCGACCGATGGGATGCCTTCATGCCGTTCCTCCCGCGACGCGAGGGCGGCCAGCCGTCCGGGGCCGGCCGCCCATGCGCGCTATGGCTAGTAGCCGAGCACCGCGCCGTCCCTGCGGGGATCGGCGCCGCCGTGCAGCTTGCCGTTCTTCACGATGATGCCTTGCACGCCGCCGAAGTAGAGGTCGAGCGCGTCGTAGGAATTGAGCTTATAGCCCATCCCGACGAGCCCGGCGATCTCTTCCTCGGGGAACAGGAAGCTCTCGATGTCCATCTTCGTCTTGCCCGGGCCCTGCAGGTAGGTGCAGAACATGCGGGGCGCCTCGATGGCCTCCTGGATGCCCATGTCGTAGTCGATGAGGTTGGTCACGATCTGCGTCAGCGTCGGCACGATGCGCACCGAGCCCGGGGTGCCCAGGGTGGCGAAGGCCTTGCCGTCCTTCATGACGAGCGTGGGGGCGATCGTGGTGTTCATGCGCTTGCCGGGCATGTAGGCCGCCGGGCCCTTCTTCTTGTTGAAGTTGGCCATCTCGTTGTTCAGGATGATGCCCGTGCCGGGGACCGCCACGGCCGCGCCGAAGAAGCTGGACAGGGTCTGGGTCAGGGCGACCATGTTACCGGCCTTGTCGACGACGGAGAGGTGCGTGGTGCTCCAGTGCTCGCTGTTCGGGTCGACCGGCTCGTACGAGGTGGTCATCGAGTCCAGCTTGATCGAAGCCGCCTTGGCGTTCGCGTAGCCCTTGGAGGTGAGCGCCTTCATCGGCACGTCGACGTAGTCGGGGTCGCCGAGCACGTCGTAGTAGTCGTCGAAGGTGCGGGCGAGCACCTCGGAGAAGAGGTGCAGCTTGGCGGCGGAGTAGAACCCGAACGACCTGATGTCGTAGTTCTCGATCATGTTGAGGGCCTCGATCAGCAGGAAGCCGCCGACGGGCGCGGGCGCCGACACGACGTCGTAGCCGCGGTAGGTGCCGTGGGCGGGCTCGCGCTCGATCGCCTTGTAGGCGGCGAGGTCGGCCTCGTCGATGAGCCCGCCGTTGGCGGCCATGTCCTGGGCGATCAGCTTCGCGATCTCTCCCTTATAGAAGACGTCCGGGCCCTCCTTGCCGATGAGCCTCAGCGTGCGGGCGAGGTCGGGGTTCTTGTACAGGTCGCCGGCCTCGAGCGGCAGCCCGGTGGGGGCGATGATCGACATCAGGTAGTCGTTCGGCATGGCCCGCTTGTAATTATCGGAGATGACCTCGGCGAGCGTCTGGCTGACGGGGAAGCCCTCCTCGGCGAGCCGGGCGGCGGGCTCGACGACCTGGGCCAGGCTCATGGTGCCGTACTCCTCGAGCGCCTTCGACAGGCCGGCGACGGTGCCGGGCACGGCGACGGCGCGGTGTCCCTCCTTCGGCCAGGTCTCGCCGGTCGCGTCGGTCAGGGACGCGCGGCTCCGGTAGTCGATCGAGGTAACCTTGTCGGAATCCTTGAGGTAGATGACGATGTAGCCCTCGCCGCCGAGCCCGGTAGCGTTCGGCTCGACGACGCCGATGGCGAACGCGGTGGCCACGGCCGAGTCTATGGCGTTGCCGCCGGCCTTCAGGATCTCCAGGCCGGCCTGGGAGGCGAGCGGGTGGGCCGAGGCGACCATGCCGTTCTTCGCCACGACCTCCGGGATGATCGTCGTCGCCTTGGGCTGCGTCGACATGCCGGCGCAGCCGGCGAGCAGCAGCGCGACGAGCGCTAGCGGAAGGAATCGGATCTTCGACTTCATTAGGTACTCCTTCTTGTATCGAGCTAGGCCAGGCGGTACGCGAGGCCCGCGGGCGGCGCTCCCCGAGGGGCGCGCCACGGTGCGACTATTTCAGGAACGCCCCGACGCCCCTCTCGACGAGCTCGTCGTAGGCCGGGACGCCGGATACCAGGATGGCCCGCTCGGGGTACGCGGCGTTGTACTCCGCGATCACCGCCGCCGTGCAGGCGACGTGCAGCCCGACCCTGGACGCGAGCGGCGCGGCCGGGTTCCACACGACGTCTACCGAGTCCTCCGCGTCGGACGACATCGCCGGGTTCGGCGACTCGGTCAGGAACGCGAAGGCCCCGCTGCCGGCTCCCCATTCCCGGTGGGACAGCCCGCGGAACGCCAGGTTGGACGGCTCGAGCTTCATCGGTATCCCGTAGTCGAGCTCGACGTCCATGACCGCGGCGGCGGCCAGCGCGATGTTCTTCGGGTGGGCCACCATCATGTTGGCCAGGCGGCCTCCCACGTCGGCCTCGTGGTAGTCGAAGGCCACGTCCACCTTCTCCGCTTCGAGGAGGCGCATCACGGCGTACGCGATCTTCTGCGTGAGGCCCGCGTCGGTACGGCCGGGGTAGGCCCTGTTCAGGTTCCGGGCCTCCCACGCGGGCAGCGGCGCCTCCCGGCTATCGGGATGCACGTAGCCGCCCTCCGGGTCGGGCGCGCCCTGGTGCGCGAGGTTCGTGCAGCGCGAGCCGTACTTGAAGAAGCGCGTCCCGCTCGGCGTATCGAGCCGTATCCACGACGGGCCGCGGGTCGTGTACGCCGGCATGCCTGGCTCGACGTCCTGGTGGCCCGCGCCAGAGTTGTTCATGTTCGGCACGACGATGACGCGGCCGGCGTCCACCCGTACCGTCTCGAGGATGAGGACCGCCGCCATGACGCCGGCTATCTCGTTAGCGTGGGTGCCGCCGGCTATGAACAGCGTGCCGCCGGGCCTCGAGCCCTCGAAATAGTAGACTTTCGTGTCGCCGGGCGTGCCGAGCAGGCCCGGATAGTAGTCGGACAGCCAGCCGACCCTCGCCAGCGAGGCGGACGGACGGTAGTCGTGGTTTATCGTATAGCGGCCGTGCGGGTCCTGCGCCGCCGCGGGCATGGCGGCTATCGCCAGCGCTGCGACGGCCGACAGCGCGGCCCTCGTGAATCGACTCATGTACGGATGCTCCTTCCTAGCGCGGCGGGCGTACCTATCGGCCGCTCGCCGCTATGCTTTCCCGATCCCGTCACGATCCCGCCTCTGGCGCGGGGCTCAGGAACGCGCCGACGCCGAGCTCCGAGATCTCGTCGTAGCCTGGCACGCCCGACAGCTCTAGCCCCTCGTCCTCGGATTCCATGCCCATGCTGAACGCCAGCTCGGCTATCGACGCGAGGTGTCGCCCTACCCGCTCGGCGAGCGGGACCCCGCCCTCGTCGAAGGGCACGTACAGGCGCCCGAGCGCGGCCGCCCTCAGGTAGTACGGATCCTTGCCCTCGACCACGAGGGCCTCGTCGGTACGGCCGCGGAGGCGGCCCTGCGACGGGTTGCAGCTCTCGAACAGCACCGCCAGGGTGTCGGTCGCGTCGCCGAGCTCGCGGTGCGATAGCCCGCGCAGGTTCTTGGGCGACGGCTCGAGCGACATGCCTATGCCCTGCAGCTCGAGGCCGAGCACGGTGTTCGACGCGAGCGGCATGGCCCGCTCGTGGGCGACCATCGCGTCGACGACGGGGTACTCGGGCGACGCCTCGTGGAGGTCGACGGTCACGTCGATGCCCTCGCCGACGATCAGCCGGGTGATGCCGTAGGCAACCCGCTCGGTCAGAGTGCCGTCCTCCCTGCCAGGGTAGGCCCGGTTCAGGTTCCTGGTCTCGTTGCCCGAGAGGGACTGGCCGCTCGAGGCGTGGATGTACACCTCGGGGTCGGGCCACTGGTGAACGGGGTTCGTCGCCCTCGAGCCGTACGTGAAGGTCCTCGTCGACCCGTCTGGCAGCGGGAACGAGAACCCGGTCGGGGCGCCCTCCTGCGGGTCGTTATGCGTGAAGCCCGACGCGTTCGCGCGGGGCACGACGTAGAGCGCGCCGCGGGCGACGCGGGCGTCCTCGACGAGCAGCGCCGCGGCGACGTAGCCGGCCGGCTCGTTCGGATGCGTCCCCCCGAGCACGAGCATGCTGCCGCCGGGCTCGGCGCCTCGGAGCACGTAGACCTCCGTGTCGCCGGGCGTCCCGTCGAGCCCGGGGAACCAGTCGGACAGCATCCTGACCTCGGTGACGCCGGCGCCCGGCACGAGGACGTCCGGCGCCCGGTGCGCCGAGAAGCTCGCCGCCGCTACGGCGGCCGCGGCGAGAGCGACGGCGCATACGGCCGCGGCGCTCGCGTGGTGTCGTTCGATCATCGCGGCTACTTAATCATGAGCACGCGCAGCAGCAGCGGCACGGCCACCATGGCGGCCGTGCACTGCTTGCGCCAGTCGCGCTCGGTCCAGAGGTTCCATACCGTCAGGGCGAGCAGCGCCGCGGCGATAGCTATATAGACGACGGTCATTTCCCAGGCCTCCTAGAGGAATCCCCGTATCGAGGTCGAGAACCCTATGAACGCGAGCGCCCATAGGACGACGACCAGCGACGGGACGAGCAGCTTCCGAAGCACGAGCGAGTAGCGCTCGACGCCCACCACCTGCGCGGCGAACATCGCCGACAGGGCGGTCGGAGGCATGAAGTCGCCGAGGGCGGCGACGAGCGACAGCGCGGAGGCGGCGATCACCTGGTCGCGGCCGAGGAGCGCCAAGAGGAACGGGACGCCGAGCACGCTCGCCGCGCCGAACGACGATACGGCGCCGAATAGCGGCATCGTCAGCGCTATGGCGGCGAACAGCAGGGCTGGCGGTACGGACAGCGCGCCGACCACGACGAAGCCGCGGACGCCGGTCAGGGTCATGGTCTGGATGAACATGCCCACCCCGGCCAGGATCCCCAGCACGGGCAGCGCGTCGCCTATCGCGGCCTTCGCCGCCGCCAGGGCGTTGAAGCGCCGGCCGGCGAGGCAGGCTGCGGCGGCCCCGATCAGGAACGTGACGGGGAGCCCGAGCCCGAAGGCCGACGGCGCGGCCTTGCCGAGCACCATGAGCGCGACGACGAGGAGCACCGGTAGGAAAAGCCTCGGGCCGTAGCGCCGGTAGAGCTCCTCGCCCGGCCCCGTGCCGGCGGCCGCAGGGTCGACCGGCCTCGCCTTGCCGGCGCCGAGCGCCCACGAGAACGCGATCGCCAGGGGGAAGGTCAGGAGAGCGAGCGGCGCGCCGAACCCCACGAACGGCATGTCGATGCCCCCGCCGATGATCATCGCGGGGATGTTGACCGGCGGCGCGACCATGCCCAGGATGCCGGCGATCGCTATGAACGCGCCGGCCGTCTCCCTCGGCAGGCCGAGCAGCATCAGGGCCGGCGCGACGACGGCGCCGGCGGTCAGCACCGAGGCGCTGGAGCTACCGGTGATCATACCCGGGAACATGGCCACGAGCATGAGCATCGGGAGGAGCGCGGCCGGCCGCCGGCCGAAACGGCGGATGACGATGCCGGTGATCGCGTCGAGGGCGCCGCTCTCCTGGACCGCGCGCATGAATACCATCGCGGTCGCTATCACCAGCATCGTATCGACGTAGCCGAACGTCCCCTCTACCAGGTGGCGCACGCCGAGGCCGTTGCCCGAGGCGAGCATGGCCGCCACGGACGCGAGCATCATCGACAGCGACACCGGCAGCCTGAGGGCGAAGCTACCCGCCGCGAAGGCGCCGAGCATCAGCAGGAACAAGAGCGATTCGTGGGACACGCGGCTCGCCTTACTTGAACGCGGCGGCCAGCGGGGCCCCGACCGCCGAGATCCTCTCGACCTTCGTCAGGGCTATGCGGCTCTCGGCGGCGAGCTTCGTGAAGAACTGGTCCTTGTCGCCGTCCTCGACGATGATCGCGTAGTCGGAGGCGGCCATGCAGATCGCGATAAGGCCGTCGGACAGCGGGCCGCGCCTCGCGCCGCCGCCGACGTGCACCGTGATGACGCTCATCTTCAGCTCCTTGGCGCGCTTGATCAGCGCCTCGAGCCTGGCCGTCTCGGCCTCGGCGCTGATCCCGGCCGCCCCGAGCCCCTTGGTGCTCGCGCCGGCGACGAGGACGAGGGTCTTCTGCGACGCGCTCAGCGCCGACGCCGCGAGCAGTGAATCGGCCTCGAACGGTATCTTGGCGCGCGTCAGCAGCACCTTGATCATCTCGAAGTCGGCGCTCTGGCCGGCCGCGGTCACGACGGCGGGCTTGCCGGCGAAGGCCGTGGTAGCCTGCGCGAAGGCCGCGCCGCCGACGGCTACGAGAAGAGCGAGAGAACACGCGATACGCTTCATTATATGCTCCTTGTGTATAGTGTTCGGCCGACGGCGCGATCGACGCCCGACGTCCGTTTCTGCCTCTGTATAGGACGTCAGCCCCTCAGTCGAGGACGAAGTGCGCCGCCGACGCCAGCACCTCGGACAGCGCCTCGGTATTCGCGGCGGCGAGCTGGGTCGTCTCGCGTACCGCCTGGCCGATCTCCGCCGTGCCGCTGGCTATCTCCCGCTCGCTCCCGTATACGGCGTCGTTGATCTCCTTGATAGCCGCCGCCTGCGCGATGAAGCGCGCGTTCACGGCCTCCATGTCCTCGAAGCTGACGCCCACCTCGCTCGAGGTAGCCCTAAGCCGGTCTATGTCCCGGAGCAGCTGTGCCCCTCCGGCGCTCTGCTCCTTGATGGCGTCGCCGATGCCCCGGATGGCGTCGTCCAGGGGGCCGGTCCTCTCGGCGATCGAGGCGAAGGCCCTCGTCACGGCGGGCACCGCGGTCCTGACGCCCTCGACGGTCTCCGATACCTTGCCGAGGTCCTTCGCTATGTTCTTGGCCTGGATCGACGACTGCTCCGCGAGCGTCCGTATCTCCGTCGCCACGACGGCGAAGCCCCGGCCAGAGTCGCCGGCGTGGGCCGCCTCGATCGCAGCGTTCATGGCCAGCAGGTTCGTCCTGCCGGCGATGTCCTGGATGACCTTGACGGCGTTCCCGAGGTTGCCGGAGACCTGCTCGATCGACTGCACCGCGGCGTTCACCCCGTCGAGGGTCGCGCCGCCCTCGACGCCCTCGCGCCTCAGCTCGGAGCTCGCCTGGAGCGCGCCCTGGGCGCCGCGGGAGACGCTCTCGACGCTGGCGATCAGCTGCTCGACCGCCGACGCCGACGAGCCGAGTATATCGACCTGCCGGCGGATCACCTCGCCGAGCTCCGCTACGCGCCTCGACGACTCGCCGGCCGCGGCGGACAAGCTAGCCACCGACGAGGCCTCCTCGCCGAGGCGCTGCCCGTTGCTCGTTATGTTGCCGTTGATCTGGGCCACGGCTGCGCCCGTCTCCTCGATATTCGCCATCAGCTCGCGCTCCCGCTGGGCGAAGTCCTCGAGCCGGCCCTTCAGGTCGGATATGAGCGAGCGCAGGGCGACGACGAGGCCGTTTACGCTGCCGGCGATGGTGCCGAGCTCGTCCTTCCCCTCCATGGGCGACAGCGAGCGGAGGTCGCCGCCGCCGACGCCCTCGATGAAGCCGCCGAGGGACGCTATTCCCCTGCCTATCGACCGCGAGGTGAGCGTCAGCACCGCGACCAGGGCCGCGAGGCTCAGGGCGACTACCAGCGCGATGGCCGCGTACGACCCGCGTACGGTCTCCCGCGACGACGCACCGTAGCGCCCTGCGGTGGCGGCGACGGAGTCGGTCAGCGCCTCGAGGGCGCCGGCCAGGACGGCGAAGCTGTCGTCCACGAACCTGACCTCGTCGACCGTCGGCGTCCTGCCGGCCTTGAACGCGGAGCTGACGATCGCGAACGGCGCGGCGTACGACTCGAAGCTACCGTATATCTCGTCGATCAGGCCGAGCTGCTCGTCCCCGACCGTCTCGAGCGAGTATAGCTCCACCAGGGTATCCCTAGCCTCGGCGAGCGCCCGCTCCATGTTCGCTACGCGGGATTCTATCTCCCCGGCGCCGAACCCGTTATCCGCGCTGTACAGGGCGTCGAGCAGCTCCTTCTGCGCCTCCCACGATCGCATCTCCATCTCGAAGGCCCTGCAGCTCAGGTCGCCGTAGAGCGAGCCGAGGCTGTCCATGGCGACGACGAGGTTGCCGAAGCCGCGTACGGAGACGGCGGCGAGTATTCCGAACGATACGAGCACGACGACGGTCAAGAGGGCGAACTTCGCCCGGATGCTCATCCGTCTCTTCCCGGAGGCGCTTGAGTTGTTAAAAGGCATTTTCAATCCTTACGACGATCTCTACCCAACGGACAGTACGAGGCTGTAGCATTGGAAACATGGTTTAGATAGTTTTATATTATTACAGCGTCCACGACGTGCGTCAACGAAAAAACGATAGAATTGGAATTTTATTTTGTTTCCGCGACCATACTATGGATTCGAGATATCACGACCGGTTCCCGTCGGGGGAGGCGTCCCGACGGCGACGGGTACGACCGACGCCCGCCCGGTAGGCGGCGAGCAGGGCCAGCATCGGCGCGAGCGCGCAGGCCGCCGCGAGCCGTGACCGGCGGACGTAGAGGGCGACCGAATTGGCGGCGGCGCCCTCGGGGGCGTCGTACGAGAGGCCGTACTCGCGGTACAGCCGCTCCACGTTCAGTAGCTGCACGACCGGCTTGCCGTCGCGGAGGTAGTCCTGGATCAGGCCGACGCCGTCTGATCCGACGCCGGCTCCGGGCTCGATGACGCCCGTAGCGAGCGCGACGTCGAGGTCCGCCCCGGACGACGCGTAGTTGCCGCCTATAGTAAGGAGCGCGTCGGCCTCGCGGCCCGCGTCGAGGACCCGCCTCCGGAACGCCACCGACTCCTCGAGGCTCCCGGGTACCAGGACGGGCACGCCCCTCGCCTCGACCCTGGCGAGCATGTCCCGGAGGCTCTCCGGATCCATGTCGAGCCCCCTGTCGTCGGCCCCGCCCGGCGTCGCGCCGACGACGGAGATCGAGTAGCCGGCCGGGAAGGCCCCGCCGTCTATCGCCGCGAACGCTATATCAGCGACGCAGAGCCTCGGGTCGTTGGCTCCCCAGCTCGACGAGCCGAGCGACAGGACGAGCCGAGCCTCGGCCCCGACGGCGCCGCACGCGGCCATCGACGCCAGCACGAAGCCCGGGAACGAGCCCGAGGCGTTCACCGCCACGACCGAGCCAGGGCCGACGCCGACCTCCCTAAGGAGCCGAACGACGAGGGCCGCGGCCTCCGGGGTCGCGGCGCTCCGCTTCGACTCGAGCTTGCCGAGGGTCGTCGTCGTGCCCGAGTACGGGACGCCGACGAGCCCCGTCATGTCCCGGTCGGCGTCCGGGTCCAGCGCTAGCCCGATCGAGTCGCGGTAGCTCCGCACGGCCGCGGCGGCCGCGGCCTGGACGCCGGCGGCCTCGAGGGCCTTCTCGTCGAGCAGCGTCGCCCTCACCGCCGACGGCAGGCGCGAGAGGGCCTCCCTGCGGGCCAGCAGGGGGAGCGCCAGCGCGTACGACGCCAGCGCCAGGCAGAGCAGAACGAATCCCGGGCACGGTGCGGACGGCTTCCCGCGCGGCCTCAGGACCCGCGGCAGCGGTCTCAGGGCCATAGCGTACCGGCCACGTAGGCGATAGCCGTGACGGCGGCCAGCGCGAGCAGCGTCTTCGCCGCTCCCTGCCGATCCATATCGGACGCGATGATGCCGGGCACGAGCCAGCCGATCGCCCTGATCCCTCCGAGCGACGGGCTCAGGGCCGGGAGCGCCGCGTGGGCGATCGCCCCGAGGGCCATGGCCGTCATCACGTAGAGCGCGTAGCGGCGGCGGCCGTACAGGAGCAGGAAGCGCGAGGCCAGGCGCACGACCCCCAGGGTCGCGAAGGAAACGGCGATCGTCAGCGCCGCGGATCCGGGGGACGCGACGCCGAGCGCCATGTAGCCCGGTACGATGACTCCGCCGGGCGATACGCCGGTCAGCTCGTAGAAGAGCAGGCTGAAGAAGACGCCGGCCACGACGTACGCGTCAGGTCCCACTATGATCCTCCGTTCCGATCCGTAGGGAGACGGCCTCGGTCGCCCGGGCGTCCGCCCACGCGCGCAGCGCCGCGCCGGTCCCGACCCTGTTCCCCGCCGCCACGACGAGCAGGGGCCGGCCGTCGCCCCGGCCCCCCTCGCGCCCGGTCCCGGACGCCGTCCCGAGAGCCTCGTCGAGCGCCTCTACGAAGCGCCTCCCGCCCCGTCTCGGGCCGGGCATCCTAGCGTAGCGTATCGAGGCCGCGTCCAGCACCGCCCGGGCGTAGCGCGGCAGGGGCCCGATGAACAGGGCCTCCTCGAAGGCTCCTCCCGGGCCGCAGGCATCGGCCGCGTACTCGGCGAACTGGAGGCAGCGGTCGGGCCGGTCCCGTCGGTTCACCACGACGAGCGCCGCCTTCCATCGCCCGCGGCCGCTCGAGGCGGCCAGCCGTAGGGCCTGCGCGGCGAGCGCTCGCGTCGACGCCGGGTCGTTGGCCGCGAGGGCGTCCGCGAACCAGACGGCCCGGCCGCCGTTCCAGCCGACGATCCTGAAGGCGCCGGGATCGGGGGAGTACGAGCGGAGCGCGGCTATGGCCGCCTCGCTCGACGCCCCGATCGCGTCGGCCGCCGCGAGGAGGCAGGCCGCGTTCTCTGGAATCGGGTCGAGCCCGTCCCCGTCGGAAGGCGGCCGATAGAACAACCCGGCGCCGCGCGCCGCGGCAGCGGCCGCCCAGGCTTCCCTGAAGGCGGGATCGGCGGTCGCCACCGCGCCGCCAGGCGGTATGCAATCGGCGAACGCCCTCGCGGCGTCCTCGGCATCGCCCTGCTCGAGGCGGTGGTCTAGCCTGGCGTTCGTCAGCACGAGGAGGTCGGCGTCCAGGTATAGCGACGAGACCTTCTGCAGCTCGGGCTGGACCGCGTTGCACTCGAACACGACGGCGTCGGCCCCGCGGAGGGCGGCCAGGACCATGAAATTCCTCTGCTCGCGCACGTTGGCCGGGCCGAGGCGGCGGATGAGCCGCTCGCTCCCGTCCGGGGCGATGAGCCTCGGCTCGGTACCGGTCGTCTTCGCGTAGGCCCGGTACCCCGACTCGACGAGCAGGGCGTGCGTCATGCGCGTCAGGGTCGACTTGCCCCTCGTCCCGTTCACGTGGACCACGAGGCGCAGCCGCCCGCGGGCACGCGCCATGGCGAGACGCTCGAGCGCTAGAAGGAGCGCGGTACAGGCCGCGGCCGCCAGGGGCCACGATATGGAGGAGCTCACGGCCGTCTATCCTCGGCCGCCGGATAGGCCGGGGCCGCGTCGGGGGCGCGCCTCATCGCGCTAGCAGTTCCAGGAAGGCCGCGCCGTAGCGCTCGAGCTTGGCGCGTCCGACGCCGTAGACGGTCGCCAGGGCGGCCTCGTCTCGGGGCCTAAGCGTCGCCATCTCCTTAAGCGTCCGATCCGGGAACACGACGTAGGGCGGCACGCCGGATTCGTCGGCCAGGCGCTTGCGGAGCGCGCGGAGCGACATGAACAGCTCCTCGGCGGCCACGTCGCCGTCGTCGCTGGAGCGGGCCATGGCCGAGGTCGCCGCGGAGTCGTCGCGCTTCCGCCGCCTCGAGCGCTTGGCGTCCAGGGCGCGCTCGGTCGCCGAGCCGCCCGACGGCGTCCCTCCGACCAGGTCGACCGGCACGAGGTACGGCCCGCGGTCCCGGAACAGCTCGTACGCCGGGCGACCGAGCGACAGGGTCTGTCGCTCCGGGTCCCGGACGAGGTGGCCGGTCGACTGGAGCCGGCGCGCCAGGGCCGTCCACGCGCTGCGGCCGAGCTCCGTGCCGATGCCGAAGGTGGACAGGCCGTCGTGCCCGAATCGCTCGACCTTCTCCGTCCGCTCGCCGGTCAGCACGTCGACGACGTGGGCCGCTCCGAAACGTTCGCCGGTACGCTTGACGCAGGATAGCAGCTTCTGGGCGGGTATCGACAGGTCGACCGTCTCTCGCGGGCCGGCCAGGCAGTTGTCGCAACGGCCGCAGCCGTCCCCGCCCTCCTCGCCGAAGTGCTCCAGGATCAGCGCCCGCCTACAGCGCTCGCTCTCGGCGTAGTCCCTCATCGCCTCGAGCCTCGAGAGCGCCGCCCGGCGCTGATCGTCGGGCAGATCGTCGAAGAGCCTGGACGCGGCGGCCACGTCGCCCGCGCCGTAGAACAGCACGCACTCGGACGGCAGGCCGTCCCGCCCCGCCCGGCCTATCTCCTGGTAGTAGTTCTCGACGCTCTTCGGCAGGTCCGCGTGGACGACGTAGCGCACGTCCGGCTTATCTATGCCCATGCCGAACGCGACGGTGGCCACGACGACGAGGAGGTCGTCGCGCACGAAGGCTTCCTGCACCCAGGAACGCTCTTCCGCCGGCAGCCCCGCGTGGTAGGCGGCCGCCTTGACGCCGGCAGCCCGTAGCGCCTCCGCCAGCTCCTCGGTCCTGCGCCTCGAGCCGCAATAGACGATGCCCGAGGCGTCCGGCCTGGCCAGCGCGAAGCGCACGACCCTGCGCCTGAGCTCGAGCTTCCGCTCGACCCGGATGGCCAGGTTCGGCCTATCGAAACCGCCGAGGAACAGCTCCGGGTCGCGCAGGCCGAGGCAGCGAGCTATGTCGGCGCGGACGCGCTCGGTAGCCGTGGCGGTCGTCGCCATCCAGGCGGCGCCGGGGTAGCGCTCGCGCAGGTAGCCTAGCCCCCGGTACTCCGGCCTGAAATCATGGCCCCACTCGGAGACGCAGTGGGCCTCGTCGACGACGATCAGCCTGGGCGGCGCGTCGTCGAGCAGCGACAGGAGCCTGTCGCCCGCCAGCGATTCGGGCGCGGCGTACACGAGGCGCACGGCGCCGGAACGCACCCTGGCCTCGATCTCGCGCCGTTCCCCGGCGTCGAGCGAGCTGTTGATGAAGACCGCGTCGACGCCGGCCGCGCGGAGCGCGGCCACCTGGTCGCGCATCAGCGCGATCAGCGGGGAGACGACCAGCGTCGTCCCGCCCAGGATCAGCGCCGGCACCTGGTAGCACAGCGACTTACCGCCGCCGGTCGGCAGTATGGCGAGCGTGTCGCGGCCGGATAGCGCCGCGGTGATGATCTCGAGCTGCAGGGGCCTGAACGAGTCGTAGCCGAATACGTCCTTGAGCACCGACTCGGCGCTCGCCCAGCCGCTCAAGCCCCGGCCTCCGCTATGGCGCGCGACAGCTCGCCCATGGTGTACGGCTTGCGGAGCAAGGCGAAGGCCGCGCCCCCCGCGCCGGCGTAGCCTGACCAGTCGCTATCGTCGGCCGCGTCCTCGTGGAAGCCGCTCGCGATCACGATGGGCAGGTCGGGCCGGAGCTTCCGCATCCTGCCGGCCAGCTCGTCTCCGGAACAGTCCCCGAGGCGCAGGTCGAGCAGCGCGGCCTTCCACGCCGACGGCCGCTCCTCGAATAGCCTATACGCCTCCTCGCCCGACGAAGCGACTACGGCGCCGTAGCCGAGCGCGCCGAGCAGCGACATGGCCGTCTCGCGAGGTATGTCGTCGTCGTCGACTATGAGCACGGCGCCGGTTCCGCGGCGCGGCGCGGCGTCGTCCGGGCAGGCGTCGCCGCATGCCGGGGCGACGGGCAGGTAGACGACGAACTCCGCCCCCTCTCCCGGCTCGGAGCGCAGGTCGACGAAGCCGCCGTGCTGGGTAGCTATGGCGTGGACCATCGCCAGCCCGAGCCCGCTCGAGGCCTCGCTCGGCTTGGTCGTGTAGAACGGGTCGAAGATGCGCCTCTGGATATGCCTAGGCACGCCGACGCCGTCGTCCTTGACCGACAGGGCCCAGTACTCCGTCTCCGCGACGTTCGGGTTGGCCAGGAGGAAGTCCCTATCGGGTACGAAGCGGTACAGGGCTATATCGATATTCCCGCCCCGCCGCTGCTCCCTCGGCCTCATGATCGTGACGGCGTGCTCGGCGTTCACGATCAGGTTGAGGAACAGCTGCTCGAGCTGGCCCGCGTCCCCGCGGACCCAAGCCTCGGGCATGCCGCGGCGCAGGTTCAAGGATACCGACTGGTCCATAGAGCGCGAGGCGAACTCCTCCACGCGCCCGAGCGCCTCGTCGAGCCTGAAGACCAGCGACTCGGGCGACCGCTTGCGGGTCAGCGTCAGCAGCCTGCGAACCGACGAGGCGGCCCGCTTCGAGGCGCGCTCTATCAGCTCGAGCTCGCGCTCGACGTCGGCCGCCGTGGTCACGCTCCCGCTCTCTATGCCCTGGCGTATCAATGACGCCGCGCCGACGATGCCGGCGAGCGTGTTGTTGAAATCGTGGGCTATGCCGCCGGATAGCGTACCGACCGCCTCCATCTTCTGCGCGTGGTCGAGCTTGCGTATGCGCTCGATGTTCTCCTCGGCCAGGCGGCGCTCGTCGGTCACGTCCCTCGCTATGATCGCCAGGATAGTCCCGTCCGTAAGCGGTATCGGGAACAGGTCGTTCTGGACGATCCGCCT